>JAUIDF010000007.1 GCA_030429125.1 Gammaproteobacteria bacterium | reverse complement strand
CGCGCCGCCAGCGCCCTCAGGCGGCGCTCGTTGTCGCGCACCTGGGTCATGTCGCGCCCGACCACCAGCATGCGGCGGGCGTCCGGCCAGGGCGCCGCGCTCCAGCGGATCTCCCGGTATTCACCGGCCTGGTTGCGAACACGGACATCGACGAAATCGGTTTCGTTGCGGTTGCCGCGGGCGAGATTGGAAATTCGCCGGTGTGCCTCGTCGCGATCGTCCGGATGCAGCAATTCCAGGTACTGGCGGCCGGCCACCTCGCCGGGGTCCAGTCCCAGGAGTCGTGCGCAGGCCGGGTTGATACGCTGCACGATGCCGGAGAAGTCGAGAATCGCGAACATGTCGGCGGACAACTCGAAGAAGCCGTCCCGCTCGTACTCGGCGATCTTCGCCGGCGTGATGTCGTGCAGCAGCGCCATGGTCTGCACGACCTCCCGGTTGACGTCGCGAATGGCCGCCACGCTGATGTGCACCCAGCGGATGTGGCCGTCGGCTCGCACGAATCGCAACTCGTGCACGTAACCGGGCGCGGCATGTTCCAGCATGCGGTCGCGAAGCCGATGCATGCGCTGCCGGTCGTCGGGATGCACGAATTCGCGGATGTCACGGCCGACCACTGCGTCGCGCCCGGCGCCGTAGAGTTCGAGGAATGCCGCGTTGGCCTCCAGCACCAGCCCCTGCCGGCTGGCGGTGGCGAACGCGGCGGTGGCGTTGTTGAACATCGACCCGAACCTGGCCTCGCTGGCATGCAGCGAATCGTGGGCGCTGACCAGGTCCCGCGTCCGCGCCTCGACCCGCGCCTCCAGCGACTTGTTGATTCGCTGCACCTCTTTCTCGGCCAGGACGCGGCCGGTGATGTCCTGGTGCGAGAGGACGGCAAAGCGGTCGTCGCCGATGGCGAACGAGGCCAGCCGCACCACGAACCAGCGCTTTTCGCCCGTGCCATGACAGGGGTACTCGAGGCTGAACCCGGACACGTCCTCGCCCGACAGAGCGCCTTCGAGGGCATGGGTCATCTCGACACCGTGGTGATTTCCGGCCCGCGCGGCGCGACGGCAGGCCTCGAGGTAGTTCGCGCCCTCGACCAGTTCCCCGAGGCGCCCGGAGAAGGCATTGGCGCAGGCGAACTCCCGCCATGAACGATTCACACGCACGATGGTGCCCGAGCCGTCGACGATGGCAATGCTGTCCGGCAGCGCATCGACGATGTCGTGCATGAACCGTTCCGCCCTCGCCCTCGCCCGCACCTGCTCGTCGCGCCGCGCGGACTCGCGCGCGAGATCCGCGCGCGCCCGCTCGGTTTCACGAAGCGATCGTCGCAGTTCCAGTTGCAACACGACCTGGCGCGCCAGGGCCTCCAGTCCCGCACGCTGCTCGGCGTGGAGCGTACGCGGCTTGCGGTCGATCACGCACAACGTCCCGAGCCGGTGACCGTCGGGCATCTCCAGCGGCACACCCGCGTAGTAGCGAATCCGCGGCTCGTCGACCACCAGCGGATTGTCCCGGAATCGTTCGTCGGCGCGGGCGTCGGCGACTTCCATCGTCGAGCTGGCGCGAATGGCGTGGTCGCAGAACGCATACTCCCGCGGGGTCTCGGTCACGTCGAGCCCGACATGGCTCTTGAACCACTGGCGTGATGCGTCCAGGAAGGAAATGAGCGCGATCGGCGTACCGCACAGCTCGGCCGCCACCTGCGCGATGTCGTCGTAGGCGACCTCGCCGGGCGTATCGAGAATGTCATACCGCTCGAGCGCGGCGAGTCGGGCCGCTTCGTCCGTCATGTCACAACCAACCGGCAGTGCCAGGTTACCCCCTGCGTTGCGGCGTCGAATCGTGCGCCACCGCGGCGCCGTCGACGCTCTACTGCGAAGCCTGACGATATGTTAACGCAGATAACCACCCGGAACATGGGCTGGAGGCCGGCAATAACCGGCGTGCGTGCGCCGCAACGCGATCCGCCGCACTGACCGGAGCCGGACTCTACGGTTAGAATCCGATGTCACGCCATCCGGCGGTCGGAGAAACTTATGCTCAATTCCCTGCTGGGACATCCCCGGCAAGAACCGGTACGCCAACTCGACGCCATCCAGTCGCGCCTGAACGAGGTCGTGCTCGGCAAGGCGGGTATCGTGCGTCTCTCGCTGGCCTGCCTGCTGGCGCGCGGGCACCTGCTCATCGAGGATCACCCGGGGGTCGGCAAGACGACGCTGGCGCAGGCGCTGGCGCGCGTGCTCGGCCTCGCCTTCAATCGCGTGCAGTTCACCAGCGACATGCTGCCGGCCGACGTCATCGGCGTGTCGGTCTACGACGCCAGCCGCCAGGCCTTCGAGTTTCATCCCGGGCCAGTGTTTCGCCAGGTGGTGCTCGCGGACGAGATCAACCGCGCCAGTCCCAAGGCCCAGAGCGCGCTGCTCGAGGCCATGGAAGAGCGACAGGTCTCGGTGGACGGCAACACGCGCGACCTGCCCGACCCCTTCTTCGTCATCGCCACGCAAAATCCCCACGAACAGTCGGGCACGTTTCCGCTGCCGGAATCGCAGCTCGACCGCTTCATGATGACGGTGAGCATCGGCTATCCCTCCCGCGAGAGCGAGCAGGCGCTGCTCGTCGGTGGCGATCGCAGCCGCATGCTCGCGGCGCTGGAACCGGTCGTCGACGCCGACGGCGTGCTCGCGCTGCAGGCGCTGGTCGAGACCGTGCACGCAAGCGACGCGCTGACCGACTACGTCCTGGACCTGCTCGAGGCGAGCCGCTCCGCCAGCTGGCTGGACAATGGCTTGTCACCGCGCGCCGGACTGGCCGTCATTCGCAGCGCCCGTGCCCACGCCCTGCTCGACGGGCGCGACTCGGTCCTGCCCGAGGACGTGCAGGCCGTCGCGCCGGCCGTCATCGGCCACCGGCTCGCCCACAACCTGGCCGCCGCCGACCGCGAGCAGGTCGCCCGGCGGTTGCTCGAATCGGTGCCGCTTCGATAATGCCGGCGTGACCGGATCGGCCGAATCGCTCGAACACGCATCGGCGGACGCGGCCGCCGTCCTGCGCACGGATTCGCGCAAGGTCTACATCCTGCCCACGCGCTTTGGCGTGTTGTTCGGCGGCGCGCTGCTGCTCATGCTGCTGGTCTCGGTGAATTACAACAACGGTCTCGGTCACCTGTTCACCTTCCTGCTCGCCGGCATCGCCGTGGTGGCCATGCACTATACCCAGCGCAATCTCGTCGGTATCCGCCTGGTGGCGACGCCCGGCCGTCCGGTGTTCGCGGGCGATACCGCCCGCGCCAGTGTCAGCGCCAGCGACGAGCTTCGACGCGAACGCCGCGCGGTGTGGCTGCGGGCCGCAGGCGGCGAGCACGCCTTCGACGTACCCAGGGACGGCCAGGCGCGAATCGAACTGCCCTTCGAGACCACGCGTCGCGGCCTCGTGCCGCTGCCCGACATCGGGCTCGTCACCATCTGGCCGATGGGACTGTTCTGCGCCTGGACACGGGCGCTGCGCGGCGCGCCGCGTCAGCTCGTCTATCCGCGCCCGGCACCCCCGGGGTCCCTGCCGGACGCCGATGGCGGCGGCGAGGGCGGCGTGCCCGGCGGTCGCCGCCCGGGCCAGGGCGATTTCGACGCCCTGCGCGACCACCAGCGCGGCGATCCGCTGAGCCGGGTGCACTGGCGCGCCAGCGCCCGCGGCGCCGGTCTGAAGACGAAGGTCTTCGACGGCGAAGGACGCTCCGAGCGGGTGCTGCGATGGCGCGACACCGGCGGCGACACCGAGACGCGTGTCTCCATCCTGTGTCGCTGGGTGCTCGACGCCGATGCCGCCCAACTCGCCTACGCCCTGGAACTGCCGGACGGCGTCGTCGCCACCGGTAGCGGCAACCGCCACCGCGATCTCTGCCTGGAACGGCTGGCCCTGTTCGGGAGCGGATCGTGAAACTGCCCTTCGGCCTGCCCGCGCCGCCGCGTGCGCCGATGCGCCCGCCCTCTGCCGGCGCGCTGTACCTGTTGTTCGCCACCACCGCCCTCGCCATGGTGCCCCACCTGCTTCGACAGCCCGCGTGGCTGGTGGCCGTCGTGGTGGCCGTCCTCGCCTGGCGCGTGGTCATCGCCCTGCGCGACGCGCGCACGCCCGGCACCCTGGTGCGCGCGGCGCTCAGCGTGGCGATGGCGGCGCTGGTGGTGGTTCAGTACCAGACCATCTTCGGCCGCACCGCGGGCAGCGCCCTGCTGGTGAGTTTCACCGCCCTGAAAGTGCTGGAAACGTCGTCGCTTCGCGACGCCATGTTCGGCAACATCCTCGTCACCATCGTGGTGCTGGCGGCCTTCCTGTTCGACCAGTCGCCGGCGAGCGCGGCCTATGGACTCGCCTGCCTGTTGCTGGTCATCGTGAACTTTTCCACGCTGGTCGCACCGGGCAGCCTGTCGGCACGGCGGGCGGCCGGGCTGACGACGCGCGTGTTCCTGCTCGGACTGCCCATCGCGCTGGTCGCCTACGTGCTCTTCCCCCGCCTGGAAGGCAGCCTGTGGGGCTTTGCCCCGGATACCAGCGAGGCGGTGACCGGCTTGTCCGACCGCATCGAGCCGGGTTCGGTGAGCCGGCTCAACCTGGACGACGCCGTCGCCTTCCGGGTCGATTTCGAGGGCGGCGCGCCCGCGCGACCCGACCTGTACTGGCGCACCCTGGTGCTGGAACGATTCGACGGCCGCACCTGGCACCGCGCGGATGGCGAGAGCCGGGACGCGGCATTCGAGGCCGACCAGACGGCCGAGGTGTTCCGCTACGAGATCACCCTGGAGGCCACAGACACCCGTTGGCTTCCGGTGCTGGACCTGCCGGTGTCGGTGGAACGTCCCAACCGCATCAACGATCTCGCATTGGCCCGCGCGCCGCGCGACGTGCGTGAGCGCACCCGCTATGGCGCCGCGTCGTCGCCGGCGCACTACCTGGGAACCGATCCCCGTCGCGCCGCGTCCCGGGTCGCGGCGCCGTCGGTGAGCGAAGACGTTCTCGCGCTGGCGCGAGCCTTCGCCGCGGCGGGCGGCGGCGCGGAGGCGGTGGCGGGACGCATCCTCTCGCACTTTCGCGAGCAGCCGTTCCACTACACGCTGACCCCGCCCGCGGTCGGCGAGCGGCCGGTACACGAGTTTCTCTTCGACACGCGGCGCGGCTACTGCGAGCACTACGCCAGCGCCTTCGCGACTCTCATGCGCGCCGCGGGTTTCGATGCCCGCGTGGTGCTGGGCTACCAGGGCGGTGAGCGCAATCCGTCGGGCGGCTACTACATCGTGAGGCAGTACGACGCCCACGCCTGGGCAGAGATTCGCGTGGCCGGGCGCGGCTGGAAGCGCATCGACCCGACCGCCGCGGTGGCACCCGAGCGCATCGAGATGGGGCTCGATGCCCTGCGCCGGCTGGCCTCGGCCGGCGGCCTCGCAGACGGTATCGATCCCGCACGCGTTCGCGAGCTGCTGCAGCTCGATTGGCTCGACGCCCAGGCCAGACGCCTGCGCCTGCTCGGCGACGCCTTCACCCACCAGTGGAACACCTGGGTGATGGCCTATGGGCCCGAACAACAGCGGCTGTTACTGCAGCGACTCGGCGTCGAGGCGCCGAACTGGACCTGGATGGTGCTGGCGCTGACCGCCGCCGCATCGGCCTTCATGCTGGTTACCTGGGCGCTGCTGTCCGGCGCCGGTCGCGAGGGCGAGACGCCGCGAAAGTACTACCGGCGCTTTATCCGCAAGCTGGACCGCGCCGGACTCGCATCCGAGCCCGACGAAGGTCCGCGCGACCTCGGTAACCGGGCCGCGGCACGTTTCCCCGGCGAGGCGCGGACCATCGAGCGGGTCACGGCCCAGTATGCGGCGCTGGTCTACGCGCCGCCGGGCCGCGCGCAACTCGCGGACCTCAAGCGAGCCGTGCGCGAATTGAAGCTGTCGTAACGCGGGCGAGCGACGCCCGGGATGCCGGTCAGTGGCTGCGCAGGTCGGTGTCGCGCGGCTCGTGGATGGCAAACTGCATCAGGCCGGACAACAGCTCGGCGCGGTCCTCGAGACTGACCGATTCGATCAGACCCTGGACCGAAGGCGGCTCGAAGCCGAGACCGCACACCAGCACGTTGACGACCTGCAGGTCGTTGAGCTTGCCGAGACTGTCGAAATCCACCTTGGCGTTGCGCGCCGCGCCGAATGCCTCGACCAGCTTGAGCAGCGCCTCGCGCGACGTGGCGTCGCGCTGAAGTGACTGGTCCAGGTCGTAGTCCGCGCCGAATCGGCTCCAGTCCACCGCGAAGGTCCGGTAATCCGTGTCCCGGGTGGTTTCACGCACGGTGTCGAATCGGCACACGCCCGACAGCAGGATGATGAAGCGACCGTCGTCGGTCTCGTTGAACGACGTCACGCGGCCCGCGCAGCCGGTCGCACACAGCGCATCCCCGCCGTCGCCGTTGGCGTCGGGCTGGATCATGCCGACGATGCGGTGGCCTGACAGCACGTCGTTGATCATGCTCAGGTAGCGCGGCTCGAAGATGTTCAACGGCAGCTGCGTCTCGGGCATGAGAATCGCACCGGTGAGCGGAAACACGGGGATCTCGGCGGGCAGGTCGTCGAACTTGGGCGTGAACAGGTTCTGTGTCATCTCGAAACATCGTGGTCGACTGGCCCGAATATGCGGCGCGCGCCGCGTCGAATCAAGCCGGGAGGTGCCGATGGCCGGTGCCATCGGTGTGCCAGCGGCCGCGACCCGGTGAGGGCGCCGGGCCCGGGGACCGCCGCCGGTGTCAGAATATACCCGCCTCGAGACCCGCCGCCATCGCCATGCCGAGCGCCTGCAGCGGTTCGAGCCATTCGTCCCGGTACTTGCCCTTCATCACCAGGGGCTCCTGTACCGCCTTCCATTTCAGGCCCGACACGATTCGCTCGACGCTCGACCGTGCGCCGGTACCATCGAGACCGCCCTTGACGAACAGGGCATAGGGCAGGCCCTGGGTCGGTTCGAGGCAGGGGTAGTAGATGCGTTCGAAAAAATCCTTCAGTGCGCCATTCATGTAGCCGAAGTTCTCGGTGGTGCCGAGAATGATGGCGTTTGCGCCGAGAACGTGGTCGGGCCCGGTGTCGAAGGGCGATCGCAGGTCCACGATGACACCCTCGATGGAAGAATCCCTCGCGCCGTCGGCCACCGCCCGGGTCAGCCGCTCGGTGTTGGGCGAGGGCGTATGCGAGACGATCAGAAGCGTGGGCATGCCCGCTGCAGGCCGCCTCAGGCCGCGGCGTGCTCGGCCGCGAGACCGTGCAGCAGTACGTCCAGGACTCGTACCGGCTGCTGTCGGCCAGGGAGCACACCCCGCTGCTCGCGTCCCGCACCGCGGCGTTCGCGGCCGCGCGACTCGACGTGCTCGGCCGCGAGCGCCCTGATGCGCTTGACCATCTCGGAAAACCCGTTGCGCCGCCCCATGGACAAGTGCTGGGCAAGGTCGAGGCGGGCGAACAACTCGTCGATATCGAAGTCGAGAATGTCCCGCGGCGTCTGACCGGAGTAAAGGCTTCGCAGCATGGACACGAGCCCGCGAACGATGGCCGAATCGCTGTCGGCGACGAACTCGATCACCGGCTCGCCGTCGTGCTCGCGGCGCTCGGCCACCACCCACACGTTGCTCAGGCAGCCCTTGACCTTGTTGGCGTCGACCTTTTCCGACTCGGGCAGGGCCGGCATCTGCCGGCCGAGATCGATGATGAAGCGATAACGCTCCTCCCAGTCTCCGAGCATCTCGAAGGTGTCGACGAGCAGTGCGGCCTGTTCCTGTTGACTAGCGGACATCGGTATGACGGATCGTTTGAATCGTGGCCGGATTGTAGCGAAACGGGCGCGCGGCACGCCGGCCCCGTCGATTTATCTTTCTGGGGATGGATCGGGATCATCTCAACGCATCCACCCGACCAGGACCCCACCCGAACCCGGAATCGACTCGCGAATGCCCGGGGGGTTGACGCTCAGGCCACCGGCCCCGACATACCCTCGATCAGCCGTGGCATCGCCCCGCCCGCACAGAGTCCCGCGACTGACACGCACTGCCCTTCACCGACACCAACGGATGACTTCATGCAGGACTTCAGGAATTTCTACATCGACGGGACCTGGGTCGCACCCGCGCGCCCCAATGACTTCCCCGTCTTCGATCCTTCGACCGAGGACCCGGTCGCGACCATCAGCCTCGGCACCGACGCCGATGTCGACCACGCCGTGGCCGCGGCCCGTCGCGCCTTCGGCGACTGGGGCTGGACCGATCGCCAGCTGCGCATCGACGCCCTCGATCGACTCGCCGCGGTGTACGAGCGGCGACTCGACGACATGGCCAGGGCCATCTCCACCGAGATGGGCGCGCCCATCGACATGGCGCGCACCCAGCAGGCGGCGGCCGGGCTCGATCATCTGAAGGCATTTTCCAGGGCGCTCGCCGACTTCGACTTCGAGCACTCGCTGCGCGAAGACGCCCCCGGCCAGCGCATCATTCACGAGCCCATCGGCGTGGCGGCACTGATCACGCCGTGGAACTGGCCGATGAACCAGGTCTGCCTGAAGGTCGGCGCCGCCATGGCCGCCGGCTGCACCATGGTGCTCAAGCCGGCCGAGGTCGCGCCGCTGTCCGCCAGGCTGTTCGCCGAGTTCGTCGACGAGGCCGGCATTCCCGCGGGCGTGTTCAACCTCGTCAACGGCGACGGCGCGGGCGTCGGCGCCGCGCTGTCGAAACACCCCGGTATCGACGTGGTCTCCTTCACCGGCTCGACCCGCGCCGGCATCGCCGTGAGCAAGGCGGCCGCGGACACGGTCAAGCGTCTGTCCCTCGAACTCGGCGGCAAGTCGCCCAACCTGCTGTTCGACGACTGCGACGTCGAGCGGGCCGCCAAGGTGGGCACGCTGATGGTGCTCAACAACACCGGCCAGTCGTGCAACGCGCCGGCGCGCATGTTGGTCCAGCGAAACATCTACGAGCGGGTGGTCGAGGTTGCCGCGCAGACCGCCGCGGGTGCTGCCGTCGACCTTGCCTCGAAGAGCGGCAAGCACATCGGCCCGCTGGTATCGGCACAACAGTTCGAGCGCGTGCAGGCCTTCATCCAGGCCGGCATCGACGAGGGCGCACGCCTGGTGGCCGGCGGTACCGGCCGACCGGACGGCTTCGGTCGCGGCTACTTCGTCAAGCCCACGGTGTTCGCCGACGTGACGCCGGACATGACGCTGTACCGCGAGGAGATTTTCGGGCCGGTGCTCACCATGACGCCCTTCGACGACGAAGCCGAGGGCATCGAGATGGCCAACGACACCCAATACGGCCTCGCCGCCTACCTGCAGACCGGCGACAACACGCGCGCCGCGCGCGTGACGCGGCGCCTGCGCAGCGGCATGGTGCAGATCAACGGCGCTTCCCGCGTGGCCGGCAGTCCCTTCGGCGGCTACAAGCAGTCCGGCAACGGCCGCGAGGGCGGACGCTGGGGCATCGAGGAGTTTCTCGAGGTCAAGGCGGTCAGCGACCGCGCGGCCTGACCCCGGCCCGCCAACCAGGGCCGGGGCGTGCCACGCAAGCGCCCCGGCTGCGCGAAACACCGGCGTCGCGGCGGATAGAGCGCCGTATCGCCATCGACGCCTGTCCCGCAGTACGAGCGTGTGTCGTACACTCGATGGATGAAAAAGCGCGCATCAAGAAACAGGACGCTGACCTGTTCGGCAGAAGAGATCGAGCGCCTGACTCGCGAGCTGACCACGATCGCGGGTCCGACGTCGCCACAGGCGCTCGCGGGACGCGTGCTGAACGCGGATCTGTTCGAGGTGGCCCGCCACCTGCCCGGCGAGTTCGTCGACCTTCTCGTTCTCGATCCGCCCTACAACCTGTCGAAGAACTTCAACGGAAACCTTTTCAAGAAGCAGGAAGCCGACGCCTACAGGACGTGGTTCGAAAGTACGCTGGCGGTCCTGGCTCCGACCCTGAAGGCAAAGGCATCCGTCTACGTGTGCGCCGACTGGAAAACCTCGGTGGTGATCGCACCCATACTCGAGCGGTATTTTCGCGTCAGAAACCGCATTACGTGGGAGCGGGAGAAGGGGCGCGGCGCCCGGTCCAACTGGAAGAACAATACCGAGGACATCTGGTTCTGCACCCGTGGCGACAAGTATTACTTCGATGTCGAGGCCGTCAAGCTGAAGAAAAAGGTGATGGCGCCGTACCGCGAGAACGGCGCGCCAAAGGACTGGCGGGAAGAGAGGGAAGGCAATTTCAGGTTCACCCACCCTTCGAATATCTGGACCGACATTACCGTACCGTTCTGGTCCATGCCGGAAAATACCGACCACCCCACGCAGAAACCGGAGAAACTCATCGCCAAGCTCCTGCTGGCCAGTTCGAAGGCCGGCGACTGGGTGTTCGATCCGTTTCTCGGCAGCGGAACGACGGCCGTGGTGGCTCAGAAACTCGGCCGTCGCTGGGCCGGCATCGAGCGGGATCCCGAGTACTGCTGCTGGGCACTGAAAAGACTCGCGCTGGCGCGCGAAGACGCCGGTATCCAGGGCTACGCAGACGGCGTTTTCCGGGAACGAAACTCGCCGGCCGGGCCAACCAGGGACGCATCGGTCGGCGCGAGCCGATAAACTCCGGCCTCGAACGCTGCATCGAATGGCCGCGCCGACCGCCTGCCGCGGATGATCCCGTCCGAGCGCAGCGCGCCGTGTGGTTCCCGGCGACGGCTGTCGACGCGATCAATCCCGGATTTACACGATAGACATTTACACCCGTGACATCGTCTGAACCCATCCACCGACCGGTGCGCAGCTTCGTGCGTCGCGAGGGGCGCATCACGCCCGGTCAGCAGCGGGCCCTGGATACGCTGTGGCCTCGCTTCGGCCTGGCGCCGGACACCGTCGTCGACCGGCAAACGCTGTTCGGCCGCGTGGCGCCGCTGGAAGTCGAGATCGGCTGCGGCAACGGGGACGCGCTGATCGAGATGGCCTCGGCGCGGCCCGATCACGATTTCATCGGCATCGAGGTCTACCGGCCCGGCGTCGGCAAGCTGCTGGCGGGCATCGAGAAAGCCGGCCTCGGCAACGTCAGGGTAAGCCATTTGGACGCGGTACACGTCGTCGGTCACTGCCTGCCGGTGGCGTCCGTGCACCGCTTCCTGGTGTTATTCCCCGATCCCTGGCCGAAGAAGCGTCATCACAAGCGACGCCTTCTGCAGGCCCCGTTCGTGCGGCAACTCGCCGAGCGACTCGCGCCCGGCGGAGAGTTGGTCATCGCGACCGACTGGGCCGACTACGCCGAATTCGCACTCGACATCGTCGCCGCCGAGCCGCTGCTGCACAACCCGCACGACGCGGACGGCTTCGCGCCGCGATCGGGCGTGCGGCCGCCGACCAAGTACGAGCGTCGCGGCGTACGCCTCGGTCACGGCGTGTTCGACATCGTGGTGAAGCGCTCGCCGTGAACCCCGACCGACTGCCCGACTGGTGGGATCCCTATTCCTGCCAGCCCTACAAGCTGCCGGCCGAGCACAAGGCCCGCGCCGCGCGAGGCAACCTCGCGGAGTACGCGCGGGTGGGCGCGACCCTGTTCGCGGCCGGTCCGCTGGTCGCGGCGCGGTACTTCCTGCCGGGCACGCCGCCGCCGCGGCCTCGCGCCGTCGATTTCGTCGGCCTAAGCGTGACGCCCGACGACACGTACGACGACGCCATCGCCGACCTGGTGGCCGAGCTCGGCGTCCGCCGGCTGCTGTTTCGCGTACCCTGCTGGGAAGCCGACGCGCTGGAGCGCTACCATGCGATGCTGGAACGATTTCCCTCGCACGACTTCCTCGTCAACATCCTGCAAAGCCGCGACAGCGTCGCGGATCCCGCGCGCTGGCAGCGCCAGGTGAACGACATCGGCCGCGCGCTGGCGCCGCGCGTGTCGGCCTTCCAGGTCGGCAATGCCTTCAATCGCAGCAAGTGGGGATGCCGTCACAGCGGTGACGCCCTCGACCTCACGGACCGCGCCGCCGAGGCGCTCGCGGATATCGACGGCATCGAGATCGCCGGCTCGTCGGTGATCGACTTCGAACCGCTGGTGGCGCTTCGCACGCTGGTCAACTTCCGCCCCCACCACCTCGACGCCTGTGCCGCGCAGCTGTATGTCAACCGGCGCGGCTCGCCCCGCGGCCGCCAGTACGGCGTGTTCGACCTCGAGCGCAAGATCCGGCTCGCCGACGCCATGCTGGCCGTCTCCAACCGCTGCGCGCGGCGCCTGTGGATCACCGAGACCAACTGGCCGCTGCTCGACACCCGGCCTTACACGCCCAACTCCGGCCACCCGCGCTCCACCGTCGACGAGGCGACGCAGGCGGCCTACCTCACCGACTACTACCGCATCGCCTGGCAGGGCGGCCGGGTCGAGCGCGTCTACTGGTGGCAGTTGATCAATCCGGGATACGGGCTCGTCGATCACCGCGGCGGGCGACTGAGAAAAATGCCGTCGTACGACGCGTTCAAGCGATTGTTCGAGGGCGACCTCGAAACCGGCAATACGTAACCAGGCGCCGACCCGCCCTGGCGACGTATCAGGACGCCGACCGGCGCCGGCCGATCACCGCGATCGGCTCGCGCGAGGTCTCGTCCGGCGGCGGAAATGGCTGCTTGAAGGTGAACGCCTCGGGCGACGGCCCGTGCGCGCGCAGCTGGTCGAGGCGCGCCTGCGCCTCTTCCAGGCTCGGCGTGGTGCCGGCCGCAATCCACCATAGCACCGTGTAGGCTGCTTCAATGCGTTCGAACCACTCCTTGCGACGCGCCATGATCTTCGCGTGCGCGGTGCGGTAGACGAAGCGGTGCAGGGCCTCGACGTCGGTCCACACGCTCATGTTGACGATGACGTTGCCACCGAAGAAATCGATGGCCGTCGCGTCGCCGTCCTCTGTCTGCAACCGCCACACGAAGCCCGGCGCGGTATCGGCCAGCGCGTTCACCGGCGCCAGGTTGGCGACGAAGTCGGCCATTGGCGGCGAATCGAGCGGGTGCTTCATCTCGGCGATGTTCAACTGCGCCAGGTGGTAGTCAGTCATGGTTTCGCTCCGGGTGTCGACCGCCGGGGTTGAACGCCATCGTCACGCCGGCCGTGCACGCAGGCGCGGCAGCGGCCGCTCGTCGATGGGCAGGTGCACGAGGGCTGCGAGGACCCCCACGACGATGCCGGCAATCCACATGCCGTCGTAGCTGCCGGTACGGTCGTACAACATCCCGCCCAGCCACACGCCGAGGAAGCTGCCGACCTGGTGGGAGAAGAACACGATGCCGAACAGCGTGGCCATGTAGCGAACGCCGAACACCTGGGCGACGATGCCGGTGGTCAGCGGCACCGTGGACAGCCAAAGCACGCCCATGACGCCGGCGAACGTGTAGATGACCAGTCCGGTTTTCGGCGATGCCAGCAGTAGCGCGATGGCGATGGCACGCAGGAAGTAGATGCCCGACAGCCCGAGCTTCATGCTGTAGCGTTGACCGAACATGCCGGAGAGAAAGGACCCGACGATGTTCATCAGCCCGACCAGGGCGATGGACCAGGCGCCGACCGAGGCGTCGAGCCCCACGTCGACCACGTAGGCCGGGAAGTGCACCGTGATGAAGGCGACGTGGAAGCCGCAGACGAAGAAGCCGATGGTCAGCAGCACGTAGCCGCGGTGACCCAGCGCCTCGCGCACCGCATCGGCCAGCGACTGTTTCGCGCCGGGATCATCCGACAATCCGGGGTTGTTGGGCAGGGCAATGGCAAACGGAATGATCAACAGCGACAGGCCCGCCAGCCACAACAGCGCGGCAGACCAGCCGAAGGCGTTGATGAACCCTTGCGACAGCGGAGAAAACAATACCTGGCCGAAGGAACCCGCCGCGGTGCCCAGGCCGAGGACCAGGGTTCGTCGCTCGGGACCGACGACACGCACCATGGAAGCCATGGCCAGTGAGAACGCGGTAAAGGCGATGCCGGTGCCGGTGAGCACGCCCGCGGTCAGCTGAAACATCAGCGGATCGGCCGAGGCGGTCATGCCCCACACGCCCGCCGCGTACATCAGGGTTCCCACGACGATCACGCCCACCGGCCCGAACTTGTCTGCCAGCGCGCCCGCCAGCGGCAGTCCGATACCCCAGAGCAGGTTCTGGATCGCCATGGCAAGGGCGAAGGTTTCGCGGCTCCAGTCCCGCGCCACGGTCATGGGGTCGAGAAACAGGCCGAAACTCGCTCGCACGCCGAAGCCGACGGTGGCGATGACACAGCCGGCGATGAGAACGACGAGCGGTGTTTGCCATCGCTGGCGGGTGCTGAAGAGAATCATTGTCGTATTGCCAGGGTGAAGCGCGCCGCCGTCGCGTCGCGCGAGCGTGTTATTCGTGCCGGTCAGGATACCCCGTCAGCGCTTGCGGAACGACAGGATGCCGGTGCGAAATCGAGTACCGGGATCGACCGTGTCGTCCCCGTACACGTGCCGACTACGGATACGTCCCGCGAATCGGGTAGTCGTTATCGGGCTTTCGGATCCAGGCCAGGCCCGACACGAGTTGATCCAGCGCCGGCCGGGAAAAGGGGTTGTTGGATATGTCGACGACCTGGACTCGACCCTCGTCGTTGACGACGAACAACCCCGGCTCCGGGAACGGATGATCCGTTTCCTGTTCCGAACGCGGATGCGAAATATACACGCCGAGGGCCTGCATCTGCTCGATGGTCAGGCCATACAGGAGCGGAAAACCGACATCGAGTTTCTCGAGGTGCGCCTGAAGCTGTTCGCGGCTGTCGCCGGACACCGCGACGATGTCGATGCCGATGTCCGACAGTTCCTTGCGAAACGTCTCCAGCGCGTTGAGGTACCTGGTGCACATCGGGCAATGGCGACCGCGATACACCACCACCATTTTCCAGTCGGCGCCATCGCGACGTTCGTCCAGCGCGACCCGTTTGCCCTCGAGCGACGAGGCCTCGATGCCTGGAAAGTGAGATCCCGCTTCAATTTTGCCTGGTTTCATTCCCGGTTTCCGGATGGTCGTGAAAGGATGGTCGCGCGGCGAGCGCGCCGTGCCGAGCGGGCCGGCATGCTGCCCCCGCGTCGTGTCCGCTGGCTTCATGGTATGGTATCGTGGTAACCAGACACAACCAGTATACTTTTTGTTACCTGCAAGATCATGGCACACCCAGTCGCTGGAGAAACCGGTGCGAAACGCAAGACCGCACCCTGCGTCTGCCTCGAACCCTGCCCCATCGAACGCGGCATGCGGATCCTGGGGGGCAAGTGGAAGGGATCGATACTGTGGCACCTCAAGGACGGACCCGTCCGGTTCAACGACCTGTCGAGACGGCTGGGCGGCGCCAGCAAGAAGATGGTGGATCAGCGGCTCAAGGAAATGGAATCACAGAAGCTGGTCAAACGCCGGGTTCTCAGCACCCGGCCGGTGGCGGTAGCTTACGAGATCACGGCATTCGGCAGGACCGCCCTGGATTTTCTCGGACAACTCAAGGACTGGACCGAGCAGCACGCGCTGTGAGCCACCCGCCGCACCCGCCCTTCGGCGTCCACTGAGCGCCGGCGCCGTGCGCGCTAGCGATTCTTGCCGGGCGCCACGCGTTCGATGACCTCGCCGCGGTCGGCGGCGCGCTGGAACGCCACCTGGTTTTCGCGCTCGCGACGCTTGATGTCCAGGTACTCGTCACGATCGAGTTCGCGCAACTGTCGGGGATGACGCTCGGTGGCGTCGAACCAGGCCATGGCGCGACGGTCGAAATCGGTGTCGGCGTGTTCGAGGGTCACCCTGAGCGCCAGCAGGTAGCGCACCACGTTGCGCTCGGCCGCGCCTTCCTGGCCTCGCACGTACTGCGGGTTGCCGAAGATGGTCTTGCCCGTCCGGGTAAAGCCGATCTTGGATCGGCCCAGCGTGTTCAGGTACAGGTCGACGACGGAACCGGCATAGCCGACATCGTTGGACAGCGCGAGCTCGACGAACACGCCCGCGGCAACGCGCACCGCGTTCAGCACGAAGACGTACTTCGAGGTCCCGTACGGCCCCTGGTCCGCGGTCAGCGTCGTTCGCATCGCCTCGAGCGCGACTTCGGCGCGAAAATCGAAGGCGATGCGAATCGAATCCAGCGGGTGTTCGTAGTACTTGCGACCCAGGTAGAGCACCAGTCGATCCCCGACCTCGTCGTCGTGCACGCATGTCTTGACGTTGAGATGCAGCAGCAGCGAGTCGCACCAGCCCGACGCATGGCCGAGCACGTCGAGAAAGCGCTCGAAGGGCACGCCCTCGAGCAGGAACTGCGCCCGGGAGCCGACCACGCCGTCGGCGCGCTCGGTCTGCACCCGGAACGGGAGCCCGTCCCCGGTCGCCGCGGTGAAGGGACCGGCATACTCGTCGTGCAGCCGTTCGGCGGCGGCGTCGAGGGTTTCCGCATGGATCGATGGCGGCATCACCGCGGCCAGCGAGATCGCGACGCCGGCGATAGCCCGGCGACACGCGCTCATGTCCCGACCTCGCCGTCGAGCATCAGCGTTTCGAGTTCGGCATGGCGCTCGGGCCTTGGCAGCGCGGCCAGTGAGCGAACCGCGTCGTAGAACGCGTGGAAGTCGCCGTCATGCCTTTTCAGCAGTTCGGCGAACGCCGGCACGAAACGATGGTAGAGATCGAAGGACGACACCAGCGCGTTGTTGACGTCGTCGCGCGACAGGGCAATGCGGTCGGCCGCGATGCCGTGCCCCGCCGCCACGCGCAGGTACTCGGCGTACAGCGCGTCGAGCAGTCGCGTCTTCTCCGCACGCATGGCGTCCGCGGGGATGTCCCGGACGTACACGGCGTCGAGGCGCGCGCGGTAGTCCAGCATCAGTCGGGTCGCGTCGTCGATCCAGGCGCGCTGGGCGGCGAAGCGGTCCAGTTGATCGTCGGCCCGGCGATGCCGCAGCCAACGGTGCACGCCCGCATCGGCGACCGCCGTGGCAAACGATTCGTTGAAGACCGTGTCGTCGTCGACGTAGACCAGCTGGTGGGTCAGCTCGTGGAACAGCAGCGCCGCGGTGCGCGGCTCGGAGTAGTCGATGAACGTGCTGAGCACGGGATCGGACAGGCGTCCCAGCGTCGAGTAGGCGTCGACGCCGCCGACGAAGACATCGCGACCCGCGGCCCGCTCGGCCCTGGCGAAACCGAGCGCGTCCGCCTCGGCGAAGTAGCCGCGATAGCCGACGCACCCCACGATGGCGAAGCACCAGGTCACGGCCCGGGTGGAGAACTCGGGGGCGGCGAACACGTTCCACACCACGAATTCGCGATCCAGGCGCGCGTAGCGGCTGTAGCTGTCGTTGTCCGGCAGACCCAGCTCGGTCACCGCGAAACGGCGCATGGCCTGGATCAACTGCAGGCGCGCGGCGACTTGCTCGTCCACGTTGCCGGACGACACGAGGTCGTCGATGTCGCGGCTCGCCGCCATGATGCGCAGGTGCCCGGCCACCGCCTGGCCGTAGTAGGCCACCGTGGAACAGCCGGCGTTGGCGAGTACCACGCCGGCCAGTATGATTGCCCGAATCCGACTCAACAGCACCGGCCCCCTTGACCGACTCCACCCTCAACGACCTCGAATACTATCTTGTCGGCGGCGCGGTGCGCGACGATCTGCTCGGCATCGACGTGGCCGACCGCGACTACGTGGTCGTGGGCGCGACGCCCGAGGCCATGAGCCGACGCGGCTTTCGCAAAGTGGGACGCGACTTCCCGGTCTTCCTGCATCCCGCGACCTGCGAGGAGTACGCCCTCGCGCGCACCGAGCGCAAGACCGGCCGCGGCTACGGCGGATTCACCGTGTGGGCGGCGCCCGACGTCACCCTGGAGCAGGACCTCGCCCGCCGCGACCTCACCATCAACGCCATGGCGCGCACCCCCGAGGGCCACCTCGTCGACCCCTTCGGCGGTCGCGCGGATCTCGATCGCGGCGTGCTTCGTCACGTTTCCGACGCGTTTGCGGAGGACCCCCTGCGGGTGCTGCGCACGGCGCGCTTCATGGCGCGCTTCGCCTCGCGCGGTTTCACCGTCGCCGACGAGACCCTGGCGCTGATGCGTCGCATCGTCGACGCCGACGAGATGGAAGCGCTGACCGCCGAGCGCGCGTGGCAGGAGATCGCGCGCGCGCTGCTCGAACCGACGCCCTCGGCCTTCGTGACCACCTTGCGCGAGTGCGGCGCGCTGGCGCGGCTGCTGCCCGAGGTCGACACCCTGTTCGGCGTGCCGCAGTCGGCGCAGTATCACCCCGAGGTCGATACCGGACTTCACGTGCTCATGGTGGTGGACATGGCGGCGCGACTCGAGAGCCCACTCGAAGTACGCTTCGCCGCCCTGGTCCACGATCTCGGCAAGGGTCTCACCCCGGCGGCGCAGTGGCCCCGGCACGCCGACCACGAATCGCGCGGGGTGCCGGCGGTCGAGGCAGTCTGCGAACGATTCCGGGTGCCCAATGCCTGCGCCCGACTGGCTCGGCTGGTCTGCCGCCACCATCTGCTCATGCACCGGCTCGAGACCCTGCGGCCGTCCACGGTGCTGCGGCTGCTGAAGGCGCTCGACGTCCTGCGCCGTCCCGATCAAGGGACGGCATTCGCCCTCGCCTGCGAGGCGGACGCGCGCGGGCGTGGCGGGCGCGAGGAAGCCGACTACCCGTCGCGGCGACTGCTGGCCCGCTACGCCGAGGCACTGCGCGGCGCGGACCTTTCCGGTGTCGCCGCTCACGCCGACTCTCCGGGCGGCGTACCCGCCGAGGTGGAGCGACGCCAGCTCGCCGCCCTGGCCGCCGCGCGCGAGGCCTGGCGCGGCGAGGGAGGCGCTCAGGTAAACAGGTAGAACAGCAGCACGCCGAGCAGCACGCGATAGATGACGAAGGGCAGCACGCCGATACGCTCGATCCATCTCAGGAACAGCGCGATGCAGGCATAGGCGGTGATCGCCGACAGCGCGGCGGCGGCGGCGAACAGGGACCAGTCGACGGATCCGGCGCCGCCCGCGAGGTAGGAAGCTTCATAGACACCGGCGGAGATGATGGTGGGAATCGACAGCAGCAGCGAAAACCGGGCTGCATCCACGCGCGTCAGGCCGAGGGCGAGCGCGGCGGTCAGGGTGATGCCGGCGCGCGAGGTACCCGGGATCAGCGCCAGCACCTGGGCCGCGCCGATGAACAGCGCGCCGCGCCAGGTCAGGGCATCGACGGTGCGCGCGCGCCGGCCGCACCGGTCGGCCAGCCACAACAGCACGCCGAAGCCGATCATGGTCGCCGCGATCACCAGCGGGTTGCGCAGGCTCGCCTCGATCCAGCCCTGCGCCAGGGAGCCGACGACGATGACCGGCAGCGTCGCCAGCGCCAGGTGAAAAAGCAGGCAGGTGTCGCGATTTCGCACCCCGCGCAGGGCGCTCGGCACGGCGGCGAACAGCGCGGCCAGGTCGCGCCGGAAGTAGGCGACCACGGCGACGAGGGAACCCACGTGCACGGCGACGTCGAAGGCAAGCCCCTGGTCCGGCCAGCCGAACAGCACCGGCATGAGCACGAGATGGCCGGAGCTGGAGATCGGCAGGAACTCGGTCACGCCCTGCAGCACGGCCAGCCAGGCGGCCTGCGTCCAGTTCACCATCACGATGCCAGCACCCCGCTGCGGTCGATGCCGTCGAAGGCGCCCGGGGCGCGGCCGAGACCGCGCCCGATGGCCAGCACCTTGACGAGTTCGCCCATTTCCGTGGGCAGCGTCAGCCGTTTCACTTCGTTGGCGAGTGCCAGCTGGCCGGCGGCATCGTCGGCACCGGCACCGATGACCTCCATCAGCCCCGCGCCGAGCAGGAACGAACCCTGGCTGGCAAAGCCGAGCAGGTCGAGGCCGGCATCGCGGGCCGCCCTGGCGACCGCGCTGAAATCCACGTGGGCGGTAATGTCCTGGATCCCGGTCAGCACCAGTGGATCGTCGTGGGCGACATGGTGAAAGAAGCACTGCAGCGTGCCGCGCCCGCGCTCCGGGTGGTAGTACTCCGCGGCGGGGTAGCCGTAGTCGATGACGAAAGCCGCGCCGCGTCCCAGCCACTCGCCCATGGACGCCACCCAAGCCGACGCGCGCGGACACACCTCGGAGCGGT
Organism: Gammaproteobacteria bacterium; assembly: GCA_030429125.1. Lineage (GTDB taxonomy): Bacteria > Pseudomonadota > Gammaproteobacteria > Arenicellales > CAJQKF01 > BQJD01. The sequence continues at coordinate 13,416 of JAUIDF010000007.1, read as the reverse complement.
AGCCCGGCGGCAGCGCGTGTCGCGCCGCCAGGGCATCGAGCGAACCGTCCCCGCTCGTCGCGTCGACCGTGCACCAGTCGAAGTCATCGCCGCGCACCGTCACGCCATCGACGGCGACGCCGTCGCCGGTTACCGTGAAGCGCGTCACCGGCATGGCGTCGAGCACCTCGTTGGCGACCACCACCCCGGTGAACGGCGCGGCCGGCAACCGGTCAAGCCATTCGACACGCCGCGCCAGCGCCGCCGGCAGCCGTGCGACTTCGTCCATCTGGCTCGACCTGAGGGCAGCGCTCGTTTCCAGCACCAGGTAGCGCTCGGGCAGGCGGCCGAGGGCATCGAGCTGTTCCATGAGCTGTCGGCAGAGCACGCCGCTGCCGGCACCGAACTCGAGTACCGCGCCGCCGGTCGTGTCCAGGACTTCGGCGACGGGGCGCGCCAGGCAGGCGCCGAACACGGATCCCAGCGACGGCGCGGTGACGAAATCGCCGGCCGGCCCGAACGGCGCCTCGCCCGTGGCGTAGTAGCCGAGACCCGGTGCATACAGCGCCAGGTCCATGAAGCGGTCGAACGCCAGGCGCCCGCCTGCGGCACGGGCAATGCCCGCGATGTGCGACGCGACGCGAGCGGCATGGGCGCGTTCGTGGTCACTCGGCGGTGGCAGCGATTGCAGTCGGGTCTTCATGAGGGGACGTGATGCGCGGGCGAAGCCGCTACAATGCGGCGCGACCAGCCGCCGGGCGGTCCTCGATGCCGGGCGACGATAACAGGGCCGCGATGGTAGCGGGAATCGATGACGAACCATAGCACGACATGAAACACGACCGACAAGGGCCGGTGGCACTGGTCACCGGCGCCGCCCGCCGCATCGGCGCGGCGACCGCGCGGCGCCTGCACGAGGACGGCTACCGGGTGCTGGTGCACCACGCCACGTCGCACGAGCAGGCGACGGCGCTGGTGGAGGCCCTCAACGGCATCCGCCAGGACTCCGCCCGCGCCCTGGCCGCGGACCTGCGCCGACGCGATGCCGGCGCGGCGCTGGCAGCCGACGCGCTGGCGGCCTGGGGACGCGTGGACGCGGTCGTGAACAATGCCTCGACCTTCTTCCCCACGCCGCTCGGCGAAGGCACCGCCGACGCATGGGATACCCTGTTCGACGTCAATGCCCGCGCGCCCTGGTTCCTGGTCCAGGCGCTGGCCGGCGAACTGCGACGCCGGCGCGGGGCGGTGGTCAACCTGGTCGACATCTACGCCGAGCGCCCGCTGGCGGACCACGGCCCCTACTGCGCGGCCAAGGCCGCGCTGGTCAGCCTGACCCGGTCGCTGGCGCGCGACCTCGCGCCCGAGGCGCGGGTCAACGCGGTGGCGCCCGGCGCCATTCTCTGGCCCGAAGCGGGCGGCGACGACGCGGCCCGCGATGCCCTCATCGCGCGCACGCCGCTGGCGAGGCTGGGCGAACCCGAGGACATTGCCGACACGGTTGCATTCCTGTTGCGACCGGGCTCGTTCATTACCGGGCAGGTGATCCGGGTGGACGGCGGCCGGGGGGCGGTGCCTTAGCGCCGCCGGCGCGGCAGCGGCGCCGGGGTCTCGTCGTACCATCGCGAGCGAGCGGGTGTTCGGGATGTTCCCGGCGCCGTGCAAGGCGCATCGAGGATGCCATGACGGTCCCATGGCGACCCGAGGCAGCGCCGCCAGGGCGCCAGGCGGCCCGCAAACGCCGTGAACCGGCGCTGGGCACACACCTAAGCCGTCTGCGTGCGCGGCTGGCAGGCCTGGTTGCGTTCGTCGCGGGGCGTGGTGCCGAAGCGCTCGCGATAGCTCTTGCTGAAGTGCGAATGCGAGGTGAAGCCGCAGGCGACCGCCACGTCGATGATGCTGAGCGACGTATTGCGCAGCAGGGTGCGCGCGCGCCGCAGGCGGTGGTCCATGGTGTAGCGGCTCGGCGTGGTCTTCAGGTATTTCTGGAACAGCCGTTCGAGCTGGCGGCTCGACAACCCCACCGCCTCGGCCAGGTCGCGCTGCGTGTAACGCATCTCGTTATCCGCCTCGAGCAGTTCGACGTAGCGCAGCAGCTTCGGATGGCTCACGCCGATGCGCGTGCGCAGCGGCATGCGCTGGTGCTCGTCGCGATCGCGGATACGCTGGTGCAGGAACTGATCGGCCACGTTGGAGGCGAAGTCCTCTCCCTGTTCCCTGGCGATGACGTGCAGCATCATGTCGAGCGCCGCGGTACCGCCGGCGCAGGTGTAGCGGTCGCCGTCCATCTCGAACAGGTCGCCGGTGACGTCGAGGCCGGGAAAAGCCTCCCGGAACGCCTCCACGTTTTCCCAGTGCAGCGTACAACGGCGACCGTCGAGGAGTCCCGCGCGCGCCAGCATGTAGGCGCCGAACGTGATCGAGCCGAGTCGTACGCCGCGGCTGGCGAGATAACGAAGGCGCCGGTGCGCGGCCGCCTCGTCCGCCAGCGGTTGCGACGTCGCGCTGACCACCAGCAACAGGTCCGGCTCGGGACAGTCGCCGAAACCGCAGGCGGCATCGATGCGAATGCCGGCGGAACAGACGGCCGGCGCGCCGCCGGGCGTACAGGTGAACCACTCGTACAACGGCATGCCCGACAGGCGGTTCGCCTGCCTGAGCGCCTCGACGGCGGAGGCGAAGCTCATCATGGAAAACGCATCGACAAGCAGAAAGCCGACGATGCGTGTGCGGCCGGTCATCGGGAGTCCCATCCGGTTGGACCGGCGCTATATTCCCCAATGCCGCCGGCGATTGCAATGCTAGGGCCTGTTCACACTACGCTGAGCGAGTGAGATTTCGTGCCCCGAGAAAACGACCCGTCTCGCATCTGACAAGGCGCATCGAGGCGTCATGGTGGTTCCATGGCGACGAGATGCAACGCCGTCAGGGCGAAAAAGGGCCGAAAGATCGCCGCGAACGCGTCGTGTGAACAGGCCCTGATCAGGACGCACGGGGTTCGCCCGCAGGTGCGCGAAGTCGCGCCGCGAGGGCGTCGCGACGCCCTCGCGGCAGGTGTTCGTCGAGCAACGGGTACAGCCGCGCGCCTTCCCGCAGGGTGTGGTGCTCGAGCACGTCGCGCGGCCGGTTGACCACGCCGAGGACGCGCACGAGGGCACGGCGCGGCTCGCGCGCGGCACGCACGTCGCCGAGGACATCGTGGACCGCGGCCAGCGATCGGGTGAGAATGCGGTGGTCGCCGTCGACCCGTTCCAGCTCGGCGCGCGCCGCCGGGCACAAGTCGAGGGACAACGGCATCAGCACCTCCTCCTCCAGCGCCACGTGCTCGCGCAGCAGACTGCGAAACCGGTCGAGAGCGCGCATCACGCCGGTGAAATCCAGGCGGATGAGCGCTTCGAGGAAATCATCGTAGGCCTCGAGCTGGGCATCGTGGGCGGCGGCGTTGGCGGCCGTGAGCGGACCGGGTTCGTTCATGGCGAGCGCAGCCTGCGCAGCAGGGCATCGTCCACCGGGTGGCCGGGATAGCGCGACCGCAGTGTCGCCAGCATCTCGCGCGCTGCCTCGATGTCCCCCGACTGCAGCAATGCCTCGATCCGGGCCAGCAACTGCTCGGGTGACGCGGACGACGCCTGTGGTGCGCGCCGCATCCGTTCGGCTTCGGCCGCCCGTTGCCGCGCCGCCGCCGACTCCGGTCCGGCGACCGCCGGGGATGGCGCCGATTTCGCTTCGAAGCGAAGCGCTCGCGGCGCGGCATCGGCCGCCGGCTCCACCGCCGACGGCAATGACGGCGCCCGGGGTCGGGCCGCGTCCGTCCGCCCCTCGAACGCCGATGGCGCCTGTCCCCGGGCTCCAGCCTCTCGCGCGGGCGACGACGCCGGTTCGACCACCGGCGCCGGCGGCACGGCCTGCTCGTACAGGGCCGGCGCAAGCACCACGGCGACCAGCAACATGGCCGCCACCGAGACGAAGGCCCGGCGCCGCCCGGCAAACGCGCGCGCCGACCGCCGGCGCGCGCCGGCCGGGTGGCGGGACGCGGCGAGGATGGCGTCGTCGATCGCCGCTCGCGGTTCCGGGCGCGGCGCCCGGCGGTACAGGGCAGACAACTCCCTGTCGCCGTCGTGTTCGCCGTGTCGTGATGTGTTCATGATGACAATCCCTGCCTGAGGGCGGCAATGGCGTATCGCAAGCGGCTCTTGGCCGCCTCGCGACTCGCGCCGGTGACCTCGGCAATCCCGGCAACGCTCAGTCCCGCCTCTTCGTGCAGCAGGAAGGCCTCGCGCTGCGCCGGTGGCAATTGTTCCAGCAACGTGAGCAGGCGCGCCACCGCGGCGCGGTCGTCGACCAGTTGCTCGGGCCGACGGTTGCCGGCCACGGTCGCCGCCTCGGGCATGTCCGTCGAGTCGAGGTCGAGTCCGTCTTCCTTCACCCGGGCGCCGAGCCGTCGCAGGTGGTCGACAGCCAGGTTATGGGCGATCCGGTACAACCACGTGGTGAAGCGCGCGCGGCGCTCGTAGCGCGCGCGGGCGGCGATCACCCGCATCCAGGTGTCCTGGTACAGCTCCTCTGCAACGGCCTCGCCGACGTGCCGCACGAAGTAGCGGTGCACGGGGCCGCGATGACGCCGGTAGAGCGTTTCGAAGGCGCCGTCGTCGCCGCGCCGGTAGCGCAGCATCAGGGACTCGTCGGACGGTTGCGGCGCCTCCATGGCGCCAGCATACGACAGCCGCCACCCCCGGAAAAGCGGGCCGGGGGCGGCGTTCCCGGTCAGCGCGTCGCCGCGAGATTCCCGCCGCCCAGGCTCGCGGCCAGCGCCACCAGCGACAGGAACTCGCCGCGGTATCCGAACGGGTCGTCGCCACGAGCGCCGCGTGCCAGTTCCAGCACGTCGGCGTAAGTAAAGTCCCGCAGGTTCTCGCCACCGCGCAGGCGTTGCGCGAAGGCCGCGACGGCGGCCGAGAAGCGGTAGCGCGGCGTCGTCAGCGACAGGTCGTCGAACATGTCCCCGAAAGGCACCGGCATCGTGATCAGCGTGCTCTCGGCAGCGCCCGGCGTCTTGTATCGCAGCTTCAGAAACGCCAGCTCGTCGGCGTGGGCCGTCTTGCCGCGCGCCGCCGTCGCATCGTAGCGCAGCGGATCGATCAGGCGACCCGGGGACCCGGCGGGCACGAACTCGTAGAGCGCGGTCACCGTGTGCCCGGCGCCGATCTCACCGGCATCGACACGGTCGTTGTTGAAATCGGCACGGTCCAGCAACCGGTTCTCGTACCCGATCAGCCGGTACTCCGCTACCGCGGCGGGGTTGAATTCCACCTGGATCTTGACGTCGGCGGCAATGGTTTCCAGGGTCGCGCGGCGCTGCTCCACCAGCACCCGGCGCGCCTCGTTGAGCGTGTCGATGTAGGCATGATTGCCGTCGCCGGCGTCAGCCAGTTGCTCCATGAGGTGATCGTTGTAGTTTCCGGTACCGAAGCCGAGCGTGGTGAGCGAGACGCCGTGGGTACGTTCGCGTTCGACGATGTCGACGAGTTGCCCGAAGTTCACCGTGCCGACGTTGAAATCGCCGTCGGTGGCGAGCAGGATGCGGTTGATGCCGCCGTCGACGAATCCCTGTCGCGCCATGGCATAGGCCAGCTCGATGCCGGCCGCGCCGTGGGTGGAGCCACCGGCGGAGAGACCGTCGATCGCGGCACGTATCCGTGCCTTCTCGCTGCCGGCCACCGGCTCGAGGGCGACGCCGGCCGCGCCGGCATAGGTGACGATTGAGATTCGGTCGTCGATGCCGAGCTGGCCGACGAGGAGCTTCAGCGCCGCCTTGAGCAGGTCCAGCTTGTCCGGCGAACTCATCGAGCCGGACACGTCCACCAGGAACACCAGGTTGGCTGCCTTCGGCGGCGCGGCATTGGCGTCGACACCGCGAATGCCCACGTGCAGCAGCCGGGTATGCGGGTTCCACGGCGAGGGCCCGGTTTCGGTGGTGACGCTGAACGGCTGGTCGCCGGACGGCTGCGCGTCATAGGCATAGTCGAAATAGTTGATCATCTCCTCCGCGCGCACGGCATCCATGGGCGGCAGCCGGCCGGCGTTCAGCATTCGTCGCACGTTCGAGTACGAGCCGGTGTCGACGTCGATGCTGAACGTCGATACCGGCCGTTCGGCGGCGACCTGCCAGCCGTTGTCGTCGAAGTGCGCATAGTTCTCGCGGTCGATCCCCGGCGCCGGCATCGGCGCCATGGCGTCGGCGTAGGCACGCTGCCCGGCGGCGACCCGCTCCCGCGTCGATGCCTGGCGCGTCGGCTCGATCATCGCCGCTGCCGGCGCATCGGCGCGTTCGGGCTCGACCCTGGCCGGCAGTGTCGACGGCAAGGTCTCGGCGGCGGGAACCGCGCGGCCGCCGGACGGGCCGCTGGGCACGCAGGCGGTTGTCGCGGCCACGGCGACCGCGATGAGGGCATGGCGAAAAGGGTTCTGCATGGCGTCGTCTCCGTTCCGGTTTCACGATTTCAGGTACTGCCTGAAGGTGTAAACGCGGCGGAACCGAAAAGGGGTTGGCCACCGGCGAAAGTTTTTACCGCTCGCTGGTCCGGTCAGGCTCGCTTCAGGGCGTCGATGTCGAGTTTCTTCATCCCGAGCAGGGCGGCCATGACGCGGGGCGCGCGATCCCGGTCCTCGAGCAGGGCGGGGAGCGCCACCGGCACCACCTGCCACGAAACGCCGAAACGGTCGCGCAGCCAGCCGCATTGCTGGAATGCCGGATCGCCGCCGGCGCCGAGTCGTTCCCAGTAGTGGTCGATTTCCGGCTGGTCGGCGCAGTTCACGACGAGGGATATCCCCGGGCCGATGGACAGCGCGGGCCCGCCGTTGATCGCGGTGAACGACTGGCCGTCCAGTTCGAAGGCGATGGTCATGACAGATCCCTCGGGCCGGCCCGACGCCTTCGCCGCCTCGCCGCCATAGCGGGTGGTGGCCACGATGCGGGCGGCATCGAATACCGAAAGGTAGTGATTCACCGCGGCCTCGGCCTGGTCGTCGAACCAAAGAAATGGGGTGATGCGCTGCGAAATCGTCGGCATGGCGTGACTCCTGGTGGTTTTGCCGCCGCACCATCGCGACGGCCAGGACCTGTCGGCAAGATGCCGGGCGAGCGGGATTTCGGGCGGTTTTCGCATCCGACAAGGCGCGTCGAGGCGTCATGGTGGTTGTATGACGCGAGATGCAATGTCGCCAGGGCGCCCCTGGTCATTCAAGCTTGGCCCGCAGGCTCGCCGTGAATGACTCGTGTTGACAGGTCCCAGCCACTGGTCGAGCGACGAGCCGCCAATTCGACACGCGTTGACGCCAATCGACTTGATCGGGCGTCGGCGGACCCCATAAGCAGGATATCATCGCGGTGAGCGGCGCCCGTCGTCCGCCTGCGCGAATACTCACCGACGCCCAGACCGATGCTCGACTCGTTCTCCGCCCTCGATCTCGCCAGGCTGCAGTTTGCCTTCACCGTCTCGGCGCACATCATCTTCCCGGCCTTTTCCGTTGGCCTCGCCAGCTTCCTCGCCGTGCTCGAGGGGCTGTGGCTCGTCAAGCGCGACGACGACTACATGGCGCTGTTCGACTACTGGAAGAAGATCTTCGCGCTGGTGTTCGGCATGGGCGTCGTGTCCGGCGTGGTGATGAGCTACCAGTTCGGCACCAACTGGAGCGTGTTCTCGGACAAGACCGGCCCCATTCTCGGACCGCTGATGGGGTACGAGGTGCTATCGGCCTTTTTCCTCGAAGCCGGCTTCCTCGGCATCATGCTGTTCGGCTTGAAGCGCGTCGGCCCGCGGCTGCATTTCTTCGCCACGCTGATGGTGGCGGTCGGCACGCTGTTCTCGGCATTCTGGATCCTGTCGGTCAACTCGTGGATGCAGACCCCGGCCGGCTACGAGATCAATGCCGCCGGCCAGTTCGTGCCCGCCGACTGGTGGGCCGCCATCTTCAATCCGTCGTTTCCCTACCGCCTGGTGCACATGGTGCTGGCCGCCTATCTGACCACGGCCTTCGTCGTCGGCGGCGTCGGCGCCTGGCACCTGCTTCGCGACCGCGACAATCGCCCCGCGCGCATCATGTTCTCCATGGCCATGTGGATGGCGCTGCTGGTCGCGCCGCTGCAGGTCGTGGCCGGCGACTTCCACGGCCTCAACACCCTCGAACACCAGCCGGCCAAGGTCGCCGCCATGGAGGGACACTATGAGTCCCGCGACGGCGCGCCGCTGATCCTGTTCGGCTGGCCGGACGACGAGGGGCTCGAGACGCGTCACGCCCTCGGCATTCCCAAGCTCGGGTCGTTCATTCTCACCCACGACTGGAACGGACGCGTGCAGGGATTGAAGGACTTTCCCGAGGACGAGCGACCCAAGGCGGCCATCGTGTTCTGGAGTTTCCGGCTCATGGTCGCCATCGGCTTCGCCATGGTGGCGGTGGGACTGTGGAGCGGCATCGCGCGCCTGAAAGGCACGTTGTATGACGCCACCTGGCTCAAGCGCGCCGCGGTCGCCATGGGTCCGTCGGGTTTTGCCGCGGTGCTGGCGGGCTGGATCACCACCGAGGTGGGCCGCCAGCCGTGGACGGTCTACGGCCTGCTTCGCACCAGCGAATCCGTCTCACCCATCGGGGCCGAGGCGGTGGGCGCTTCGCTGGTGGTGTTCTTCCTCGTCTACCTGGCCGTGTTCGGCGCCGGCACGCTGTACGTGCTGCGCCTGATGGCGGCCACGCCGAAACACGGCGAGGACGCCGGTCCGTGGCTCACGCGCAGCGCGGGCATTGCGCCGGGACTCGCCTTCGAGCGGGAGGGCCGCCATGGGCATTGATCTCGCCCTCGTCTGGGCCGGCCTGATCGCCTTCGCGGTGCTGGCCTACGTGGTGCTCGACGGCTTCGACCTCGGCATCGGCATCCTGTTTCCGTTTCTCGGCTCCACCGAGCATCGCGACGTGGCGATGAACTCCGTGGCGCCGGTGTGGGACGGCAACGAGACCTGGCTGGTGCTGGGCGGCGGTGGCCTGTTCGCCGTCTTTCCCCTCGCCTACGCCACCATCCTGCCGGCACTGTATGCGCCGCTGATCGCCATGCTGCTGGGACTGATCTTCCGCGGCGTGTCGTTCGAGTTCCGCGGCCGGGCCGAGCGCGGGCGCATCCTGTGGGACGTCGGCTTCGCCGGCGGCTCGCTGGTGGCGACCTTCGCCCAGGGCATCGCGCTGGGCGCGCTGGTGCAGGGCATCGAGGTCAGCAACCGCGCCTATGCGGGCGGCTGGTGGGACTGGCTGACGCCGTTCTCGCTGCTCACCGGCGCGGCGCTGGTGGTCGGCTACGCACTGCTCGGCGCCACCTGGCTGGTGATGAAAACCGAGGGCGAGCTCGCGGCGCTGTCGCGACGGGCTTCGATGCTGACCGGCGTCGGCACGCTGGCGTTGATCGGCCTCGTCAGCCTGATCACGCCCTTCCTCGATCCCGTTTACCTCGATCGCTGGTTTGCCTGGCCGACGGCCGTATTCAGCGTCATCGTGCCGGCGCTGGTGCTCGGCTGCGCCTGGCTGCTGTATCGCGGCCTGAAGGAAGGACGCCACGCGCAGCCCTTCCTCGCATCGCTCGGCATTTTCACGCTTTGCTATGCCGGCATCCTGATCGGCTTCTACCCGTTCATCGTGCCGCCGTCGGTGACGATCTGGCAGGCGGCCGCGCCCGACAGCAGCCTTGCCTTCCTGCTGGTCGGCGCGGCGGTGCTGATTCCCATCATTCTCGCCTACACCGGCTACGCCTACTGGGTGTTTCGCGGCAAGGTCGATCCGAACGAGGGCTACCATTGACGAACGACGACGGCGGACGACCGCTGCCGCGACGCCTGGCGTGGTTCGTGCTGCTGTGGCTTGCCGGTGTCGGCGCCGTGCTCGCGCTGGCCTGGCTGATCCGATTCGCCATGGGCCATTGACCCTCGGCGGAACCGCGAGCCGGCGGCGCCGAGCCCGCTAGCGCCTGCCGAGATTCTCTATCCGCTCGCGATCCAGGCGCGCGGTTTCCGTCGACCCCTCGAAGGCGACGTGCAGGGCGCTCACGTCGCGCTCGATCACCCGAACCACGCCGGGCGTGCCCGCCTTCACAGTGACCTGCTCGGTAAACTTGCCGCTGGCGTCCTGGAGGTCCAGCTGCACCTCCATGTCGGCAATCGCCTTGCACGCGTCTCCCACGTGCCAGTCGTCACAACGCATGTGGCATTCTCCCGTCGTGTATGTGCCCTTCACCGTGATGTCCGACAGCGGAAAATCAACCCGCCTTGCGAGGTCATCGTCGACGAAGGCAACTCGCTGAGAGCAACCTGCGCCTCGCGCACGAACGCTTCGTTGCCTTCGTATCAACGCAACGTGGTCAGCCGTTGCTCGGCCTCGCCCCGGGTACGCACCACCTCGAACACGTGCTCGGGCATGACGTGGTGGAAATAGGCCTGGATCATCCGGCCCATGCCGAAGTTGGCGTCGGTCGAACCCACCAGCAGCGTGGCGCGAATGCGCTTGACCCGGTTGGCCCGCCGGTAACGCGCCGGCATGTCGGACGCATCGGTGGACGTGAGCGAGAAGTCGGTCACGCCGTTCAGATCGACGATCTCCACCGCGCCCCCGGGAATCGAGGAATCCTCGGCCACGTCGATGAAGTACTGGCGAATTTCCCCGATCTCGAGCCTGCCTTCGCAGACAATCTCGATGGTTTGAAGACCTTGGTCGTAGTCGTACCTCACGGGCATGCCGGGGCGCCCTCCACGGGGTCAGTTTGCGCATTCTACGGTACCTGCGCGCCAGCCGACAGTTGAGTCATGCAATCGACGGACACGGTAACGACCGATGGGACATCTTCAGTCGCCCGGCAGCTCGCCGACCCAGATCGCGAGCATCTTTATCGTGAGATACGACACCGTGAGCGTGAGGCCGATGAAGCTCGCGCCCAACAGGTAGAGCAGGAACCGGTGAAGTCGCCGGCCGGCACCGCGAACGAGGCCGGCTTTCGGCGAGGCACGCGGCGGCACGCGATTGAACAGGCCGGCAAAGGCATAGAACGTGAGACACCAGGTGATGCCGACGACGCCCGGGACCAGGAAATCGATTCGACCCGGCGCATGGTCGAACAGCGAGTAGACGAACAGCGCCGTGAACACCCCGGCGATCACCCAGAGCAGGTGGCGATATCGCGCGCAGCGCACGGAGAGTTTGCCCAACGTGTCGATCAATGGCGACGCCCCATCCGCCGAGGCGATGATGACGTGAACCGGGGCAATCGTGGAACGATCATCCGCACCGGCAATGCTACCGATCCGCGTAGAACGTCAGTCCGTTCATGTAGGGATCGTAAAACGCGAATTCCCGCGTGCCCCACGCCGTCTCCCTGAGCGCGGTGCGGTCGTGGAACACGCCGGCGCCCGCGTACTCCTCGTAGAGTGCATCGACGGCGTCCACCACGAATCGCAGCATCGGCCGTTCCACGGCCGACCATTCGGCCGGGTCGTGCCATTGCAGGTGAATTTCGACGCCGTCGCGCGCGATGACGGCGTATCGTGGATCGGTGTTCGAATCCGTTCCACGCAGCGTGAAGCCGAGTCGCTCGACGTAGAACGCGACCGAATGCATCACGTCCTGCGACGGGAGCACGGGATTGATCTCGAGCAGTCTCGGTTTCATGACGAATGATGCCGTGTTTGAGAATGACGACGGTCGCTACCGGGCCGGTGCGCAATCAGCCAACGGCCGCCGCATAGGCGACGATCAATGCGAACACACCGAGCATGGCGAGGGCGATACGTGCAAACCGGCCGACGTCGGCGCCGACCCGCTCGAGTACTTCGTCCGCACTGCCGCGATACACGATGAGGTCCGGTCCGTAACGCCATCTGCGCGCGGTGATGGCATTCACCGCCGCATCCAGGGTACCGATCACGCAGACCGCCTCGCCGGCCGGGACGACTTCCTCCTCGACCGTCAGGTCCGACCCGCCGCTCGTCTCCGACGCCCGGCACCAGTCCTCGTGCACTTCAGCGTCGACACCACGGCGGGCATTCAGCAGCGCGCCTTCCCTCGTCATGTCCCCCGCCCAGGGCGCGTCGACCAGGCGTGCGAATAGGGCGCGCGCGGCAGCACCGCGATCGCCCTGCTCGGCGATACGAAGATCGTCTTCCACCTGCGGCAGCGCGCCAAGCGCGTACTCGCCGAGCGGTGTGACGATGCGCGTGCGCAGCATGTGAAACCCCTGCGCAAGCACGTAGCGGGTCCGGCTGCGCCGCGTGCCCTGTCGGCGCGATTCGGCTACGCGGTAGGTGTACGCGGCGCAGCCGCGGTCGCTGAAGGGAGACGACAGTGGTGTTCCCTCGACGCGGACTTCACCGCTGACGGCGACGACATGCCCGTCACCCGCGAGGACGCCGTCACGATGGCGGCGAATGATGCGCAGGTTGAGCCAGTCGACGGCATTCCAGTAAAACAACATCACGCCCAGGGCCAGGCAGGCGCCGGCGATGATGCCCGCGGCCACGCCAACGCCGCCGTGCACGCGCTGAGTGACGAACTCGAGCACGGCAAAAAAGGCGACGAGCACAACCAGTGACGGCACCAGCGAGAGCAGGAAGCGCAGGCGGCCGCGTAGCGTGTCGATCGTCGGGAGCTGAAACATGACGGGCTGCCCTGCGTCAGACGATGTCCACGCGGACCTCCAGTGGAATGGCGCGCGCAATCGCATCGCCCACCGGCGAGTGCCGGCTGCACCAGTCGACGAGTTCGCCAAGAACCGCCCTGTCGATGCCCGGCGAACCGATACGTACCTGTACGCGCACCGACTGGGGGCCGGCCGCAATCGCATCGTCGATGGGCAGCATGCCGCGATTGTCAGACGTGCTGGTGACCGCGACCTCCAGGGTGGACAGTTCGATGCCCAGCACCGCCGCGCGCAGTGCGATCAGGGTGGCGTCGCAGTTCGCCAGCGCGGCGCGAAGAAACCAGCCGGGTGTCGGCGCACTCGCACCACCACCGATGCCCGCGGGCATGTCGGTGACCATCTCGTTGCCGTTGCCGTCCACCGCGCGGCATCGCAATCCGCCCTCGAGGCGGGCCACGGCCGTGCTGTCCTCGGAAACCGCTTTCTCCGGGCATGCCCTGAAATACTCGACGACGCCGTTGACAGCGTCACGAATCGCCTGGTCCGACATGATGTTCTCCGATTGTCGTTCGGATCGCCGGCGTCGTCTCGCGCTCCGGTGCCGGGAGGGGTCCGCCGTTATTGTGACGCGACGACGCGATTGCCGCCACCTCGAGGTAAGTCGAAACGGCGGGATGTGACGTTGACGCAGGCCCAAGGCGGCAGGCGCGGATGACGCCTGCCGCGATTGAAACCTCTACGAATCGTGCGGCTGGCCGAGCATTTCGAGCGCCTTGTGC
>JAUIDF010000274.1 GCA_030429125.1 Gammaproteobacteria bacterium | reverse complement strand
CATCGGGTTCATGCCGGCGGCAACCGCCTTCAGGCCCTCGCGGACCATGGACTGGGCCAGCACGGTGGCGGTGGTGGTGCCGTCACCGGCCACGTCGGAGGTCTTGGAAGCGACTTCCTTGACCATCTGGGCGCCCATGTTCTCGAACTTGTCTTTCAGTTCGATTTCCTTGGCCACGGACACGCCGTCCTTGGTCACGGTGGGGGCGCCGAACGACTTGTCGAGGATCACGTTGCGGCCCTTCGGACCCAGGGTGACCTTGACCGCGTCGGCCAGGATGTTGACGCCGCGCAGTTTCGCGGCGCGGGCGGATTCGCCGAATTTGACGTCTTTGGCTGCCATTTCGAATTTCCTCTGAAATATTAGCTATCGGTTGATTTTGCGGGGTTTGAGACGACGCTCGGGTCCGGATCAGGACTCGATGACGCCCATGATGTCGTCTTCGCGCATCATGAGCAGCTCTTCGCCATCCACCTTGACCTCGGTGCCGGAGTACTTGCCGAACAGCACCTTGTCGCCAACCTTGACGTCCAGCGGACGGACTTCGCCGCTTTCGAGGATCTTGCCGTTGCCGGCTGCCATGACTTCGCCCTGCATGGGCTTCTCGGCCGCGCTGTCCGGAATGACGATGCCACCCGGGGTCTTGCGCTCTTCTTCAACGCGGCGAACGACCACGCGATCGTGAAGTGGACGAATCTTCATTCGTACTCTCCTATGGAATCAATGGGTTAATCAGCTTCTTCGTTGGGGAGGCGACTACTTGCTAGCACTCACCTCAAGCGAGTGCTAATAATAGTTCCGCAAAGATCAAAGTCAAGGCGCAGCAGCAAAATTTCTGCGTCGAGCGGCCAGGCGGCGGATCAGCGATCGTCGACGCGACGAAATTCGCCCTCGATGGCGTCGCGCCGCCCCCGGCGGGCACCCGCCGGATGCGTCGTGCCGCCGGCGGCGCGAATCACGCCGCGGGCGATGAGATGACGGGCCACGGCCCGCCGTAACGGCGGCGTGAGGCAGGCAAAGCCGACGGCATCGGTGAAGAAGCCCGGCGTCAGCAACAGCACCCCGGCCACCAGCAGGAACACACCCTCGACCAGTTCCATGGCGGGCAGCGCTCCCTCGTCGAGATTCCGACGCAGCCGCGTCAGCGTCGCCAGGCCCTGGATGCGCACCAGCCAGGCGCCGATGACGGCCGTGAGCACGACGCAGAATATCGTCCAGGGCGCCCCGATGACCGAACCGATCTCGATCAGCAGGTAGATCTCGACGAACGGCACGAGAATGAATAAAAGGAAAAGGAAGCGAAACGAGAACATGGCTAGGATCGGCGGTTTCGGGGCGAACTTTCAGAATAAAATAGCTTCCAACAGACCACGGCGTTCGCCGTGGAAGCAACCGCCCGACGAGGCGATCAACCAGTGACGAACCGGCGGCGCGAGTGCACGGCGCCAGCGGGTCGACGAGATACGAACCACATGACGTACATGACCAGGGTCCTGATCTGGGTTCTCGCGAGCCTGTTTGCAAGCGCGGCAGCCGCCCAGGACGAGGAACTTCTGCCCCCCGAACAGGCCTTCGCCTCCAGCGCCGCGGTGCTCGACGAACGCCGCGTGGCGGTGACCTGGGAGATCGCCGACGGCTACTACATGTACCGGGACAAGTTCGCGTTTCGCCTGGAAGACGGCGCCGGGGTGGCCTCGGTGACGTACCCCGACGGCAAGATCAAGAGCGACGAGTTCTTCGGCGACGTGGAGGTTTACGTCGGCTCGGCCACGTTCGAAGTGGATCTCGCCGGCGCGTCGGGACCGGTGACGCTCACGGTCGACGGCCAGGGCTGCAACGAACCCGTCGGCGTGTGCTATCCGCCGATGACGCGCTCACTCGCCGTGGTCATGCCGATCGAGACGGCAGCCGCCGCGGAGCCGGTGGCCCGGCCCCTGTCGGACCCCGTGCCGGGCTTCGGCAGCACCCCCGTGCCGCAGAGCACGCCGGCGGGCGGCGCGGACCCGGTGGACGAGTTGCGCAGCCTGCTCGGCAATATCGGCGGCAGCGACGAGTTCCTGCCCGTCGACGAGGCCTTCCGGCTCGACCTCGCCCGCGGTTCGGATACCTCCCTCGACGCCCGCTTCTCGGTCGCCGACGGCTACTACCTGTACCAGGACAAGATCAGTTTCCGGGTCGTCTCGGGCGCGGCGCGCACCGGCGATCCGCTACTGCCGCGCGGTACCGAGAAGGACGACCCCTATTTCGGCCGCATGACGGTCTACCTCGAGGACTTCGACGTCGACGTGCCGCTGCTCCGGGCCGCACCGGCAGCCGGCCCGATCACGGTGGAAGCCGGCTACCAGGGCTGCGCCGACGAGGGCATCTGCTATCCGCCGGTGACGAAGCAGTACACCCTGGACCTGCCGGCGCTGGTCGGCGTCGCCGCCGCCGCGAGCGGCGGCGGCGCGTCGGCTGCCGAGCCCCCCGCCGGCGGTGGCATCGCGCCGGCCGCGGCCGAGCGCGGCTTCGCGGCGTTCCTGGTGACGGCATTCGGGGTCGGCCTCCTGCTCACGTTCACGCCATGCGTGCTGCCGATGATTCCCATCCTGTCGAGCGTCATCGTCGGCCAGGGCGCCCGCATGACGCGGGCAAAGGGCGGCATGCTGTCGCTGATCTACGTGCTCGGCACGGCGGTGACGTACGCCGCCATCGGCTGGGTGGCGGGCGCCACCGGCGAGCAACTGCAAGCCTACTTCCAGAACATCTGGGCCATCGGCATTCTGTCACTGGTGTTCGCGGTCATGGCGTTGTCCATGTTCGGCCTGTTCAGGATCCAGATGCCGTCCTTCATCCAGAGCGCATTGCAGTCGCGGAGCGCGTCGATCAGCGGCGGCACCGCCTCCATGGTGTTCGTACTCGGCCTGGTATCGGCCCTGATTGTCGGCGCCTGCGTCTCGCCCCTGCTCATCTCGCTGCTTTCCATCGCCATCGGCCGGGGCGACCCGGTACTCGGCGCCGCGATGATGCTGTCGATGGCCTTCGGCATGGGCGTCTTCCTGGTGGCGCTCGGCTTCGGCGCCGGCGCCATCCTGCCCCGGGCCGGCGCCTGGATGGAGCGCGTCAATCATGTCTTCGGCGTCATGCTGCTGGCGGTGGCCATTTACCTGCTGGGTGCGCTGCCGGCGGTACCGGTCCTGCTGCTGTGGGCGGCGCTGATGATCATCGCCGGCGTCTACATGGGCGCGACCCAGGCGCTGCCCGAGGGCGCGAGCGGCTGGCGCTACCTGAACAAGGGCATCGGCACCATCGCGCTGGTCTGGGGCGTGCTGTGCCTGGTCGGCGGACTGGCCGGTAATCGCGACGTGCTCAACCCGATTCCGCCCGGCACCTTTGTTGCCGCCGGTACCGACAGTGGCTCGAGCCACGCCGGCGCGACGTTCGTGCAGGTCACCAACACCGGCGAACTCGACGCCCAGCTGGCGCGCGCACGCGAGGCCGGCAAGCACCTGATGCTCGACTTCTACGCCGACTGGTGCGTCGACTGTATCCGCATGGAGAAAACCACCTTCGTCGACGCCGAGGTCAAACGCCGCCTCGACGAGGATTTCGTTCTCGCCCAGGTCGACGTCACCGACCCCAACGATCCCGGCGGAAAGGCCATCAAGCAACGCCTCGGCGTCTATGGGCCACCGGCCATCCTGTTCTTCGAACGCGGCGAATCGGAAATTCGCGACCTGCGCCTGTACGGCTACCGCGACAGCGAGGAATTCCTCTCCATTCTCGACCGGATCTGATCCCGTGCCCGCAACCCGGATCCAGCAGATCGTCCTGTTTCTCGCCGTCGGCGTCGCCGCCCTCGCCGCCGGCTACTACACCAGCCAGGTGCGCAATGCGCCGGAGACGGCCGCCGGTGGCGCCGACCGCCTGCCGTCGCTTTCGCTGCCCGACGCGCAAGGCGAAACGCGAAGCCTCGACGAGTGGGCCGGCAAGGCGCTGCTGATCAATTTCTGGGCCACGTGGTGCGCGCCGTGCCGCGAGGAAATTCCGGAACTGGTCGAGGCCCAGTCGGCATTCGCCGGGCGCGGCGTGCAGGTCATCGGCATCGCCGTCGACAAGCCCGAATCGGTGCGCCGCTACATGGAGGAGATGGACTTCAACTACCCGTCGCTGGTCGGCGAGACCGCCGGCATGGATGTCATGGCGAGTTTCGGCAATCCCGGTTCGCTGCCGTTCACGCTGGCCTTCGATCGCGACGGTATGCTGGTGGGCCGCAAGCTCGGAAAGGTCTCGGCGTCGGAAATTCGCGCCTTTATCGACGCCATGGTGCCCGCCTCCTGAGTCCCGACGGTTGACAGGCGGGCGGCACGAACTATCATGCAGGCTTCTCCAAGGCGCCTGCCATTCTCGCGATCAAGCGCAAATTTCGTCGAACAGGCGAAGAACGTTCAAGAATTAGACAAGAAACGTTAAAAGTCTGATAATCCGCGGTCATGCCCGGACGACAGCTGACATGACCGACGTTCTCGTGCTTCACGGACCCAACCTGAATCTGCTCGGCCAACGCGAGCCGCAGGTGTACGGCCATGAGACGCTTGCCGACATCGACGCCGCCCTGGCGCGGGCCGCGGTCGAGGCAGGCGTCGGCCTCGAATCGTTCCAGTCCAACAGCGAAAGCGAACTCGTCGGTCGCGTTCAGCGCGCACCGGCAGACGGTGTCGGCTTCATCGTCATCAACCCGGCCGCCTTCACGCATACCAGCGTGGCCCTGCGTGACGCGCTGGCTGCCGTTGCCGCCCTGGTCGATGTCCCCCTAGCCGCCGGCGAGCGCCTGCCGAACAAGTGGGCGATGTACGACCTGATCAGGCGCGGAACCGTGCAACTCGTGCAACCCGAAACGACCCGCCTGGGTGGCATCACGGAA
>JAUIDF010000273.1 GCA_030429125.1 Gammaproteobacteria bacterium | reverse complement strand
GGCAGCGCCACGATCAGCCCGATCAGGATCGAGATCACCGCGGCGATGACCGAGATCAGGATGGTATTGCCCATACCGTTGATCAGGAACCTGATATTGATCCACCCGGCGGGGGTGAAGGGATTGACCACGTACCAGCCCCAGCTGCCGGCGCAGCCGGCGCACGTCAGGGCCGCCGCGGATACCGTGGCGGCGCGACCGGCGCCTCGCCTAGTGATGAAGAATTTTCTGCAGGAAGTCACGGCAGCGCTCGCTCTCGGGCGTTGCGAAGAACGTGTCCGGCGCGGCGAGCTCCACCACGCGACCCGCGTCCATGAAGACCATCTTGTCCGCAACCCGTCGCGCGAAGCCCATCTCGTGGGTGACACAGATCATGGTCATGCCGCTGGATGCGAGTTCCACCATCACCTCCAGCACCTCGCTGATCATTTCGGGATCGAGCGCCGACGTCGGCTCGTCGAACAGCATGATGCGCGGACCCATGCACAACGAGCGGGCGATGGCGACCCGCTGCTGCTGTCCGCCGGACAGCTGGCGCGGATACTTGTCGGCCTGCTCGGGAATGCGCACGCGCTCGAGGTACGTCATGGCGATGTCGCGGGCCGCTTCGCGGGTCATCTTCTTCACGCGCGTCGGGCCGAGGACCAGGTTCTCCATCACGGTGAGGTGCGGAAACAGGTTGAACTGCTGGAATACCATGCCGACGTTGGCGCGGATCGCGGCGAAGCTTTGCGTGCCGCCGTCGAGATCGACACCGTCCACGCGAATCGATCCGCCGTCGTGCTTCTCGAGCTGGTTGATGCAGCGGATCAGCGTGGATTTTCCCGAGCCGGACGGACCGCAGATGACCACGCGCTCACCCAGGCCGACATCGAGATCGACGTCGCTGAGCGCGTCGAACGACCCGAATCGCTTGCACACGCCGCGCATGGAGATGATGGGCGTGGAGTATTCCTGTGACATCGGGAGGCGGGGTAAATTTATCCAGATGCAATTAGTTAACTATTTTGCAATCTAGCAGCTTTCGTGCAAAGATACCAGCGGACCAAGAACCAGCGGGATCCAGACCATGAAGCCAATGAAATTCGCCCTCGCGCTCGTGCTCATGCTGGGCGCGACTCATGCCCTCGCCCAGTCCGCCCTGCAGGACATTCTCAATACCGGTGTGCTGAAGGTCGGTACCACGGGAGACTGGAATCCGATGACCATGAAGGATCCCGCCACCAACGGCTACACGGGCTACGACATCGACGTCATGACCGCCCTGGCGAAGGACATGGACGTGCAGGTGGAGTTCGTGCCGACCGACTGGAAAACCCTGGTCAGCGGCGTGGCATCGGGCAAGTATCACATCACCGGATCGGCGTCCGTGTCCGCGGCGCGCGCCAAGGCGGCCGGCTACACCACGAGCTACTTCTCACTCGCCACCGTGCCGTTGATCCTTGCCGAGAACGCGGACCGCTTCAAGGACTGGCCCGATCTCGATCAGCCCGGCGTCACCGTGGCGGCGACGCTCGGCACGACGCAGGAGCAGCAGGCCCGGGAGTTCTTTCCGAACGCCGAACTGAAGATCGTCGAGGCGCCGGCACGGGACTTCCAGGAAGTACTGGCTGGGCGCGCCGACGCGCACATCACCTCCAACGTGGAAGCGGGCAAGCTGGTCGAAAAGTATCCGCAGCTGATGATCGTTCCGGTATCCGCGCCGAAGGCGCCGACGCCTATCGCCATGCTCCTGCCCCAAGCCGACCAGGTATGGATCAACTACGTCAACACGTGGATCGCACTGCAGCGCGAGCGCGGCCTGTTCGATGACCTCGGCAGGAAGTGGAAGCTGCTGAATTGACGTCGGCCGTCCGGTGCTGACGATCTATGCCATCGACGTCAGCCTGTACTGCGCCAAGCTGCGCATCGCACTGAGGCACAAGCGGCTTCAATGGCGCGAGGTGGCGCCGCCGGGAGGCTACGGTTCCGGGGCGTACAAGCAGATCGTACCTTCGGGCAACCTGCCGGCCCTGGTGGACGAGGCCGTTGACGGCGGCCTGCTGATCGGCGATTCCGAGGCCATCGTCGAGTACCTCGAGGAAACCCGGCCTTCGCCGTCGCTACTGCCGTCGGCTGCGCCGGCGCGGGCGCGCTCTCGGGAGCGTTCGCGGTTTCACGACACGCGACTCGAACCCGAGTTGCGCCAACTGTTTCCCGAGATCCGCGCCGAGGCGTCCGACCGTGATCTCGTCGGCAGGCAGGCCGGCGCCATGTCGGACCGGCTCGCCCAGCTCGCCCGCCTGCTCGATGCGCGCGACGGCGCCGAACTGACGCTCGGCGACTGCGGATTTCCGGTGACGTTCGCGTGGATCGACGCACTGGCGCCGAGGCTCGATTTCACCGTCCACTGGCCGGTCGAAGTGATCGATTACCGCAATCGAGTCGAACGTCTCGAGGCGGTGGCGGCGGAACTGGCGTCGTATCGTCCGCGTCTCACGCGCTGGCTGGACGCGGACGACGAGGCCTAGACCTGCGTGCGGCCTACGGCCGCGGTCCGCGCCTGCCGAAGATCAGCGCCACCACGAACAGGACCAGGAAGACGAAGAAAAGGATTTGCGCGATGCCGACCGCGGCGCCGGCGATGCCGCCGAAGCCGAGCACGCCCGCGATAATGGCGATGATGAGAAATAATACGGCCCAACCCAACATGGGGATTCTCCTTTGTTGACGGGATTGATCGGTATGCGACCTGGCGGTCACTTCGCTTCGGAAGATACGCCTCGGCGCATGTGCAAGCACCAACAAATGTTAAGCCCGGTCACCGCGATCCCGGCGCTTTTCCCTGCGCGCCGCTCGCCGACGACCGGGACGTCGCCTTGCCCGTCATGCCCATGCCCGCGGTCAGTACGAACCGCATCGCCTCCTGCGCCCCCACTTCCAGCGGCTCGACGCGATCTCGCGGCATGAGCACGGTATAGCCGCCGACCTGGTAGCTCATTGGCATGTAGACGGCGATGGTGTCGTCATTCGCACCGAAACGTGCATCCACGCTCGAGCGGGTGACGAAACCGAGCACGGCCTCGTCGCGGCCGGGTAGCCTGACGATCACCGGTCGACCGGCGCCCTCGCGATCGCCGCGTGAAAACATGTCCATGATGTCCTTGATCGATCCGTAGACCGTCTTCACCAGCGGGATTCGGCCGAGGACGGCCTCGCCGAGATTGAACAGCTGCTGCACGACCCACAGCTGCATCAGGACGCCGATGCCGAACACCAGGCCGATGCCGAGAATCACGCCGAGACCCGGAAACACCCAGGCGTCCGGCAGCACGAACCTCACCATTGCGCCGAGCAGCTTCTCCGCGTTGAGCCCGAGCCAGACCAGCAGGGCGGCGGTGAGGGCCAGGGGCACCACGGCGACGAGGCCGGTAAGGAAGATGCGTCCGAGATTTTTCATCTGTCGACTCCGCGGAAATTCCAGGGTCCCGTGACACGGGACGAACGGGTTGCGGTGGATTAGGGCCTGTTCACACGACGCGTTCGCGGCGATCTTTCGGCGTTTGTTCGCCCTGACGGCGTTGCATGTCGTCGCCATGCAACCACCATGGCGCCTCGATGCGCCTTGTCGGATGCGAGACGGGTCGTTTTCTCGAGGGCACGAAATCTCACTCGCTCAGCGTACTGTGAACAGGCCGTGGTGACGCCCACCGCGCTCAGGCGTGGGCGCCTGCCGCGCTATCGTCGCCGGCCAGGACCTCGAGCAGGGCCGCGCCGATGATCATCACGGCGCCGGTCCACTCCAGCCAGTTCATTCGTTCGCCGGCGAGCAGGGAGGCGCTGATGACCGCCACCAGGACCTCGGACATCATCAGGATGCCGACGCGCGCCGGCGGCAGGCGGCCGGCGGCCCAGAAAATGCCGAACAATCCGGGTAACAGCAACACGGTGCTGAAAACGCCCAGCATCGCCGCACCCAGAACCCACGCGTCGGGCGGTGGGACGGGCACGCGCTCGATCTCCAGCAGGCAGACGACGAGGATGCACACCGAGGCAAACAGGAACTGCCCCGACACGGTGCCGAGGGGCGGCGTGTCGGGGTGACGGCGCAGCACCAGCACCGCCAGCGCCCAGGCGATGCCCGAGGCAAAGGCAAAGACATCGCCGCGATTGAGCGGCACACCATGCTCGCCGGCGGCACCGAGCATCAACGTCAGCCCGGCGAGGCCGGTCAGTGCGGCCATCCAGCCCTGCCAGCGGGTGCGTTCGCCGAGAAAGAACATGGCGAACAGCGCCGACCAGACCGGTGTGAGGTAGAACAGCAGCGTCGCGCGGACCACGCTGGAGTACACCAGGCCCATGGTGTACAGGCCGAAGCCGAGGCCGCTCAGGACGCCGAACAGGAGACAGCGACGCCACTGGCCGGCCAGGGTGTCGCGCTGCCAGACGACCAGCGGCAGCAGGGCCAGCGTGGGCCAGCCGAAGGCGGCGAATGCCGCCCAGGCCTCGGTGAGGCCGCGCGCCTCGACGTAGCGCAGCGGCAGCCACAACAGTCCCCAGGTGGAGGCGCCGCCCAGGATCAGCATGGCGGGCAGCAGGGCGGGATAGCGTGGATTCACGGCGGGTCCGTTCGGTTGAATCTGGGGACGTCATTATGCGGCACGAAGGCGGCCGCTGATACCATCGCGACGGGGCTTGGCATCATCTGAAACGCGTTACTGGTACTAAAGGGCGGCGGTGATTGCTCTATCATGCGGAGCTGGTATTCGACCCCTTTATCGACCACGACCCTGAATTTTCTGCCGCGGCCGGGCGCCCTGTCCCCGGCCGCGGCGGTCACGTTCCACGAGGAGAGCAACATGCCCCGAATGACCCCAAGCGAAGCCTTCGTCGAGACGCTCGTCGCCAATGACGTCGACACCATGTTCGGCATCATGGGATCGGC
>JAUIDF010000272.1 GCA_030429125.1 Gammaproteobacteria bacterium | reverse complement strand
GACAATGGCGTCGATACGACCATCGAATCCATCCAACGTGTGCCGTGCCTCGTCCAGCATGGCCGGGATGTCGAACTCCTGGGTTTCATAGACCTGGGCCGGCGTCAACAACGGATGGAAGACGACGTCCTCCACCCCGCGCAGGCGGGTCAGCCGTTCGGCGTTGAACTCATTCATGCCGACGACGAATACGTTCTGTGTCATGCGCGTGTCATCCGGGAAATGGCTCGTTCGACCGCATTCAGGACGCGAAGCTCAGTGCTCCGCGAGCGACGCCCTGTGTGGAAAGCTCCGGCCCTTGAGCCGCTCGGTCGTACTCTCGATGTCATCGACAAGCAGCAGCAGGAAATCCCCCGGGTCCGCCTGCTCGATGGCACGATCGACCGCGGCGCTCTCGTCCATGACGATCCCGACTGCGCACTGGGCAGCCGCGTCGACCGCGCCGTCGTGGATCAACTGCGCCGTCTGCCCCGGCTCACGGCCGCGAGCGTCGGTCTCGTAGACGAACAACGCGTCGCACATGTGGGCAAGCTGCCGGCCGAGCGCGGTCAGGTCCTCGTCGCGTCGATTCCCGGGCGCGCTGGCCACGGCGATCCGTTTCTGTGTCGCCAGCCCGTTCACCAGTGCCTGTAAGGCCTCGAGCGCCGGGACGTTGTGGCCATAGTCGATCAGGCATTTCACGCCGTCCGCCTCAAAATAGTTCGTGCGGCCGGGCATTTGCGCCGGCGTCGGATGAAAGGTCTCCAGTCCGGTGCGAATGTCGCCGAGACTCAGGCCGTGCGCGATCGCCGCCGCGGCCGCCGCCATGGCATTCTGGACGTTGAACGGTGCGTGACCCTCGAAGGCGATGGGCACGTTGTTGATGTCGACGATGTCGGCCTCGACCTTGCCGCGTCGCATGATGATGCGGCCGTTCTTCACCGTCAGTACCATGCCGTTGGCGGCGGTATGCTCGGCCAGCGCCGGGTTGTCCTGATCCATGGTGAAGTAGATGATCTTGCCTCGCGACCAGTACGTGCCCTGGTCCATCACTCGCGGATCGTCGGCGTTCAACACGCTCGTCCCCTCCGGCTTGACGGCGTCGATGACCACGGTCTTGCAGCGGGCGAGATCGTCGAGGGTGTGAATTTCGCGCTCGCCGAGATGGTCGCTGGCTATGTTCAACAGGATGCCGACGTCGCAGGCGTCGAAGCCGAGGCCCCGGCGCATGATGCCGCCACGGGCCACCTCGAGCACTGCATGGTCGACGGTGGGCTCGCGCAGCACGATCTGCGCCGCGGCCGGGCCGCTGTAATCACCACGCATGATCACGTGGTTGTCGATCTCGATGGCGCCGGTACAGGCCATGCCGATGTGACGCCCGGCATGCTGCAGAAGGTGCGCGATCAGGCGCGTGGTGGTGGTCTTGCCGTTGGTGCCGGTAATGGCGGTAATCGGGATGCGGCCGTCGTCGCCATCCGGGAACAGCATGTCGACGACCTTCTCGCCCACGGGCCGCCCGGTGCCGTGGGTGGGCGCCATGTGCATGCGAAAGCCCGGACCCGCGTTGACTTCCACGACGCCGGCGGACTGGTCCTCGAGCGGACGGCTCAACGTCTCCGCCAGCAGGTCGATGCCGATGATATCCATCGGGATCAGGCGGCCGATTCGCTCCGCCGCGTACTTCACTTCCGGATGAACCTCGTCGGTAAGGTCGGTGGCGGTACCGCCGGTGGAAATATTGGCCGTGGATTTCAGCCACACGATCTCGTCTTCGGGAATGACGCCGTCGAAACTCAGGCCGGCCTGCTCCACCATGCGAACGGTTTGCTCGTCCACGTGGATCTGGGTCAGCAGGTTCTCGTGTCCGACGCCGCGCCTGGGGTCATCGTTCTCGCGGTCGATCAGTGCCTGCAGTGTCGAGCGACCGTCGCCGATGACGTGTGCCGGCCGGCGTCGCGCCGCCGCGACCAGTTCGCCATCGATGACCAGCAGTCGATGATCCTCCCCGCGGATAAACTGCTCGACCACGATCGAGCCGTCGCGAGAGCGGTTCCAGGCAGCGTCGTAACCCTCCTTGAGTTGTGTTTCGTCCTCGATGTTCGTGGTCACGCCGCGGCCGTGATTACCTGACAATGGCTTGGTCACCACGGGATAGCCGACGCTCTCGGCCGCCTCGACCGCTTCCTCGAACGACGTACAAATCACGCCCTGCGGTACCGGGATGCCGGCCTCGCCCAGGATCTGCTTGGTCCAGTCCTTGTCGTCGGCGATGGAGTGCCCGATGATGCCGGTACGATCCGTGACGGTCGCCTGGAACTGGCGCTGCTTGACGCCGTGGCCAAGCTGCGTGTAGCTGGTACCCTCGGTCAACGAGTAATACGGAATGTTCCGCGCCTTGGCGGCGTTGATGATGGCCCCCGTCGACGGGCCGAAGGCATTGGCGTCGCGAATCTCCTTGAGCCGATCGATCACGGGTTCGAGATCGACCTCCTTTCCGTTGTAGAGTTTATCGACGATGGCCACGGCTTCCTCGCCGGCCGCCAGCGCACTCGATTCGTCGCGGTAGCGATACACCACGTTGTAGACGCCGCGCTCGTAGCTGTCGATGGTCTTGCCGTAGCCGACAGAGAATCCGATCAGGTTCTGCAACTCGATGGCCACGTGTTCCACCATGTGGCCGGCATAAGTGCCATTGCGCACCCGTTGCAGGAATCCGCCCGGCTCGCCGACCGAACAGCGGTGTTCGTAAATGGAAGGAATGAGTGACTTGAGCTGGTCCTCGATACCTGGCACCCGGTCGCTGGGACGTTCCTCGAGTTCCTCGATATCGAGCCGCATGTATATGGTGAGATAGCGGCTGTAGAAATTCGGTCCGCGTAGTGCGCGGTGTTCAAGTATACGCAATATCCCGCTCCGGATTGCTCGATTTCAGTTCGCCGGGGCTGAGCACCCGCCGCATTGAAATACGGAATCCGTATCCGTCGATCAGCGCGTGCATGACCACGTTGTGTACGGTCACCGCCTCGCCATCGTAAAGTTCGAATACATTGGAACGTGTTATACCCGAACTGTCAACTATGACCACGTGACCGGGTCCGAAAACTTCGATGGTATCGTCGTCCAGGAACTCGACGGCGGCGTCTTCGCCGAGTCCGATGCCGAGGTGCTCGGGATTGGTGGCGCCGACCTCCATCAACCGCGAGAATCGGCCGCGTTCGAGGAAATGGGTGTCGATGATCACGCCGTCGGCGAAGCCCAGGCCCGCGCTCATCTTGACCGCACCCTTGCGCAGCGCATCGTCCGCCGGACCGCCGTAAACCATGGTCGATGACATGCACGCGGCACCAGCGCTGGTGCCGGCAAGAACCGCACCCTCCCGGTGACGGCGACGAATGGCATCGAGCGCATCGGATGCGCCGAGGATGTTGGTCAGCCGCATCTGGTCCCCGCCCGACAGAAAGATCACGTCGCAATCCTCGATACGTCGAACGTTCTCGGGATCGTCGGCTTCGGCTCTTTCGCGAATGCGGATGTCGTGAATCACCGTGGCGCCGAGTCGCTCGAAGATCGTTCGGTAACCATCGAAGACTTCGTCGGGAATACTACTCGCGGTGGTGATGACGCCGACTGACTTCCTCTTCGATGGCGCCTTTGAAACGACACGGTTGAGAATGACCGCTCCGGACGTCTTGTCCTCGGCGCCGCCGATGGCGATGAGCGGTCCGGTCGCACGCGTGTGCAATTGCTCGTTCATTGTCGGGAAGCGGATGACTCGGGTAGGATTCGTACTCGCAGAGCGGAAGCGGGCGAACGCCCGGCGCGCCTAGTTTACACCGAATTCATCCATCATCGGCGCCGCGCCGGTGTCCGAGCCACTCGATTATCCCGAGCCGAAAACAGCATGAACAAACGCTATGCACTGGCCATCCACGGCGGCGCCGGGGTGCTCGCCCGGGATCGCATGAGCGACGACCTCGAGGCGGCCTACCACGCCGCGCTGTCCCTGGCCGTGCAGGCCGGCGAAACGGTGCTGCGTGACGGCGGTACGGCGCTCGACGCGGTGACGCAGGCCGTTTGCGCACTGGAGGACGAGCCGCTGTTCAACGCCGGGCGCGGCGCCGTGTTCACCGCCGACGGTGGCCAGGAAATGGACGCCGCGATCATGGACGGATCGGGTCGGCGGGCCGGTGCCGTGGCCGGCATTCTCGGTCCGCGCAACCCCGTTCGCGTGGCCCGGGCGGTCATGGAGCGGACCCGTCACGTGATGCTCATCGGCGACGGCGCGCTGTGCCTTGCCCGCGAGGCCGGATTGCCCTTCGAAGATCCGCCTTACTTTTTCACCGAGGCGCGACGGCGTGCACTCGACGAGACCCTGGCGCTCGTCGAGCGCGGTGAAATCGACGACGATCCGGCACGGCGCCACGGCACGGTCGGCGCCGTGGCGCGGGATCGGACCGGACGGCTCGCCGCCGCCACGTCAACCGGCGGCATGACCGGTAAACGCAAGGGGCGCGTGGGCGATACACCGATTGTCGGCGCCGGCACCTTTGCCGACAACGACACTTGCGCGATCTCGGCGACCGGCGATGGCGAGGCGTTCATGCGCTGCTGCGCCGGCCACGAAATTCACGCCCGCATGCGCTACACCGGGCGCGCTCTCGCGGACGCGGCGGCAAGCGTGGTTAGCGGCGATCTCCCACGCTACGAAGGGTCGGGCGGGTTGATCGCCGTGGGCGCCGATGGCGACATCGCCATGCCCTTCAATTGCGAAGGCATGTATCGCGGCTGGGTCATCGAGGGAGAGAATGCGCGTACCGCGATCTACTGATCCGCCCCGTTCTCCCCGGTCCGCTTCGATCCGTCTTCGTAGCGGATGATCGACAGCACGAAGCAACCCACCGAGAAGAACAGGAACAGGTAGGCGGCGGTTTCCGGCAAGGCGTATGCGC
>JAUIDF010000271.1 GCA_030429125.1 Gammaproteobacteria bacterium | reverse complement strand
AGCAACAGGACATCGATCTGTTCAACGGCATTCTCGACCGCGACAAGTGCGACGCCCTGCTGGCCCACTGGGTCGACCCCGGCGACATCGACGCGGCCTTCCTGTGTGGCCCGGAGGCGATGATGCTGCAGGCGTCCGAGGCGTTGCAGGCGGCCGGCGTCGAGCGCCGTCGTATCAAGTTCGAGCTGTTCGCCTCGCCGGGACAGCCCCGGCGCCGGGCGACGACCACGCCCGCCGCGCGCGCGCAGCCCGACTGTGAAGCCACCATCATCATCGACGGGCGACGGCGCACGCTGGCGCTGCACAAGCGTCAGGACTCGGTGCTGGACGCCGCACTGGCCGAGGGCATCGAACTGCCCTTCGCGTGCAAGGGCGGCGTCTGCTCGACGTGCCGTGCGCTGCTCACCGAGGGCGAGGTCGAAATGGACGCGAACTTCGCCCTGGAGGACTACGAGATTGCCCGGGGCTACATTCTTACTTGCCAGAGCTACCCGGTGACCGACCGGGTGGTGATCGATTTCGACCAGTAACGGAGGACGCATGGGCGGCGAGTCGGAAATCGAGCAGTACATCGCGGCGGGCGGACGGTTGAGCGCGCCGGAGAACGCACCGCCGCGCTATCGCGGCGAGATCATGCGGCTGATCGCCACGTTCGTCGACTCGGAAATGGCCGGCGCCGCCGGTTTCGCGGACGCGATCAACTTCGCGCCGGGGCTCGACGAGCGCATCCACGCCGCGCGCATGGTGCTGGAGAAGTTCGCCCATGCGCGCGCCGGCCTCGACCTGATGGCCGCGTTCGGCGCCAATACCGACCGCTACGTGAACCAGCATCCCTGGGCGCGGCGCGTGTCGCGCGACGCCGACCTCGGCCGGCACCGCCGAGACGGCGACATGCGCCTGAACGTGTTTCACTACCCGGTCGAGGGATGGAGCGACGCGGTGACCATGAACACGCTGATGGGCCAGGCCACGGTCATCCAGCTCGGCGAACTGGCGGAAAGCTCCTACCAACCGCTGGCCGACGTCATGGAATCCGTGGTCCCGGCGGAGCGTCGTCACGCGCGCCTCGGCCAGGCGGGGCTCGCTCGCCTCGCGGAAATCGGGGACAACCGCTCGTCGCTCCAGGCCTCCGTGGACTACTGGTATCCCCGCGTCGCCGATACCTTCGGCCGCCTCGACTCGGATCGCTTCGAGCTGTACCGCCGGCTCGGACTGAGGCGACGCAGTAACGAGTCGCTGCATGCCGAGTGGGTCGCACAGTGCGACGCCGTGCTCGCGCCACTGGGGCTCGCGGCGCCGGTCCTGTCACGCTGAGGTGTCGCCGATGCTTACCCTCGAAAGCTATGCCCTCGGCGCCTGGCAGCGCGGCGCCGGCGACGAACGGATCCTGAGGCACGCCGCGACCGGCG
Source organism: Gammaproteobacteria bacterium (assembly GCA_030429125.1). Classification (GTDB taxonomy): domain Bacteria; phylum Pseudomonadota; class Gammaproteobacteria; order Arenicellales; family CAJQKF01; genus BQJD01. The sequence continues at coordinate 3,530 of JAUIDF010000271.1, read as the reverse complement.
AGCCCGTGGCGGTGCTCGGTCGCGCCGAGCTGGATTTTGCCGCGATGCTCGAGCACGGGCGCGCCCGGGGCGGGCCGGCGCTTCGCGCACTGACGTTTCATCAGCGCGCGCTGATGCTCAAGGCCCTGGCCGGGTACCTCATGGATCGCAAGGAAACCTACTACGCGCTGTCGGGCGCCACCGGCGCCACGCGGACCGATGCCTGGATCGACGTCGAGGGCGGCATCGGCACGCTGTTCGCGTACGCCGGCAAGGGACGCCGCGAACTGCCCAACGACACGGTGTACGTCGACGGCCCGACCGAGCCGCTGTCGAAGGACGGCAGCTTCGTCGGACAGCACGTGTGCACGCCGCTTCGCGGCGTCGCGGTTCACATCAACGCCTACAACTTTCCCTGCTGGGGCATTCTGGAGAAACTCGCCCCGACCCTGCTGGCTGGCATGCCGGCCATCATCAAGCCGGCCAGCCAGACGGCGTGGCTGACGGAACGGATGTTCCGCGACATCGTCGAGGCGGGCATCCTGCCGGACGGATCGATCCAGCTCATCTGCGGTGGCGTCGGCGACCTGTTCGATCATCTCGACGAGCAGGACGTCGTCACCTTCACCGGCTCGGCAAGTACCGGCCGTCACCTGAGGCAGCATCCGCGTATCGCCGCACGCTCGATACGGTTCAACATGGAGGCCGATTCGCTGAACGCCGCGATCCTCGGTCCCGACGCCGCCCCGGGCAGCGCGGAATTCGATCTCTTCATCCGCGAAGTCGCACGCGAGATGACCGTCAAGTGCGGCCAGAAATGCACCGCCATTCGCCGCGCCATCGTGCCGTCCGCGCACGTCGAGGCAGTCACGCAGGCGCTGCGCGAACGCCTCGCGCGGGTTCGTATCGGCGACCCGGACGACGACACGACACGCATGGGCCCGCTGGTCGCCGTCGATGCGCGCGACGACGTCCTGGCGCAGGTCTCGCGCCTGCGGGCGGGGGCGGAGCTGGTCATCGGCGACGCCGCGCCGTTCCAGGCAGACGGGTTGGCGCAGGGCGCCTTCGTGCGCCCGATGGTGCTGCTCGCCGATGACACGACCATTGGCGCGCCGGTTCACGAGGTCGAGGCCTTCGGCCCGGTGGCCTCGATTCTCGGCTACGCGGACCTGGACGAGGCGGTGGAACTCGCGCGCCGCGGCGCCGGCAGCCTGGTCGGCTCGGTGTTCACCGGCGACGACGACGTCGCCCGCGCGCTCGTCCTTGGCTGCGCGTCGCACCATGGCCGACTACTGGTCGTCAACCGGGAGGCGGCGCCCGCCTCCACCGGCCACGGATCGCCGTTGCCGGGACTGGTACACGGCGGTCCGGGCCGCGCCGGCGGCGGCGAGGAGCTCGGTGGCATCCGCGCCGTGATGCACTACATGCAGCGCAGCGCGCTCCAGGGCTCGCCGTCGACGCTGTCACGGGTGTGCAACGTGTGGCTGCCCGGTGCCCGGCGCCACGAGGACAGCGTGCATCCGTTTCGCAAGTCCTTCGACGAACTCGCCCTCGGCGATTGCCTGGTGACCGGCGCGCGCACCGTGACGCTCGACGATGTCGAGCACTTTGCAGAGTTCACCGGGGACACCTTCTACGCGCACATGGACGAGGCGGCCGCGGCCGCCAATCCCTTCTTCGAAGGTCGTGTCGCCCACGGCTACTTCGTGGTTTCCATCGCCGCGGGCCTGTTCGTCGACCCGGCGCCCGGACCGGTACTGGCCAACTACGGCCTCGAGCACCTTCGGTTCCTGCAGCCGGTCTACCCGGGCGACAGCCTGCGCGTGACGCTCACCTGCAAGCAGAAGACCGCCCGCGAGGGCGGCGATCACGGCGAGGTGCGCTGGGACACCACGGTGGTCAACCAGGACGGCGCCGTGGTGGCGCAGTACGACGTGCTGACGCTGGTTGCCAGGCAGGCGTAATCGGCGCGCCGGTCGTCAGTTGCCGAACACGGTCACCACGACCTGGCGCTGGTGCGGCGCGCGGCGATGCTCCCACAGGTAGATACCCTGCCAGGTGCCCAGCATGAGACGGGCGTGCTCCACCGGCACGCTCAATTCCGTCGCCGTGAGCACGCTGCGAACATGGGCAGGCATGTCGTCCGGCCCCTCGTCGTCGTGGACGAACCGGTCGTCGCCGTCGGGCACGAGATCACCGAAGAACGTCTCCAGGTCGCGACGCACGGCCGCATCCGCGTTCTCGCTGATGATCAACGATGCGCTGGTGTGCTGGATGAAGAGATGACACTGCCCGGTGCCGATTCCGCTGTCGTGCACCAGCTCCGCGACCCGCCGGGTGATGTCCACGGTGCCGCGTCCGCTCGTCGATACGGTGATCGTCTTTCTGTACCACATGCCCCGAACTTCCCGTCCGGCGAACCGCCGCCGGATCCATGGGCCATTGTTGCGCATCGGCTGGCTCACCGCCACCTCGTTGCCGGGAATTGACGCTACAATGCCCGCCGCCGGGCCCGTGTCGGGGCGACCGAAACCCTGGATGAGTGGAAAAACGTGACCGAGACCCTGAAAAACAACCTGCGCGCCGTGGAGGAGCGTGGCGCCGCCGCCGAGCTGTCGCGGATTCGCCGTGGCATCGAGAAGGAGAGCCTGCGCGTGAGCCCCGACGGCGTGCTCGCCGCCACCGCGCACCCCGCCGCCCTCGGCTCTGCACTGACCCACGACTGGATCACCACGGATTACTCGGAATCGCTGCTCGAGTTCATCACGCCGGTCCACGAGAACATCGACGACATGCTCGGGTTTCTCACCGACCTGCATGTTTACACTTACGCCAACATCGACGACGAGATCCTCTGGACCAACTCGATGCCCTGCATCCTGCACGGCGACGACAGCATTCCGATCGCCGACTACGGCTCGTCGAACATCGGATTCATGAAACACGTCTACCGTCGCGGCCTCGCCAACCGCTACGGCCGTCTCATGCAGACCATCGCCGGCATCCACTACAACTTCTCACTGAGCGAGGCATTCTTTGCGCGCTGGCTAGGCGACGAAAGTATCGATGCGCGATCGGCGCGATACTTCGACCTGTTGCGAAACTTTCATCGCTATTGCTGGCTGGTGCTCTACCTGTTCGGCAGCGCGCCCGCGGTGTGTCGTACCTTTGTCGCGGGACGGGAGCACACGCTGACGCCCTTCGGAAAGAACAGCTTCTACCTGCCCCACGGCACCACCCTGCGAATGAGCCGCCTCGGCTACCAGAACAGCGCCCAGGCCGACATTCATGTCTGCACCAACTCGCTCGAGGAGTACGTGCGCAGCCTGCGCTCGGCCACCGAGCAAAGCTACCCCCCCTACGAACGCATCGGCGTGTCGGTGAATGGCGACTGGCGGCAGCTCAATGCCAACCTGCTGCAAATCGAGAACGAGTTCTACACCGTGATTCGACCCAAGCGCACCATCCGGCCGATGGAAAAACCGACCACCGCGCTTCGCGAGCGCGGCGTCGAGTACATCGAGGTGCGCAGCGTCGACCTCAATCCCTTC
>JAUIDF010000270.1 GCA_030429125.1 Gammaproteobacteria bacterium | reverse complement strand
GGTGTACCACGTGCCGCTCGGGGCCGACCTGTATCCCTGGGTCGAACGGTTCGTCGTCACCCACTACGAGCCCGAGCCGAAGAAGAAGCGAAAGCTCAAGAGCGCGCGCGAGCAACGCGGCCAGGGGGAGAGCGAATGAGTCGAAGGCCGGCCGGCGAGCGCGACGAAGAAGGTTTCATCGGCCGCTGGTCGCGACGCAAGCGGGCTGCCGAGCGCGGCGAGCCACCCGAAGCGTCCGCCGACGGACGCGATGCGGACGCGGCCGAGGACGGTGCGGCACAGGAACCTCGACCGGCGCACGACCCCGTTCTTACCGACGCCGACATGCCGGATATCGACACCATCGGCGACGCCTCGTCGGTGGCTGAATTCTTCTCCCCGGGCGTGAGCGAGGGATTGCGGCGCAAGGCGCTGCGCAAGCTGTTTCATTCCCCCAAGTTCAACGTCCGCGACGGCCTCGACGATTTCGACGACGACTATACGCATTTCGAGAAGCTCGGCGACATCGTCACTGCCGACATGAAGCACCGGGCGGAACTCGAAGCCGAGCGCCTGCGCGAGCGGGCCATGGCCGCGATCGACGAGGAAACGCCCGCCGACGACGCCACGGCGGCGGTTGCGCCGGCGGCCGACGGGGCGACGGTGCCGCCCGACGGCGCACGGCCCGGTGATATCGAGCCCGGCGACGATGCGCAGGATCACGACGAACCCATCGACCGAACATCATGAACGAACTGCCGAATGCCGATGCGAAGGCGCGCGATGCCGCCCTTGCCGCCGCCGGGGAGGTGGCCGCCGCCGGCACCGCCGTCATCGAATATCGCTCGCGCGGGCGCGTGTTGATCATCGGCAGCGGCGAAGCCCCGGACGCCGTCGCCTACATGCTGCCCAGCCCCCTGTCGGCGCGCATCCTGCGACTGGACGATGACGCCCTCGCCGACGACGTGTCGGTGCCGCTGGCCGAGCGCGAGCTGTCCATCGAGGGCCACCTCGGGGCATTCGTCGTCCACCTCGGTGCCGAGGGGCAGCCGGGTCACCAGGTCCTGAGCGCGGACCTGCTTCTCGACCTGTGCGAGCCGCCGAGGCTGTCGGCACCGCTCAAGCCGCCCGGCTACTTCGTCAGCGACACCGAGCCGGCGTCACTGGAGGCGGTGGCCGAGGAAATGGGCGAGTACAGCGGAACCTTCGAAAAACCGCGCTACTTCGAATACGACGCTGCCATCTGTGCCCACGGTCGTTCCGGGCAGGCCGGTTGCAACCGGTGCGTCGAGGCCTGCCCCGCGGAGGCGATTACCGGGCTGGTGGAGACCATCGAGGTCGACCCGTATCGCTGCCAGGGCGGCGGCGCCTGTGCCACGGTCTGTCCCACCGGCGCCATTCGCTATGCCTACCCGCGACCGGCGGATTCTCTCGCTCGTATCGGCCGCATGCTCAAGGCCTATCGCGCCGCGGGCGGGGCCGACCCGGTCGTCGCGCTGGTCTCGGAGGCGGACATGGCGGCCTTCGGTCCGCTGCCGGACAACATCATGACCGTGGAGCTCGAAGAACTGGCAAGCGTCGGTCTCGACACCTGGTTGTCTGCATTGGCCTACGGCGCCCACCAGGTCGTGGTGCTGCGCGGTGAGTCGGTGCCCGGTGCAGTCGATCCGACGATCGACGAGCAACTCGCGATTGGCCGCGCGATTCTCGACCATCTTGGCTATGCCCGGGACACCCTGGCCTCGGTGGTGCCGGGCGAGACGCCGCCCGCCACGCCGACGCTGCCCGCGGGTGCGCGAAAGGTGATGCACGGCGCGATGAACGACAAGCGAAACATGCTGTTCGCCGCCATCGATACGCTCGCCGCGCACCGCGACAATGCGGGCGACGTGGTGCCGTTGCCGGACGGGGCGCCGTTCGGCCGCGTGCAGGTGGACGGCGGCAAGTGCACGCTGTGCATGGGTTGCACGTCGGTCTGTCCGGCCCAGGCCCTGGCGGCCGGTGGCGAGACCCCGAGGCTCGTGTTCCACGAAATCAATTGCGTGCAGTGCGGCATCTGTGCCCGCGCCTGCCCGGAGCAGGCGATCACGCTCGAGCCGCGGCTCAACCTCGATGTCGACGGCCGGCGTCGCGGCGTCACCGCGCACGAGGAGGCGCCGTTCCACTGCGTGCAGTGCGGCAAGGCATTCGCCACGCGGTCGGTGATCGATCGCATGCTCGACAAGTTGAAGGACCACCCGATGTTTGCCAGTGAACGGGCCAGGCGACGCCTGAAGATGTGCGACAACTGCCGGGTCGTGGACGTGGTGCAGGATGACGATGCGATGAACAACCCGGTCTGAATTGTCGCACTCGATTCGCCAGATCGGCGTATTGATACAGATAAATGGGGACAAATGGGGACATTTCTCCCGTAAACCATGGCATAAAAATTGCCTATGAAACCTACAGGAGCGCTTCATGGCGTCAGTTGAGCGAGGCGGCGACGGTGCCGGCGGCGAAGCCGCGGCTGACAACGGGTACCGGGCCGGCGCCTACGCGATGCTGGGCGCGTTGATGCGTCGCGAGCCCGACCGGGCCCTGCTCGATCGGGTCGGCGGATTGTCCGCGGTGGATCCGCAGGGGGAACTCGCCGCTGCCATGTCTGCCCTCGGGATGGCCGCGAGATCGATGTCGGAGGAGGCCGCGAAGCACGAGTACTTCGCGCTCTTCATCGGCATCGGGCGTGGCGAACTGGTGCCGTACGGATCGTGGTACCTGACCGGCTTCCTGATGGAGCGCCCGCTCGGCGAATTGCGGTCGGACCTCGCGCGATTGGGATTCGAGCGCGAGTCGTCGAACCGGGATCCTGAGGATCACGTCGGGGCGCTGTGCGAGGTCATGGCCATGCTGGCGGAAGAGGACGACGTGCTCGATCGCCAGCGCGAGTTTTTTTCGCGGCACATGGCGCCGTGGCTCGAGCGGTTCTTCCAGGACCTCTCGGCCGCGAAGTCGGCGTCGTTTTACCGGGCGGTGGCGCGTTTCGGCGCGGCATTCACCGAGTTCGAGAAGGAGTACCTGCAAATGCAGGCATAGGCGCGCACCCGTCCCGACGGGTGGCGACGCGACAGACACGACAGAACGATCATGAGGGTTCGGCGGTTTCAACCGTCCGCAACAGACAAACAGCAAACGTCGTAAACGTTGACCAGGAGGATGCGATCCATGAAGAAGCACTCGAAGCGTCAGACCACCAACGGCAAGGCGCGGCGCGAGTTCCTGCGCCATTCCGCCATCGCCGGTGCCGGCGCCACCATCGCCACGACCCTGCCCGGGGCGGCGATGGCCGAGGACAGCGAGAAAGAGACGGTACAGCCCGACGAGAACTACCGGCTGACCCGCCACATCTCCGACTACTACAAGACCCTCGCCTGAGCGCGACGCCAACACTTCGGAGGCATTCGATGAAACTCAAGAAACTCTCATCGCAGGTCGTCGAACCTGCGGTCGTCGAACGCGCCGCGCGCGAGATCTCGCGTTCGGGCGCCATGCGCATGGATCGTCGCGCCTTTCTTCGCAATTCCGGCCTGGCGGCCGGTGGCGCCGCCCTGGCGACCACCTTCAGCCCGGCCATGATGAAAAAGGCGAAGGCGGCCACCGCGTCGGGCGGCGCGGTGACCACGACGCGCACCGTGTGCACGCACTGCTCGGTGGGCTGCGGCATCATCGCCGAGGTCCAGAACGGCGTGTGGACCGGCCAGGAGCCGGCCTTCGATCATCCCTTCAACCGCGGCGCCCACTGCGCCAAGGGTGCTTCCGTGCGCGAGCACGGTCACGGCGAGCGCCGGCTGAAGTATCCCACCAAGCTCGTCAACGGCAAGTGGGAGCGCATGACCTGGGACCAGGCCATCGACGAGATCGGCGACAAGATCCTCGCCATCCGCGAGGCATCGGGACCCGATTCGGTCTACTGGCTGGGCTCGGCGAAGCATAACAACGAGCAGGCCTACCTGTTCCGCAAGTTCGCCGCCATGTGGGGCACGAACAACGTCGACCACCAGGCGCGCATCTGCCACTCCACCACCGTGGCCGGTGTCGCGAACACCTGGGGCTACGGCGCCATGACGAACTCGTACAACGATATCCACAATTCGCGGGCGATGCTGTTGATCGGGTCGAACCCGACCGAGGCGCACCCGGTGGCGTTGCAGCACCTGTTCAAGGCGAAGGAAGAGAACAACGCGCCGCTGATCGTCATCGATCCGCGCTTCACGCGCACGGCGGCTCACGCGAACCACTTCCTGCAGATTCGCCCCGGCACCGACGTGCCCATCATCTGGGGCATGCTCTGGCACATCTTCCAGAACGGTTGGGAGGACAAGCAGTTCATTCGCCAGCGTGTCTACGGCATGGACGACGTCCGCGCCGAGGTCGCGAAGTGGACGCCCGACGAGGTCGAGCGGGTCACCGGTGTGCCGGAGGGGCAGGTGCGCGCGGCGGCCAAGGCCATGGCCGACAACCGACCAGGCACCTTCATCTGGTGCATGGGCGGTACCCAGCACACCGTCGGCAACAACAACACCCGTGCCTACTGTGCATTCCAACTGGCGCTGGGCAACATCGGCGTGTCGGGCGGCGGCGCCAACATCTTCCGCGGTCACGACAACGTTCAGGGCGCGACCGATCTCGGCGTGCTGTCCCACGACCTGCCGGGCTACTACGGTCTGTCCGAGGGTGCCTGGAAGCACTGGTCGACCGTGTGGGGCCTGGACTACGAGTGGGTGAAGTCCCGCTTCGATCCGGACGGCTACAACGTCTCCGCCGACGAGAACACCACCTCCGCGGACGTGCAGCCGGTGATGAATACCGCCGGCATCCCGGTATCGCGCTGGATCGACGGCGTGCTCGAGGACAAGGCCAACATCGCGCAGAAGGACAACGTCAAGGCGATGTTCTTCTGGGGCCACGCGCCGAACAGCCAGACGCGCGGC
>JAUIDF010000269.1 GCA_030429125.1 Gammaproteobacteria bacterium | reverse complement strand
ATGTTGCGGATCTCAAGGTGCGTCTGCGTGACTACGCCCGCCGTGAACTGGCGGCTCGAAAGGAGGCGCGTCGCTGGCACTCGTTCGACGACCTGCTGGCGATGGTCCGCGATGCCCTCGTCTCTGCCGATGGATTGCGCCTCGCCGCCACGCTGCGACGGCGATACCCGGCGGCGTTGATCGACGAGTTCCAGGATACCGATCCCGTCCAGCTCGCCATATTCGATGCCATATACACCGATGACACGACGCCGCGTGTACTGGTGGGCGATCCCAAGCAGGCCATCTACAGTTTCCGCGGCGCCGATCTCTTTGCCTATCTTCAGGGACGCCGGCGCGTCGCCGACACGCGCACGCTGGACACCAACTACCGTACCGACCCGGTGCTGGTGGCGGCCGTGAGTCGAATGTTCGAGAACGCGCGGACTCCGTTCGTGTTCGAGGCGCTTGACTATCCTCGTGTCGCCGGCGTGGACGAGAACGAGGGATGCCTTCTCGTGGACGGCGCGCCGGGTGCCCGGCTGCGGTTCCGCTATCTCGCTCGGGACGATTTTGGCGGCGGTACCCAGCCTGTCACCAAGGACCGGGCATGGACCGCCATCTGCCGTGACGTTGCCAACGAGATCGTGCGCCTGCTGGACGGCGCGGCCCGGGGGCGGGTGACCCTGGGTCGGCGATCCCTGCACGGCGGCGATATCGCCGTGCTCGTGCGCGGTCACGAACAGGCGCGGATCATGCGCGACACGCTGTCGGACGCGGGCGTCCCGGCGGTGCGCCAGGGCGTCGACAACGTCTTCCATGGTGAGGAAGCCGAGGCGCTGGAGCAGGTCTTGCGGGCGGTGGCTGAGCCGGGTCGCGCCGATCGCCTGCGCGCCGCGCGGGTCTCGATGCTCATCGGCGACAACGGCACGACGCTGCTCGACACGCTCGCCCACGACACGGCCTGGGACGGCGTCGCCGAGCGTTTCCGGGGGTATCACGCGACATGGCGGGATCACGGCTTCATGCCGATGTTCCGCACGCTGCTGGTCGATGAAGACGTCTATGCACGCATTCTCGGACGCGCGGGCGGCGAGCGCCGCATGACAAACTTCCTGCACCTGGCGGAACTGCTGCAAGCACGGATACATGAGGAAGATGCGTCCATGGATGTCCTGATCCAGTGGCTCTCGGCCAGGCGGCTGGACACCGGGGAAGATTCTCAGGCAACGCAACTGCGACTGGAAAGCGATTCCGAGCGCGTGAAGATCGTCACGATGCACGCGTCCAAGGGACTGGAGTATCCGGTGGTGTTCTGCCCGTTTGCCTGGGACGCCAGGCTGCGCGCGGGAGACAACGGGGAGGTGCTGTTCCATGATCCCGACAACGACGATCGTCCCACCCTCGACCTGGGTTCGGCGGATCTGCCGACGCATCGCGCCCGCGCGCGTCGCGAGGAGTTCGCCGAGTCGATCCGCCTGTACTATGTTGCCGTCACGCGTGCCGCGCAGCGCTGCTACGTGTATTACGGCGACATCAAGGACGCGGGCGTCTCGCCGCCTGCCTGGCTGCTGCACCTGTCGCGCGAGGTAGCGGCGGATCCGTTCGACGACAAGGTGCTTCAAACGGCATACAAGGCCATGGGCGACGAACGACGGCTCGCCGACCTGCGTGCTTTCTGCGACATGGATCCCGGGAGCGCGAGCGTGGACTGCATCGTGCCCGACCCCCCGTTGCAACGGCGTACTCCGGCCTCGTCGGCCGTCGGCGATCCGCGGCCATTGCCATACGATCGCGAACTGTCGCGGCCGTGGCGGGTCGGAAGCTTTACCGGCCTGCATGTCGGTGTGTCGGTGGAGATGCCAGACCGTGACGCTGCCGTCGACGAGGCGGCAGTCGAGTTTCCCGGCGACGACGCGCCGCAGTTGTCGATTCATCGTTATCCGCGCGGCGCCCGCACCGGCATCGCCTGGCACCACGTCTTCGAGCACGTCGACTTCGTCGATACCAGCGCCTTGCATGACATCGTGATCGGCGCACTCGACCGCGCGGGTATCGACCGCGCCTGGGCAACGGCCACCGAGGACATGGTGCGCGCGGTCTTGGGCGCCGCGCTCTCGGCGGACGAAGACCTGCGGCTTGAGACCGTCACCCACGATCGGCGAATCAACGAGATGGGATTCTTCTTCCCGGTGGCACGCCTTCAGTCACCTGCGCTGGCCGGTCTGCTCGAACGGTTCGGCGGTGGACGGGCCGGCGATTACGCCGCCTGCGTGCGCCGGCTGCGCTTCGAGCCGTTGCACGGTTACCTGCGGGGATTCATCGACCTCGTCTTCGAGCACCGCGGCCGCTACTACCTGGCCGACTACAAGTCGAACTATCTTGGTCCTGCCGGGGAACACTATGACCCCGACACCCTCGCGACGGCGATGGCGCGCGAGGGTTACTACCTTCAGTACCTGCTGTATGTCGTCGCACTGCATCGCTACCTGCGTTCGCGCCTGGTCGACTATCGGTACGAAACCCATTTCGGCGGCGTACGCTACTTGTTTCTGCGCGGCATGTCGGCCGGCTCCGGCAGGGGCGTGTTCACCGATAAGCCGCCGGAGGCGCTGGTCGACGCCCTCGACCGTTACTTCGACGACGGAAAGGCATGAGCGGCGTCATCGAGACATTGCAGTCCATGTTGTCCGACGGCGCCGTGGTCGATATCGACGTGCACTTCGCGCGGCTCATGACGCGCATGGATCCCGGGGGCGGCGTGCCGCTGGCGGTGGCCGCGGCGCTGGTCAGCGCGGCGTCGCTGCGCGGCGATATCGGTATCGGCCGGGACGCGTTGATCGCGGCGTGCGCTCGCTGGGGCGACGATGGGCAGGCGATGGTCGACGTCCTCGATGCATCCGCGGTGTGCGGCGACGGCGATGCGCTCGCGCCCCTGGTCCGGGACCGCGGGCGTTACTACCTGTACCGTTACCGGGACTACGAGAACAGGTTGGCCACGGCGCTTCGCCGGCGCAACGTCGATGCGGCCGACGCCCCGTCGCCGGCTGCACTGCGCCCGCTGCTGGAGCGGCTCTTCGAAGCATCGACGAACGACGAGGTGGATTGGCAACGGGTTGCCGTGGCGTTGGCCATGCAACGTCGGCTGGCCATCGTTTCCGGTGGTCCCGGAACCGGCAAGACGACGACCATGGTGAAGTTGCTGGCCGCGGCCGTGGCAGCCCTGGGCGCCGGTACCCGCATCGCGCTGGCGGCGCCGACCGGCAAGGCGGCGGCGCGCATGCAACAGGCGGTGGAGTCGGCGCGCGATTCCCTGAATCTCGAGGCCGGTGTGCGCGAATGCATTGCAGCCGAGGCCAGTACCCTGCATCGGCTACTCGGCGTGCGCCGAGACGGTGGCTTCCGGCACGATGCCGATCACCCGCTGCCACTGGACCTGCTGGTGGTGGACGAGGTGTCGATGGTCGATCTCGCCTTGATGACACGCCTGGTCGAGGCGGTGCCTGCCGATGCGCGCCTGGTGTTGCTGGGAGACCGCGATCAGCTCGCCTCGGTCGAGCCGGGCAGCGTGTTCGCGGACCTGTGCCGCGACGCCGGCGGCGTCGACGGGGGGCTGGCGTCCATCCTGTCCGAGGCGACCGGGCAGCCGGTCACGAAACGCGAGGGCGACGTGCTGCCGGGTGCGAGCGTCGAACTCGTGCGCAGTTTTCGCTTCGGTGGCGACAGTGGGATCGGTCGTCTGTCCGCCGGTGTGAAGCAGGGCGACGTCGGGCGCGTCTTCGACCTCCTCGCGGGGAGCGGGACCGGCGACGTCCAGTGGCGCGAACCGGGCCCGGTTAGCCCGGTGGCCGAGCTGGCGTCGCGTTTTCTGGAGATGGTCGAAGCGGCGGCGGGCGACGGGACGCCCGAGCACGTGTTCGCCGCCTATCGACGCCTGCAGGTGCTGTGCGCGGTGCGTGGCGGTTCGTTGGGCGTCGATCGCGTCAACGTCCACGTCGAACGCCTGTTGGCCGACGCGGGACTGTCACGGCCTGACGATCCGTGGTACCCGGGCCGGCCGCTGGTGATTTCCGCCAACGACTATTCACTGGACTTGTTCAACGGCGACGTCGGCATCGTCATGCCGCGGGGGCCGCGCGGCGAGGCGCGTGCCTGTTTCCTCGCGGACGGACGGGAGCCGCGCTGGATTCACCCGGCACGCCTGCCACGGCACGAGTCGGCGTGGGCGATGACCGTGCACAAGAGCCAGGGCTCGGAGTTCGACGAGGTCGTGCTGGTGTTGCCCGATCGGGATTCACCGATACTGACTCGCGAGCTGCTGTACACCGCGGTCAGCCGCGCCAGGCGTCGAGTCATGATCCATGGCTCGCGCGCCGTGATCGCCACCGCCGTCGCGCGACGGGTCGAGCGCCAGAGCGCGCTGGCGGAGCGACTCGCGGACGATCCTGCGTTGCCGGCCTACCAGGCGCCGAACACGTAACCCCGTTCGGCGGCGCGGTCGGTCCCGGCCTCGATGGCGGCGTCCGGCACGGTGGTGCGGTTTCGTCTCAGGGTGAACCAGTCGAGCAGGCGCGCGCGCATGGCCTCGCGCGTGCCGGCGTGGGACGCATCGGCGCCGAGGTCACGATGTTCCCGGGGATCCTCGGCGAGATCGAAGAGCAGCGGCCGATTGCCCGGGAACTGCACGAACTTGTAGCGATCGTCGCGAATCATGACACCGCGCGCGGCGTGGGGTTCGAGTCCCAGGTCGAGGCGGGCGCGGCGCATGCAGAAATCGACTTCGGAGAATACCGCGTCGCGCCAGGCGCGGGGGGCCGTCGGCCGGCGTAGCAGCGGCAGGAGCGACCGCCCTTCGAGGCGGGTGAAATCCGCCGTGCCGCCCAGCGCCTCGACGAAGGTGGGTACGAGGTCGACGGACTCGATCAGTTCATGACGAACGCTGCCGCGGGTGTCGTCGGCATCGGCGGCAGGATCACGAACGATCATCG
>JAUIDF010000006.1 GCA_030429125.1 Gammaproteobacteria bacterium | reverse complement strand
CGAGCGGCGTCTCGTCGACAACGATTTCGCGGCCTACACCAATGCCATCGCAATATTCCGTCGTACCTGCATCGATGCCGCCGGCAACGAGACGCTGCGCGGCCTGCTCGACAGCATCTTCGATCGCGTCCAGGTCATGACCCGGCGACTCGTCCTGGTGCCGGGGCGGGCGATGGCGGGCCTGCGACAGCACCAGGAGATCCTGCGCGCCATGCGCGACGGAGAAGCCGAACGTGCCGAGGAACTCAAGCGCGAGAACATTCGCAATGCGCGCGACTGGTTTCTCAAGTACCAGGATTTTCTGCTGTGAGCGAAGAACAGGAACGCAACGTGCAAGATTCACACGCCGACGCGGGGCGCGGCCCGCTCGCCGGTATGCGGGTGGTGGAACTCGGTTCGACCGTGGCCGGGCCGTTCTGCGCCCGACTGCTGGCGGACTTCGGCGCCCGGGTGGTCAAGGTGGAGCAGCCCGGCGGCGACGCGGTGCGCTCCATGGGTCGCCAGCGCGACGGTCATTCCCTCTATGGCGCCTCGATATTCCGCAACAAGCAACTGGCGAGCATCGACCTGCGCGTGCCGGCGGGACGCGACCTGGCGCGGCGACTGTGCGAACAGGCGGATATCGTGGTGGAGAATTTTCGCCCCGGCACCCTGGAGCGATGGGGGCTGGGATACGACGTGCTGTCGGCGTCGAACCCGGGACTCGTGCTGGTGCGCATCAGCGGCTTCGGCCAGGACGGTCCCTACAGCGACCGCGGCGGCTACGGCGTGGTCGGCGAGGCCGTCAGCGGGCTGCGCGAGATCAACGGCGACCCGGACCGCCCGCCGCCGCGCGCGGCGACCTCGCTGGCCGACTACATCGCCGGTCTCTACGCCGCCTTCGGCGCCGTCATGGCGGTGCTCGAACGTCGCCGCACGGGTCGCGGGCAGGTGGTCGACTCGGCGTTGTACGAGGGTTCCTTCAGCTTCATGGAGCCGCACGTCCCGGCCTATCAGCAGCTCGGCGTGGTGGCCCGTCGGGCCGGGCCGAGGCTCCCCGGAAACACTCCGAACTCGATTTACCCGAGCGCCGACGGCGGGCATGTCGTGATCGCCGCGGCGTCGGACTCGGTGTACCGGCGGCTGTGCGAGGCCATCGGCAAGCCGCACCTGGCCGACGATCCCCGCTTCGCCACGGCGCTGGCGCGCAACGACCATGCCGACGCCTGCGATGCCGAGATCGCCGGGTGGACCGGCGGCGAAACCATGGACCGGATCGAGGCCGTCCTCGAGTCCGCCGGCGTCCCCGCATCACGCATCTTCACCGTCGCCGACATTTTCCGCGACCCTCACTACCGTTCACGCGACATGCTCGTCGAGCTGGCGGATCCGGACCTCGGCGAGGTCACCTTGACCGGCGTGGTGCCAAAACTGTCCCGCACGCCCGGCTGCGTGTGGCGAAGCGGTCGCGCCCTGGGTACCGATACCCGGCGCGTCCTGTCGCAGGACCTCAACCTGAGCGAGGCGGAAATCATCGCGCTCGAGCGCGCGGGCGTGGTCGTCTCGAGCGATGGCGAAGCAGGGCAGGATGACGGCGGGCGGCGGGAGGTGACGGCGTGAGTCGCGCGAACGAATCGAAGGCACTGACCGATCGCCTCGCTGAACTGGCCGAGCGCGAGCACGCGGCGCGCCAGATGGGCGGCGAGGCCAAGCTGGATCGTCGTCGCCGGCAGGGCGTGCTCGACGCGCGCAGCCGGATCGATCGGCTGGTCGATCCGGGCTCGTTTTCGGAGAGCGGGCTGCTCGCGGTGTCCGCCGGCAACGAGAAGGATCGCGCCCGCACGCCGGCCGACGGCAAGGTCGCCGGCTTCGGTCGTATCGACGGCCGCCGCGTGGCGGTGGTCTCCAACGACTTCACCGTCAAGGGCGCGTCGTCGAGCCTGACCAACATGAAAAAGATCGGCCACGTGAAGCGCGTGGCGACCGAGCGGGGCATGCCGCTTGTCATGCTGGGCGAATCCTCCGGGGCGCGTATGCCGGACAACATGGGTGCACGCGGCATGGGCACCATGCTCGGTAACGATCCGCAGCAGTACGTGCGTCGGCGCGAAACGCCCTGGGCGTCGGCCATCCTCGGCCAGTGCTTCGGATCGTCGGCCTGGTATTCCTGCATGGCGGACTTCACTGTCATGCGCAAGGGCGCGATCATGGCCGTTGCCAGTCCCGCCCTTGCATCGCTCGCCATCGGACAGAAGGTCGAGGCCGAGGATCTCGGCGGATGGAAGCTGCACGACGAAGTGACGGGCCTGGTGGACCGGGTGGTCGACACCGACGAGGCGGCGCTCGACGAGATACGCCGCTTCCTGTCCTACATGCCGTCGCACTGCAACGAGCCGCCGCCGAACGGCGAGCCCCTGCCGGTCGACGACGATGTCGACGCGATCCTCGACATCCTGCCCGACAGCCGCAAGCGCGGCTACGACGTACGCAAGATCATCGGGTGCCTGGTCGACCCGCAGAGTTTCTTCGAGTTCAAGCCGCGCTTCGGCCGTACCGCCGTAACCGGTCTCGCCCGTATCGGCGGTCGCGTGGTCGGCATCGTCGCCAACAACCCCGTGGCCAAGGCCGGCGCACTGGACGTGGCCGGCTGCGAGAAGGTTACCCGGTTCCTGGTCACGTGCGATTCCTTCAACGTGCCCCTGGTGATGCTCGTGGACACGCCCGGCTTCGTCATCGGCATCGAGGGGGAACGGCAGAAGGCGCCGGGCAAGATCATGAACTTCATGACCGCGTTGCAGATGTGCACGGTGCCCAAGGTGTCCGTGATCATGCGCAAGAGCTACGGACAGGCGTACCTGAACATGGGTGGCGGCCGGAACTCGGACGAAGTGGCCGCCTGGCCCACGGCCGAGGTGAGTTTCATGGACGCGGACTTTGCCACCGAGGTGGTGACGTGGGGACGAGAGGTGTCCGGTTCGGACAAGCAGGCCATTCGCGAATCGATGTCGTTCGATACGTCCTGTTACGGCCTGGCCGAGATTTACGCGGTGCAAACCGTGCTGGCGCCGCAGGCGACACGTCGCTACCTCGCCGAGCATCTCGAGATTCACCAGGCGCGAAGCCGCGGCGGCCTGGGTCGCCGCCACCTCGCCAACTGGCCGACAACCTACTAGCAGCAATCGGAGAAACGACAAGACATGGCCATCCATGAAGTGAAGTCCGACGTCACGGGCACCGTCTGGCAGGTCGAGATGGCCGCCGGCGACGCGGTGAATGAAGGCGACGTCATCATGATCCTGGAGTCGATGAAGATGGAGATCCCGGTCGAGGCGCCCACGGCCGGACGCATTGCCGAGATCGTGGTCCAACCCGAGGAATCCGTCGACGAGGAGCAGGTGCTGTGCCGGATCGAGACGTGAAGCCCGGGCCGTCGGATACCACGACGAACCCGGTCCTCGAGGAGATCCGGTTCCGCCGCACAGCCGCGCTCGCCATGGGCGGCGAGGAGGCGATCGCGCGGCAACACGCCAACGGCCGCCTGACGATTCGTGAACGCATCGGGTGGCTGACCGATGCCGCGAGCTTTCGCGAGGTGGGCACCCTGGCGGGTTCCGGCGAATACGACGAGAACCACAGGCTGGTCAGCGTCAAGCCGGCGCCCTACGTCGCCGGCACCGCGCGTATCGACGGCCGCCCGGTCGCCATCGGCGGCGAGGACTTCACCGTTCGCGGCGGCACGTCGTTCGGGGCATTGCGCCGCAAGGGCGGCCAGGGTGGTTTCGTCGAGGACGTCGCCCACCACTACCGCATTCCGCTGGTCAATCTCATCGACGGCGCCGGCGGCACGGTGACCTCGGCGAAGCGCCGCGGCTACGTGGTGTTTCCCGGCGTCGACGGCTTCGAGCGCTCCGTGCAGCTGCTGGGCGAGGTGCCCGTGGTGTCGGCGGTGATGGGCACCGCGGCCGGCGGACCGGCAGGCCGCGCCATACTTTCCCATTTCTCGGTGATGGTGAGAGGCACCAGCCAGGTGTTCGCCGCCGGCCCGCCGGTGGTGAAGCGATCGCTCGGCAAGGACATCGACAAGGAGGAACTCGGCGGCGCGGCGGTGGCGGTGGACAAGGCGGGCACGATCCACAACGCGGCCGATTCGGAAGACGATGCCTTCGCGCAGGTCCGCCGCTTCCTGTCATTCATGCCGCAGAACGCCTGGGAGCTTCCCCCGGTAGCGGCATGCGACGACCCGGTCGACCGCTGCGAGGATGCGCTGCTCGACATCGTGCCGCCGCAGCGCACACGGCCCTATTCCATGCACGACCTCGTGTCGATGGTCGTCGATCGCGAGTCCATGTTCGAGATCCAGCCGACCCACGGCCGTTCGGTGATCACCACCCTGGCCCGGCTTGGCGGTTTCCCGGTGGGCGTGATCGCCAACAACCCCAGGGTGTATTCAGGCGCCATGGACGCCGCGGCCGCCCGCAAGCAGATCCACTTCATGGAGCTGTGCGACACGTTCCACATTCCGCTGGTGTTCTTTGTCGACGTGCCGGGTTTCATGGTGGGCCTGAAGGCGGAGCAGGAGGCGACGCTCAGGGAGGGCATGCGCGCCGTCTACGTTGCCGGCCAGTTGACCGTGCCGACGCTGACGCTGGTGATTCGAAAGTGCTACGGCATGGCCGGCATGGCGACCTGCAACAAGAACGACATCGATCTGAAGCTCGCGTGGCCGAGCGGCGAGTGGGGGTCGTTACCGGTGGAGGGCGGGGTGGCCGCGGCATTTCGTCGCGAGATTGCCAGCGCCCCCGATCCGAAGGCGCGCGAGGCCGAGCTCGAGGCCGAGCTGAGGGCATACGCGTCGCCTTTTCGCACTGCCGAGGCATTCGCCGTCGAGGAAATCATCGATCCGCGTGAGACCCGTCCGGTGCTGTGCGACTACGTCGCGCTGGCGCAGACCCGGCTGAGAACCGGCCTCGGACCGAAGCCGAAATTCGGCGTATCGCCCTGACAGATCCAAGACACGACAACACGTCGTCGAAGACCTACTTACACCAAGCACCCAGGAGGAAACAAAGATGAAAACGAAACAGGCAGTCATCGGCATTGCATCGTTGTGCGCGGCGCTCGCTATCGCGAGTGCCGCGCAGGCGGCCGACCGCATTGCGTTCGGCACCACGGCGCTCAAGTCCGTTCACTACACCTATGCCGCCGCCGCCGGCAAGGCCATCAACGAGCATTCCGCGGACAAGGTCCAGGTCACGGTCATCTCCACCGGCGGTGCGGTGGACAATCTCAATCGCATCGGCCGCGGGCAGATAGACATGGGTCTTGGCACCTATGCCACCATTTACCAGGCCTACAAGGGCATCGGCAAGTTCGAAGGCAATCCGATGGAGAAGCTTCGCGGCCTGTGGGTGCATGCCCCGGCCCTGCAGGCGTGGGTGGTGCGCGAGGACGCCGGCATCGAGACCCTGGAAGACCTGGCCGGCAAGCCGTTTACGCCGGGCCAGCGCGGCTCGGCTACCGAGCAGCTGGGCATCCAGATGCTCGAGGCACTCCAGATCGAGCCGGAGCTGTTCCGCGCCAGCCTCGCCGACGCGGTGGCGGCGGTGAAGGACAACCGCTCCATCGGCTACGTCAAGGCCGGTGGCACCGCGGTACTCGACGGCACCACGCTGGAGCTCATGGCCTTCACGCCCATCCGGCTGTTGAGCTTCAGCGCCGGGCAGGTGGCGACGATCAAGGAGAAGTTTCCGTTCATCAACTTCCAGGACTATGCCGATGACGAAGTCCGCGACTTCCCGGCCTTTACCTCGCCGGTACAGGTCATCGGCCAGTTCGCCCTGTCGGACAGCCTGACCGACGACCAGGTGATTGCCATTCTCGAGGGCATCGTCGACAACCCGGAGCCGCAGGTGTCTGCGTTCCCGTCCTTCGGCAAGCTCGACGTCATGCAGGACTCGGTCGACCTCATCACCATTCCGCTGCATGCCGGCGCAGTGAAGTTCTACCGTTCGCGCGGCATCGAGGTGCCCGAGCGGCTGGTCCCGCCCGAGATGCAGTAGCCCGACGGCGTCACCCGGTGCGAACCACGGCGCGCGGCGATCGCCGCGCGCCGTGGTTCGTCAGTTCGACATGCCGGTCTCGGCCCGGATGACAATCGGGAACTCGGTCTTATGAGCAGCATCGATTCGAGGGAAGACCTCGACGGCTTGCCGCGCCCGGTGCGAATACTGGTGTATTCGCTGTGTGCGTCGCTGGTGGTTTTCCAGGTCGTGACAGCGGGCTTCGGCCAGCTGCCGCCACTGTCGCAGCGTGCGGTGCACGTCGGCCTCGGCCTCGCGGTGGTATTTCTCGGCCTGTCGCGTCTTGCCGGCGACGGCAGGGCAGGGACGCTTCGTCGCTGCCTCGACTACCTGGCCGCCGTCCTCGCGGTCGTGACGACGGTTTACATCGTGACCCAGGAAGCGCGGATCACCGAGTCGTTCGCGGTGGCCGCGTCGAGTCCCGACCTGGTGCTCGGCGTCACGCTCAGCGTGGGACTCCTGGTCGCTGCCTGGCGCACCACGGGCATGGCGCTGCCGCTGTTGACCATCGGCATGCTGCTCTACACCGCGTTCGGCGAGCGCATCCCCGGCTACTGGGGCCACACGGGGTTCGATTTTCAGTACCTCGTCGAGCACCTGTACCTCGGCACCGAGGGGATCTGGGGTACCGTCACCGGTCTGTCGGCCGATCTGATCGCCATCTTCATCATCTTCGGCGCCTTCCTGCTGGCGACCGGCGCGGCGCAGACGTTCATGGACCTCGCGCTGCTGGCGGCGGGGCGGTTTCCCGGCGGTGCGGCCAAGGTGTCGACGATATCGAGCATGATGTTCGGCATGCTCAACGGCGCCGCGGTGGCCAACGTGGCGACGACGGGCGCGTTCACCATCCCCACGATGAAGCGTCTCGGGTACAAGCCGGCCTTCGCCGGTGCGGTCGAGGCGACCGCGTCTTCGGGTGGCCAGATCACGCCGCCGATCATGGGCGCTGGCGCCTTCGTCATGGCCGAACTGCTGGGCGTGCCCTACCTCGACATCGTCTACGCCGCGACCATCCCGGCCATCCTGTTCTTCGTCTGCGTGTGGATGTCGATCGACGTCGAGGCGCGGCGGGAGAACATGCGCGCGGTCGACGACGACCTCATTCCCGATGCCCGCACCGTGCTGGCGCCGATGAAGGTGGGTCCGCTGCTGCTGACCCTGGCCGTCGTCCTCGGCAGCATGTTCTCTGGCAACACGCCCACGCTGGCCGCCTTCTACGGCATCTGCACCAACGTCGGGCTGTATCTGCTGCTGGGTTCCTGGCGCACCCGGGCCATCAAGGTGCGATGTTTGTCGCTGTTCAACGGTGCGATCTCCGCCGCCTTCAGCATCACCGGCATCCTCGCACTGCTCGTCACCGCGCAGATGGCATTGTCGCTGATCGGGCTGACGGGTGTCGGCATCAAGTTGTCGGAACTGATCATCAGCGGTGGCGGGGGTCACCTGCTGGCCAGCGTGCTGCTGTCCATGGTCGTCGCCCTGGTGCTCGGCATGGGCATGCCGACGACGGCGGCCTACCTGGTGGCCGCGGCCGTGGCCGCCCCGGCGTTGATCAGCCTGGGCATCGACCCGCTGGTGTCTCACTTCGTCGTGTTCTACTCGGCGCTGCTGTCCGCGCTGACGCCGCCGGTATGCACTGCCGTGTTCACCGCTGCCGTGATTGCGCGTACACACTGGTGGCCTATCTGCGTCACCTCGATTCGCCTGGCGCTGATGAAGTACTTCCTGCCGCTGTTCTTCGTGTTCCGGCCGGCCGTGCTATTGCAGTCCGATGCGCTGGAGATCGGCTGGTCGCTGTTCATGGGGCTCGTCGCGTCGTTCCTGATGGCGGTCGGCGGCGGACGCTTCTACCGGCGTCCCGTGCCGTGGCCGCTTGGCGTCGCGCTCGTCGCCACGGCCGCCCTGGTGGCAGCGGATCGCTGGTGGATCGACGTGTCCGCGCTGGTGCTGGTGGGCGTTATCTTCCTGTTCAACCGGCGCGTCTTCCGGGCGGCATCCGGGCGCGCGGTGGCCACCGCCCACGGCTCCGATTCGTCGTGACCGCCCCACGCCCCGACTATCGAATTTTCGGCGGAGTCCATTAATGAGAGAACTCAAACGTATCCTGGTCGCCAATCGCGGCGAGATCGCCTGCCGCATCATGCGAACCTGTGCTGCCATGGGCATCGAGACGGTGGCCGTCTGGTCCGAAGCCGATGCCGACGCGCTTCACGTGTCACTCGCCGATGCGGCGGTACCCATTGGACCGGCGCCGGCGACGCAGAGCTATCTCGACCAGGAGAAGCTGCTCGATGCGGCGCGCTGCAGCGGCGCCGATGCGATTCACCCCGGCTACGGCTTCCTCTCCGAGAGCGCGGCGTTCGCGCGCGCGGTGGCCGGCAGCGGACTGGCCTGGATCGGCCCGGCGCCGGATACCATCGAGGCCATGGGCGACAAGGAACGGGCCCGGGTCATTGCCCGCGCCGTCGGCGTGCCCGTATTGCCGGGCAGCGAACGCATTGCCCCGGGAGAGGCCGTCGATCCGACCCGGATCGGCGCCACGATCGGTTATCCGCTGCTGGTGAAGGCGGCCGCCGGCGGCGGCGGTATCGGCATGCAGGCGGTCGCCGATCCCGGCCAGCTGGCGGCCCAGGTGGAGAAGACGCAGTCGCTGGCGGGGCGAGCGTTTACCGACGCCACGGTATACCTCGAGCGCTACGTTCCCAATGCCAGGCATGTCGAGGTCCAGGTCTTCGGCGCCGGCGACGGCCGCGGCGTTCACCTGTTCGATCGCGACTGTACCGTGCAGCGACGTTTCCAGAAGGTCATCGAGGAGGCGCCGGCGCCGGGCATACCCGACCGGGTGCGGCGCGCCATGCGCGAGGCGGCCATTGCGCTGGTTCGGGCCGAGCGCTACGCGGGCGCCGGAACCGTGGAGTTCATCTTCGACCGCGATCGCGACGAGTTCTACTTCCTGGAGATGAACACGCGCATCCAGGTCGAACACGCGGTGTCCGAGATGGTGACGGGCGTGGACCTGGTGCGCTGGCAGATCGAACAGGCCGCTGGGCGCTTCAACCTGCCCCGGCAGGACGACCTTTGCTGTCGCGGTCATGCGCTCGAGTGCCGCTTGTACGCGGAACGGCCGGAGAAAAACTTCCTGCCATCCCCGGGCCGGCTGGCGCAACTGTCATTTGCGTCCGGGGACGACGTGCGTGTCGATTCCGGCGTCCGCCAGGGAGATGTCATTACACCGTACTACGACCCGATGATCGCCAAGCTCATCGTGCGGGGCGAGAACCGACCGGCGGCCATCGAGCGGATGCGCGAGGTACTGGCGCAGACTCGCATCCAGGGCGTCGGCACCAATCTCGGCTTTCTCGGCGACGTGCTCTCCGACCCGGAGTTCCAGCGAGTGAACGTGACGACCCGCTACGTGCAGGAGCAGTGGGCGGCGCGATTGAAACGGGCTGTCTAGGACCGGCTCACATCACGCGTTGGCGGCAATCGTTCGGTCCCTGTGCGTCGCCCCGACGGGGTTGCATCGCGTTGCCGTGGAAGCACCATGACGCCTCGATGCGCCTGGTCCGAGGTGAAGAGTGCACCACATCGCGTTCGCTCAGCGTGATGTGAACTGGTCGCGGGAAGTCGAGAACGCCCGCGCCTTGTCCAGCGCATCGTCCAGGGTATCGGCGAAGCGCACTCCGTCGCAGTGGCGTGTCCAGGTTCGGTAGTAGGACGAGAGCGTGCCGTACCGGTCGTCGACGAGCACGTGCGGGATACCGAGTTGCAAGGCGAAGACGTGGGCGTGAAGGCGGTCGGTGATGACGACGCGGGCACGTGAGAGGATCCTGTCCGCGATGTCCCGGCCGAGCCGCACCCGCGCGGCGAAGGCAAGCGCATTCCACGCCGGCTCGCCCTCGACGATGCGGGTCAGAGGCCAGTCGGTCAGCAGCAGGGAACCCGGTTCGTCGCAAAGCACGTCGACCTCGGCGGTGATGACGTCTCCCCCCGGCGCGTTCCCGCTGATGCGGATGTTGCCCTCGCGGCCGATGCCCAGGCGCTGGCGCGCCACCTCGCCGAAGGTCGGTCCGCCCTCGCGGTGATAGCGTGACCCGGCGTCGGTTCGAAGCAGGGCGACGATGTCGAACGAGGGTTTCAGGGGCCGCTCGCGTCCGCCGCTGACGAAGGCGATATCCGGGCAGGAGATTACGCGCACGCGCGCGGACGCGAAGTGCTCGATCCATGCCGCGCACGTCGTCGCCTCGCGCGCCATCAGCGTGACGTCCGCGCACGATTCCAGCGCCGCCACGGTGTCGTCCAGCAAGCCGCCGCGCTGGAACTCGGACGATTGCGGCAGTTGCACGACCGGGTTGGCGCCGAGCTCGCGAATGATTTCCAGGCGACGCGCGTGATGCCCGCCGAGGTCGCCGAAATCCCGGCCGCCCGAGAACACCACGGTGCCTTCGTCGCCCAGCGCCCGGCGCAGCGTTCCGGCGTCGAGATCGGCCGCTTCGTACCGCGCCGTGACCTCGATGCCCGCCCGCTCGAGCAGTTCGATCTCGGCGCAGGCAATGCCCGCGGCGCCGAAGTCGAACGGATCGGCGAAGCGGACGTGGGCAGCAGGCCGCGCCCGGTCGAGGAAGGCACGCGCGGTGTGCTCGGCCTGCGCGCCGTGATGGTGGATGAACTCTGCCGTGTTCATGGCATGGGCAGCCGCTTTCAGTGAACGAACCGATTCGATCGGCGATTGTAACCGCCGGCGGCCGGCATCGGCTCGTTTCCGCGCCCGCGGAGGATGCGCATGATAAGCTCGCGTCATTAGCCGGGTGCCCACCGACGACGTGATGCGCCGTCGCAGCCCGCGATTCCCCGCCTTCATTCGACCTGCTTCACAAACCATCATGACCGACCTATTCGACATGACATCGCGACACGTGCTGGTGACCGGCGCGTCAAGCGGACTGGGTGCGTACTTCGCGCGCGAACTGGCATCGCGCGGCGCGTCGGTTACGCTCGCCGCGCGTCGCCTCGACGCACTCGATGCCGTCGTCGCCGGGATCGCCGCGACCGGCGGCACGGCACGCGCCGTGGCCATGGACGTGACGCAGGAAGCCTCGGTCGCCGACGCCTTCGCCGCCGCCGAGTCGGCCGGCGGCCCGGTGACCGTGCTGGTGAACAACGCCGGCGTCGCGCGCACGCGCAAGGCGCTGGACACCTCGGCCGAGGAGTTCGATGCCGTGCTCGACACCAACCTGCGCGGCGCCTGGCTGGCGGCGCGCGAGGCGGCCTCGCGCATGGTCGAGACCGGTGTCGGCGGCAGCATCGTCAACATTGCCTCCATACTTGCGCTGCGCGTCGCCGGCGCGGTGATGCCCTACGCGGTGTCCAAGGCCGGCATCGTGCAGATGACGAAGGCGCTGGCGCTGGAATGGGCGCGCCACGGCATCCGCGTCAACGCCATTGCGCCCGGTTATGTCGAAACCGAGCTCAATGCCGACTTCCTCGCCTCCGAGCCCGGCGAGGCAATGCGCAAGCGCGTACCGCTGCGCCGTTTCGGCCAACTCGCGGAACTTTCCGGACCGCTGCTGCTGCTGGCATCGGATGCCGGCGCCTACATGACGGGCGCGGTGCTGACCGTCGATGGCGGACACGTCGTCAGCTCCCTCTAGAACCTGTTCACGCCGTCCGCCGGCGGCGGTCTTCCGGTCCATTCCTGGTGTTCGATGGCGCTGCATCCCGTCGCCCTGGAAACGCGATGGCGCCTCGAAGCGTTTCGCCGGATACGAACAACAGTCCCGAGACCCGCCCGTTCAGAAGGGTTTGAACGGGCCCTGGCCCGGACGCGTGTCCCGTCCCGCGAAAGCGGTTGCCGGGGGGACGGCCGGCGCCACGGCCAATCCACGCGATCGCCATGCGATCGCCATGCGTCGGTGATGTAATAGGCACGGCGACGAGTCGTCGCGACGTTCTGGATCTTCTCCCCGGTGCCCGCCATCACAATGAACAACAGCACGCGGCTGGTTGCCCTCCTCCTGGGACTGTTTGCCGTCGCCGGCGCATGCGTCGCCGACGAGGCGACGGTCATTCGCTTCTCCCCCACCGGCCTTGCCGTCGACGTGCACCAGGCGCGGGCGCGTTTCGATCGCGCCGTGGTCGCCTTCGGCGATGCCGCGGCGCCGGCGCCGTTCGAGGTCGACTGCCCGGTGCCGGGACAAGGCCAGTGGGTGGACGGGCGCAACTGGATCTACGATTTCGATGACCCGGTGCCGGCGGCGGTACGGTGTCGATTCACGCTGCGCGAGGCGCTCACCACCGTCGACGGTGACCCGGTGCCGTCGGCCGCGTTCGCCTTCCACACCGGCGGCCCCGGCCTCGCCTTCCAGCAGCCATGGCAATCCCACGATGCCATCGACGAGGCCCAGGTGTTCCTGCTCGGCCTCGATGCGCCGGTCGATACCGGGTCGGTCCTCGCCGGCGCCTGGTGCGAGATCGCGGGTGTCGCCGAGCGGGTCGACGTCGAGTTGCTCGACGCCGGCACGAAGCGCGCGCTGCTCGACGACTACCCCGACTTCCTGGAAGGCTACCGCCGCGTGCTGACCGACTACGGCCGCCAGCCCATCGGCATGGTCGTCGACGGCGTACCGCTCGGCGGCAGCGCGGACGAGCGCATGCAGGCCATCCTCGCCGCCGAGCCGTCGCCCGTCCTGGCCCTGCGATGCAAGCGCCACCTGCCGCCCGACTCCGATGTCGCCCTGGTCCTCGGCGAATCGATTCGGTCGCCATCGGGCCTGCGCGCCGGCAATACGCGCCGACTCTCGTTCCACACGCGCGATGCGTTCCGTGCCGAGTTCGGCTGCCGGCGCAGTCAACCGGCCGCGGGATGCAACCCGGTTCTGCCGATGACCCTGCGATTCACCGCGCCGGTGCATCGCGCCGACGCGGCGCGCATCACGCTATCCACTCGCAACGGCGATACATTCGGTCCCGACCTCGAGGGCGAGACGGGTGACTGGATCGACTCGGTCGGCTTTCCGGGCCCGTTTCGCGAGCGCACCCACTATACCCTCGACCTGCCGCGCGACCTCGTCGACGATGCCGGTCGCACGCTCGCGAACGCGGCGCGATTCCCGCTGTCCGTCGACACCGACCCGGCCAGTGCGCTGATCAAGTTTCCGGCGCCGTTCGGCATCGTCGAGTTCCTCGAGGGCGCGGCGCTGCCCGTCACGCTGCGTAACATCGAGTCCGTCATTCCGCTGGCGCCCGGGACGCAAGACGTCGCGGCGCCGGCCGGGGATCCGTCCGCGGATCGATCCCGCGACCGGCCCTGGTACCGGCGCTGGTATCAGCGTTTCCGCGACTCCGTGTGGCCGGAACCCGCCGAGGTCAACGGCCGCTGGCTTCGCCTCGACGACCCCGCGAGCGCGGCGCGCGCCATCGACGAGGTGCGCGAGTCCCAGCGTGAGCAGGGCCGGTACGATGAGCGCCTGTCGCGCTGGGTGGTGACGAGTCGTCCCGGCGAAAGGTCGCTGTTCGACGGCAACGACGAAACGACTGCCTTCACCCTGCCCAAGCCGGGCGGACGTCGCGCAATGGAGGTGATCGGCATTCCCTTCGAGCGGCCCGGTTTCTATCTCGTCGAGATTGCCAGCCCGCGCCTGGGCAGCGCGCTGTACGGCGACGAGCGGCCCTACCATGCCCAGACCGCGGTACTGGTGACCGATCTCGCCGCGCACTTCAAGCATGGACGGGAGTCGTCGCTGGTGTGGGTCACGCGACTTCGAAGCGGGCAACCGCTGGCCGGCGCGCGGGTGACCATCGCGGACTGCGCGGGGCGCCTGTTGTTCGAAGGACTCAGTGGCGCCGACGGCATCGCGCGCGTCGACGGCGGCTTGCCGCCGTTGCCGGCGCACTGCGGCGACTACGTCGTCTCGGTGCGCAAGGACGGCGACATGACGTTCACGCTGTCGGGCTGGAACGACGGCATCGAGAACTGGCGCTTCGATCTGCCGCGCGCCGCCTGGACCACGCCAAACCTTGCCAGCACCGTGCTCGATCGTGCGCTGTATCGCACCGGCGAGACGGTGCACATGAAACACGTGCTGCGCCGGCACGACGCCGATGGCTTCCGCTTGCCGGCGCAGGCGGCATTGCCCCGATCCGTGATGCTGCGCCATGACGGCAGCGGCGATACCTTCGAGGTCGATGCGTGGTTCGACGCCGCGGGACTTGCCGACAGCACCTGGGTGGTCCCCGACGGCGCGCGCCAGGGACGCTATCGTATCGTCGTATCGGTACAGGACCCGGACCGCGGCGAGGTATCGCTCGAGTCCGGCGATTTTCGCGTCGCGTCGTTTCGCGTACCCACCCTCGAGGCCCGCGTGAAGGCGGTGCTCGACGATCCGGTGCGGCCCACCCGTACCTCGGTGGACATCCAGCTCAACTACCTCAACGGCGGTGGTGCGGGCGGGCTCGACGTGACGGTGCGAAGCGCCAGCGGCGAGCACCTGGTGCGCTTCGACGGCTACCAGGACTACAGCCTGGGCAACGGCGCCGTGGTCGAGGGCATCGAGCACGACGGCATGGCGGAACCGGTCATGCCGTTACCCGGCGCGCAAACCGTCCGGCTCGACGACGAGGGCGGCGCGCGGGTACCGGTCGGGACGCCGGCCGTCGTCGACCGGCCGGTGGATCTGCGCCTCGAGGTCGAATACCCCGACGCCAATGGCGAGATTCTCACCCGCTCGGCGCGCGCGACCGCGTGGCCGTCGGCGGTGGTCGCGGGCATTCGCCCCGACGACTGGGCGGCGAGCCGCGACCGCCTCGCCTTCAAGGCGGTGGTCCTGGACCTCGACGGCAGGCCACTGCCGGGGCGCGCCGTGCGCGTGGACGCCTTCGCGCGCAAGGTGTACAGCCATCGCAAGCGACTCGTGGGCGGCTTCTACGCCTACGAGTCGCGTCGCGAGACCGTTCGCGCCGGCACCTTGTGCGAGGGCGAAACGGATGCGTTCGGCCGTCTCGCCTGCGAAGTGGCCGCGCCCGCCTCCGGCAACCTCGTACTCGAGGCCGTGGCCGTCGACGATGCCGGCCGCGCGTCCCGCGCCCACCGCGACGTCTGGGTCGCCGGCGGCGACGAATGGTGGTTCGATGTCGGCAACGAGGACCGCATGGACGTGCTCGCCGAGCAGCCGGAAGTCGAACCCGGCGACACCGCGAGGCTGCAGGTGCGCATGCCGTTTCGCGAGGCGGAGGCATTGGTGACGGTGGAGCGCGAAGGCGTCCTCGACGCCTTCGTCACCACGCTTCGCGGCAACGCGGCCGTGGTCGAGGTACCCATCAAGGACCACTACGCACCCAACGTGTTCGTCTCGGTGCTCGCGGTGCGCGGCCGCACCGACCAGTCGATGCCGACGGCGCTGGTCGATCTCGACAAGCCGGCGTTTCGTCTCGGCTTCGCCGAGCTCGAAGTGGGTCGGGCGGCGCACCGCCTCGACGTGACGGTGGTGAGCGATCAACGGTCGTACCCGGTCCGTTCGACGGCAACCATCGACATCGAGGTGACCGCGCCGGGCGGGTTACCGCCGGCACGCGACGCCGAGGTCGCATTGGCGGTGGTGGACGAGGGACTGCTCGCGCTGGCGCCCAATGAGAGCTGGGACCTGCTCGCGTCGATGATGGGACGGCGCGGTCTCGAAGTGGAAACGGCCACGGCCCAGATGCAGGTCGTGGGCAAGCGCCATTTCGGCCGCAAGGCGGTTGCCGCGGGCGGCGGCGGCGGGGTCGATGCCACGCGCCGGTTGTTCGGCACGCTGCTGCAGTGGCAGGGGCGGGTGCGCCTCGACGCCCGCGGGCGGGCGCGCGTGGCGGTCCCGCTCAACGATTCCCTGAGCGCCTTTCGCATCGTTGCCGTGGCCAGCGCCGGCGCCGGCTTGTTCGGCACCGGCGAGACGACGATTCGAACCGCGCGCGACATCATGCTCGTCCCGGGCCTGCCCCGTGTCGTGCGCCGCGGCGATCGCTTCGACGCGGTGCTCACGGTACGCAACGCGGCCGCCGACGGCGTCGCCCGCGAGGTCTCGGTCGAAGCGCGTGCCGGCGGCGTGGACCTGCCCGGACGACGGCTGGTCCTGCCGGCCGGCAAGTCCGAACAGCTCGCCTGGCGGATGAGCGTGCCGGACGGCGCGGACGCATTCGACTTCGAGGCAGAGGCCCGCGTCGACGGGGCGGTCGCCGACCGCGTCGCCGTCGGCGCCGGGGTGATCGACGCCGTGCCAGTGCGCGTACAGCAGGGCACGATGGTGCGGCTTGACGAACCTGTCGACCTGCCCGCGGCGCCGCCGGCGGGCGCGCGGCCCGGTCGCGGCGGCCTGCGGATCGGGCTGTCGCCGTCGCTGATCGGCGACCTGCCGGGCGTACTCGATTATCTGCGTCGCTACCCCTACACGTGCCTGGAACAACGTGTCTCGCGAGCGGTCGTGCTCGACGACGCGGCGTCGAGGGCCGCGGTCGACGGGGCCCTGGTCACGTACCTCGACGACGATGGCCTGGCGCGCTACTGGCCGTCCATGCGGCGCGGCGACGACATCCTGACCAGCTACGTGCTGGCCGTCACCCATGCCGCCGGCTGGGGATTGCCAGAGTCGGCACGCGAACGCATGCTCGACGGACTCGCCGCCTTCCTCGACGGGCGCCTTTCGAGGCCGTCGCCGATGCGTGCCGCCGACCTGGCGCTGCGGCGGCTTGCGGCGATGGACGCCTATGCCCGCTACCGCCCCGTTGATCCGGCCTGGCTCTCGACCTTCGAAATTACACCGGCGGCATGGCCGACATCGGCGCTGGTCGACTGGATCAACCTGCTCGGCCGCGATGGCGGTATCGCCGATGGCGCGCGGCGACTCGACGTGGCGCGCGAGGCGCTGCGTGCACGGCTCGACTTTCGCGGCGCGGTCATGGACTTCTCCACCGCATCGCGTGACCAACTGTGGTGGCTGATGGTGTCGGGCGACGTCAACGCGGCGCGCGCGCTGCTGGCGCTGCTCGACGACGAGTCGATGGCCGACGATCTGCCGCGGCTCGTGCGCGGGCTGCTATTGCGCCGCCAGGGCGGTCGCTGGGACACCACCACGGCCAATGCCTGGGGCATGGTGGCCGCCCGCACGTTCGCCGACCGCTTCGAAGCGCAGCCCGTGTCGGGCGTCACCGGGACGACGCTGTCGAGAGGGCGTGACTGGAACTGGACCGAGGCGCCCGACGGCGGCGCGATCGAGCTGCCGTGGCCCGCTGCGCCGGCCACGTTGCGCCTGCGGCACGACGGCGGCGGCGCACCCTGGGCCACGATCGAGAGTCTCGCCGCGGTACCGCTGGCCGAATCGGTATCGCGCGGCTATACCGTGCGACGCAGCGTCGAGCCGGTGGTGCAGGCAGTGCCGGGTCAATGGCGGCGCGGCGACGTGGCGCGCGTCACGCTCGAGATCGACGCCGCCGCCGACCGCACCTGGGTGGTGGTCGACGACCCGGTGCCGTCGGGGGCGTCCATTCTCGGCACCGGCTTCGGTACCGATTCGGCCCTGCTGAACGTCGCCAGCGTCGACGATCTCGCGCCCGCCCACGTCGAGCGCGCGGACGATGCCTTCCGTGCCTACTACGCGCTCATGCCCCGGGGCCGATGGCGCCTCGGCTACAGCGTGCGCTACAACACGCGCGGCAGGTTCGTGTTGCCGCCGACCCGGGTCGAGGCGATGTACGCGCCGGGCATGCACGGCGAGTCGCCGAACGACGTTCTCGAGGTGGGGCGATGACGTCGAGCAGGCGCGGCCTCGCGCGTATACCGCGCGCCGCGTTCGTCTTCATCGCCGCGTTGGCGCTGCTCGCGGCGCTCGCCATCGGCGGCTGGCGTCACACCGCCTATCGCGCGGACTACGATTTCGACACCATTCGCGCTGCCCACGCCAGTTCCGACGCGCGCCTGCTCGATCGGCACGGTCGGGTCGTTCACGAACTGCGTGTCGATCCCTACGGCCGGCGGCTCGAGTGGACGCCGCTCGGTTCGATCTCGCCAGCGCTGGTGGAGGCAATCGTGGCCGCCGAGGACAGGCGATTCTTCGACCATCGCGGGGTCGACTGGCGCGCCGCCTTCGCCGCCGCCGCGGCGTGGTTCACCGGGAGAGAACGGGGTGGGGCGAGCACCATCAGCATGCAGCTCGCCGCGCTACTCGATGGCCGCATCCGCGCGCCGGGGCAGCGCGACCTCGATCACAAGTGGCTGCAGATGCGCGCGGCGATGGCGCTCGAGGACGTGCTCGACAAGCGTGAAGTGCTCGAGGCCTATCTCAACCTGGTGACCTTTCGCGGCGAGCTGCAGGGTGTCGCCGCCGCCGCGCTCGGCCTGTTCGACAAGGACGCCGCTGCCCTGACGTCGGCCGAGTCCGCCATCCTCGCGGCGCTGGTGCGCGGACCCAACGCCGATGCATCGCGGGTTGCCCGCCGCGCCTGCGGCGTG
This sequence comes from Gammaproteobacteria bacterium, assembly GCA_030429125.1. Classification (GTDB taxonomy): domain Bacteria; phylum Pseudomonadota; class Gammaproteobacteria; order Arenicellales; family CAJQKF01; genus BQJD01. The sequence goes on along the minus strand of JAUIDF010000006.1, from coordinate 16,373 downwards.
GCGCGACGCGTGGACGAGACGGTGCAATGCGCCGGTATCGAGGCGCGGGTCGCCGCCGCCTTCAACCGCGGCGCCAACCTGCGCCAGCGCGTCGCCGAGGCGCCCCACGTCGCGCGCCGGCTGCTTCATGGCGCGTCGCGCCACGTCACCAGCACCCTCGACGGCGACGTACAGTCGGCGGCGAACCGTGCATTGCGCGAGGCCGTTGCCGGCCTCAAGGGGCGCAACGTGCGCGACGGGGCGGTGCTGGTGGCGGACACGGCGACCGGCGAGGTGCTCGCCTACGTCGGCAACACCGGCGGTAATCCCGATACCTACTACGTCGACGGCGTGCAGGCGCCGCGCCAGGCGGGTTCCACGCTGAAGCCGTTCCTGTATGGTCTCGCCATCGAGCAGCGCCGGCTCACCGCGGCGTCGCTGCTGAACGACTCGCCGGTCAGCCTCTCGACGCCGACCGGCGCCTACGTACCGCAGAACTACGACAACCGATTTCGCGGGTTCCTCAGCGTGCGCACGGCGCTGGCCGGGTCGGTCAACGTGCCGGCGGTACGCACCCTGATGCTGACCGGGGTGGACGACTTCGCCGACCGGCTGCGCACCGCCGGGTTTTCACACGTCACCGAGTCCGGCGAGTTCTACGGCTACTCGCTGGCCCTCGGTTCGGCGGAGGTCAGCCTGTGGCAGCTGGTCGCCGCCTACCGGGCACTGGCGCGCGGCGGTGCGTACTGGCCGCTGACGCTGGCGCCACGAGGCAGCGAGCCGGCGAGCGTGTCGGTGATGCAAGACGGCGCGGCGTTCATCGTCGCCGACATTCTTGCCGATCGCGGTGCGCGCGCCGCCACCTTCGGCCTCGACAACGTGCTCGAGCTGCCCTTTCCCGCGTCGGTGAAGACCGGCACCAGCAAGGACATGCGGGACAACTGGTGCATCGGTTTCAGCCATCGCTTCACCGTCGGCGTCTGGGTGGGGAATTTCGATGGCGAACCGATGCGCGACGTGTCGGGCGTGAGCGGCGCGGCGCCGGTGTGGGCGCGGATCATGCGCGAGCTGCACCGGTCCGATCCGGCCGTTCCGTCGCGGCCGCCGGCTGGCGTGGAATCGATCGAGGTCGATTTCGACGGGCTCGAGCCGTCCCGCCCGGAGTGGTTCCTGGACGGTACCGGGACGCGTCGCGTCATGTCGTTGCCGGCGCGCGCCGACGCACCGCGCATCGTGTATCCGGGCGACGGCATGATCATGGCCGTCGACGCCGATATCCCGCCCGGCCATCAGCGCGTGTTCTTCGAAATGTCGCCGGCGGTCGATCACCAGTGGCGCCTCAACGGCGAGCGCGTCGACGGCGCACGCGGCTGGACTCCCGTACCGGGCGTGCATGCCCTGGAGCTGGTTGACGCCGGCGGCACCGTCGTCGACCATGTCAGGTTTACCGTTCGCGGCGGCTGACCACCGGCCGCCGGCAACCCACCGGGAATCCGACTCCATGCAATACCGCGATCTGGGCCGCACCGGCCTGCAGGTGAGCGCCCTCTGCCTCGGCTCCATGACCTGGGGCACGCAGAACACCGAGGCCGAGGGTCACGAGCAGATCGATGCCGCGCTCGATGCCGGCATCAACTTCATCGACACCGCCGAGATGTATCCCACCACGCCCCAGGGCAAGGAGACGAGCGGCGACACCGAGCGCATCATCGGCAGCTGGCTGGCCAAGCGCGGCCGCCGTTCGGAGGTGATACTGGCGACCAAGGTCACCGGCGAAGGCCACTCCTTCATTCGCGGCGGCGATCCCATCACGCCCAGCGTGATCCGCGATGCCGTTGACGCCTCCCTGCAGCGCCTGCAGACCGACTACATCGATCTCTACCAGCTGCACTGGCCCAACCGTGGCTCCTACCACTTCCGGCGCAACTGGCACTACGATCCGTCTTCGCAGTCGCGCGAGCGCACCCTTGCCGATATTCGCGAATGCCTCGAGGCGCTCGACGACCTCGTCGAGGCCGGCAAGATTCGCCACGTGGGGTTGTCCAACGAGACCTGCTGGGGCACCTCGAGGTTTCTCGCCATTGCCGCGGCCAACAGCCTGCCGCGCGTCGTGTCGATCCAGAACGAGTACAGCCTGCTGTGCCGCCACTTCGACCTCGACCTCGCCGAACTGTCCCATCACGAGAACGTCGGCCTGCTCGCCTTCTCGCCGCTCGGCGGCGGCGTGCTCACCGGCAAGTACCAGGGCGACCGCACGCCGGCCGGCTCGCGCCGCACCCTGAACGAAACCGTCGGCGGGCGCTACAACGAACACGCCATACCCGCCATCGACGCCTACCTGGAGGTCGCCCGCCGACACGGCCTCGACCCGGCGCAGATGGCCCTGGCCTTCTGCCTCTCGCGCCCCTTCGTCACCTCGGTCATCTTCGGTGCGACCTCCATGGACCACCTCGGCAACAGCCTCGAAGCGGCCGATCTCGAACTCGGGCAGGACGTGCTGGACGACATCGAGGCCGTTCGGCGACGTTACCCGATGCCGATCTGACCCCCCCCCCCCTCTTTTACTACAAGCGGATCAGATCGCCGTCGCTCCAGTCGCCCCAAGCTGTTTGGCTCTGTACCGTCTCAATCGACGCCAGAAAGTTAATTCAGCAAACCTGTCCGGCGATAGTTTTTTTAGCGGGGGTTCAAAGGAGGGGGTCGCCCCGACCGCGTCGGGGGTGTGCGCCGCAGGGATGCGGCGCTCAAGCCTCCAGGGATGGATTCACGGCGTCCCCCGACGCGGTCGGGGTGGCCCCCTTCGGCACGCCGGAAAACGAAGCGCATCCGATGTGCATCGATACGATCGACGTGTTCCGGCCGATCGCTCGTAAACTGCCATGACATCCAGAGTGAATCCGCGATGACTGCTATCATCGCCTCACCCAACGACAACAAACCATCATGCCCGACTCCCTCGTCCTGACCCGCCCCGACGACTGGCACTTGCACCTGCGCGACGGCCCGGCGCTCGCCACTGTCGTGCCGCATTCCGCGCGCCAGTTCGCGCGCGCCATCGTCATGCCCAACCTGGTGCCGCCGGTCACCACCACGCAGGCCGCGCTCGCCTACCGCGACCGCATCCTCGCAGCTGTTCCCGACGGGCTGTCATTCGACCCGTTGATGACCCTTTACCTCACCGACAACACCGATCCCGCCGAGATCAGCACGGCGATGGCGAGCGGCCACGTCCCCGCCTGCAAGCTGTATCCGGCCGGTGCGACGACGAACTCCGATCGCGGCGTTACCGACATCGCGAACGTCTCGGACGTACTCGCCGAGATGGAAAAACAGGGCATGGTGCTGTGCGTGCATGGCGAAGTCACCGATGCCGCCGTCGACGTCTTCGATCGCGAGGCGCGGTTCATCGACGCGGTGCTGATTCCCCTGCTGCGCGACTTTCCGTCACTGCGCGTCGTCTTCGAACACGTCACCACCGCCGATGCCGTGCAGTTCGTGAGCGCGGCATCGTCCCGCGTCGCCGCGACGATTACCCCTCAGCACCTGATGTACAACCGCAACGCCCTGTTCACCGGCGGCCTGCGGCCTCACCACTACTGCCTGCCGGTGCTCAAGCGCGAGACGCACCGTACTGCCCTGGTCGACGCAGCCACCGGTGGCGACCGCCGGTTCTTTCTCGGCACCGACAGCGCGCCCCACGCGCGCTACGCCAAGGAGGCCGACTGCGGCTGCGCCGGCTGCTACAGCGGCTATCATGCGCTCGAACTGTACGCGGCCGTGTTCGACGCCGCCGGCGCCCTGGCGGCGCTGGAAGGATTCGCCAGCCACCACGGCGCCGATTTCTACGGCCTGGCGCGCAATACCGATACCGTCACGCTGGAGCGTGCCGGGCACGTGGTGCCCGCCGCGTTTGCCTACGGAGACGACGAGCTGGTTCCCCTGTGCGCGGGCGAGACGCTTGGCTGGCGTCTTCGCACGCACTGATCGCACCCTGCCGAAAACTGCCGGCCGGTGACATAATCGCGGCCCCGGCGGCGTCGCGCCGCGTATTCACGCTTCCGCCAACCCATGCCCTACGAACTGGCCGCGCTCGGCTCGGCCCTGTGCTGGTCGCTGACCGGCATCATTTCCACCGCGCCGGCACGCTACCTGGGCGGTATCGCCTACACGCGCATCCGCATGCTCATCGTCTTCGTGCTGATGATGGCATGGGTGGTACCGACCGGCGCGCTCGCCACCATCGGTGCCGATGCGTGGCCCGCAATCATTCTTTCCGGGCTCATCGGTATTTTCGTCGGCGACACCGCATTGTTCACCGCCATGGCCCGGCTCGGACCCCGCCGTACCGGCGTCCTGTTCGCGACCAACGCGCCGATGACGGTGGTGATCGCGTGGATCTGGTTCGGCGAGTCGCTCGGGCCATACGAGATTTTCGGCTGTGCCGCGGTCGCGGCGGGCGTGTCCATCGCCATCTTCTACGCGCGCGGCGCCGGCGCCGGTCACGCGCTGGAAACCGTCCAGGGAACACTATGGCCGGGCGTGCTGATCGGCCTGCTGGCGGCGCTGTGCCAGGCCGTCGGCGCACTCATGGCCAAGCCCGCCCTGATGAGTGGCGCCGACCCGGTGGCGGTGACCGCGGTGCGTGTCGGCGTATCGGCATTGGCGCTTCACGCCTCGTTGCTGCTGCCGCTCGCCGTGATTCATCCGCGCAACGCGCTCAACGTCGACATGTTCCTGCGCGCGACCCTGGCGGGCATTATCGGCATGGCCATGGGCATGAGCCTGTTGCTCTACGCGTTCGCCCACGGCAATGCCGGCATTGCCTCCATCCTGTCGACGACGTCGCCGGTGATGGTGCTGCCGCTCCTGTGGGTCATTACGCGCCAGCGCCCGAGCGCCGGCGCATGGATCGGGGCGGTGATCTGCGTGGCCGGGACCGGGCTGATCCTGGGCGGCGGTCGAGGATAAGCGGTTCGTTGCCCCGGGTTGCGGTGGGCTATAGACTCGCCGGTCTTGCGACTGATCCCTTCGCGGTGAGATTCGATGGCATCCGGCGACCTCCTGTTGGCTTTCTTCGCGGCAACCCTGGCCTACGCGGTCGTGCCCGGTCCGGGCACCGCGTACGTTGCGACCCAGGCCGTGCTGCGTGATCGATCCGCCGCACTGCTCGGCGCCCTGGGCCTTCACGTCGGTGGCTACGCCGCGGTGATCGCCTCGGCCGCCGGCCTGAGCCTGCTGTTCGAAGTGGTGCCGGTGCTCTACGACGTCCTGAAAATCGTGGGCGCAGCCTACCTCGTGTGGCTCGGCTTGCGCACCATTGTCGGTTCGCGCACGCGCCGGGACGATGACGTCGAAGCCCGTCCCGGCAAGTATCCCGCCACGTTTGCCCAGGGGGTGCTGGTCGAAATCCTGAACCCGACCACGATCTTCTTCTACGTGGCCTTCCTGCCGCAGTTCATCGACCCGGCCGGCGCCGTCCCGGTCTGGGCCCAGTTCGCCATCCTCGGCGTGATCGTCAACGTGATCTTCTCGGTCGGCGACGTGACGGCGGTACTGATCGCCTCCATGGCGCGGCAACGCGCGTCGCGCAGCGGCGCGTGGCAGATCGCCGCGCGCTGGCTTGGGGGATCGGCATTGATCGGCCTGGGCCTGCGCCTGGCCGATTGATTGCGGAATCCGCTTTCCGACACTCTTACCGCCGATACACGCGGTTGCGAACCGGGTAGTCGCCGTCGAAGGTCAGGGCGATGCCGGCGCCGGTGCGTGGATCGGTGGCGTGCACGTGCAAGTGCGGCTCGCTGGTGTTCCCCGAGTTGTCCACTTCGGCCAGTGCCTGGCCGAGTACGACGGTGTCGGCCGCCGAGACCCGGATACTATGCTGGCGCAAGTGCGCCATCTCCACTTCCAGCCCGTCGCAGTCGATCACGATACGGTTTCCGGCGGGATTGTCCCGGTCCCGATTCGGCGGTGAGAGGTCCGCATGCGTGTCCTCGACCTGCAGTACGGTTCCGTCGCACGGACTGACGACGTCGGCTCCGTATATCGCGTAGTCGCGGGGGTCGGCAGGCAGGATGCCGGCGGCGCGGAAGCCGGCGGCGTTGACCGCCGTGATGTCGACGGCATGATGCTGTGCCCGGTGCCCGTTGTGGTGATTGAGCAGCGCGTTGCCGCCGCCCTGGGCGACGACGAACCGTCCGTCATCGAGCGGTAGGGCGATGTCGTGGATTTCCGCGCTGGGCACCATGGTGACGAGAAGGTAGCCGGCCGCCGCCAGGTAGATCGCCAGGGTACCGAATCGAACCGCGCGATCGCGCGCGCGAATATCTCGGGATGGTCCGCGCCATGGCCGATTGACATGACGCCACCACGAGATGCACGCCGCCGTCACCGTAACGACCAACAGCGCCGTTCGGGTCCACGTGCCGGCGATGTCCCACCGCCCGACAAGCATCACCAGCATCACGAAGGTCAGTTTCTCGAGCATGGCGGCAAGCCACCCTGACGGCGTCGGCTCATCGAGTCGCACGATCGTCCATGCGAACCAGAGCGGTAGCATGGTGCAAACCCCGATCAGGATCAGGACCACGATGATCATTGGGCGTCGGACCTTGGTAGTGAGTGAGGGTGTTCGCCGGATAGATGTCGGCGAAGCGCTGTCGTGCCGCCTCCACGCCGCCGGTTTCGAGGGCGGCCGATAGCTCGTTGGACAACCGGGGTTTGTTGCCCGCAGCCAGGGTCGTGCCAAATCCCAGGGCGAGGCATACGACAAGCACGGCGAGATGTAGAGAGGCATGTCGGGACATCAAGGGGGCTCCGTTCACTGGCATTCCCCGAGTCTAGCCCGTCGTCCCGCCGGTACAACCCCGCCGCGTGATGCGGATGAACTCTCGCTACGGTGAGATGGCGGCCTTCGCGAAACTGTCCAGGGCGCCGGCGACGCGCGCGAACACCTCGTCGCAGCCCTCGACGCCGTGACGGGACTTCAGGTAGGCCGGGTCGTTGTAGGCCACGCGGACCTGTCCCGCGTCGTCCTCCCAGATCAGCATTTTCTGAGGCAGGTCGATGGCCACGCTGCGCGTACAGTTCATCAGCGGCGTGCCGACCTTCGGATTGCCGAAGATGACGAGTTCCGTGGGCGCCAGCTGCAACCCGGCGTCGCGGGCGCCCCCGGCGTGGTCGATGCGTGCGAACACGGTCATGCCCCTGGCGTCGAGCGCTGCCTCGAGTCGGTCCGCCGTCTCGTCGACGGCATGCGGGCTGTCCATCACCACGAGGCCCGGTTCGGCGGCGTGCGCCGTGGCGGCAGCGGTGGCAAGGACGAGGGCGGCGATGGCGTGGAAAAATCCGTACGAACGAAAAAACTGCATGATGCTCCTGCTCCTCGAGTGGGTTGTCCGGCTTTCGACAGCGCACGGCGCACCGGGTTCCTCGCCCGTGCCGGCGAGCATCTGCCCTTCTGCATCGGCGCCTGACTTGGGCGCGTCTCGTGGCGCGTGTAATATGTGCGAGCGGGATGCAGCCAGGGACGATCCGTGGAGGCGGCGTTCCGAGTTGAGGTAAGCTTGTACGCATTCGGCGCCGGCGTCGCACTAGGGCTGGCGGCGTACCACGAATTATCATAACGAGGAGATACCATGTTCAAGCAAAAACCGTTGCGAACGCTCGCGATCGCGGCGACTGCCGCCATGCTGCTGCCGGTCGCGGCCAGCGCCGCCACCGTGAAGGTCGGCGTCGTACTCACGTTTTCCGGGGGCGCCGCGATCTTCGGCCAGCAGATCAGCCAGGGCATGGAGCTGTTCATGGCCGAGCATCCCGATGCCTTCGGTGGCCATACCGTCGAGTTGATCAAGCGCGACTCCAAGCATCCCGGCGGCGATGTCGCCAAGGCGGCGGTGCGCGAGTTGATCACCCGCGACAAGGTCGACCTGCTGGCCGGCTTCGTGTTCTCGCCCAATGCCATCGCCTCGGCCGAGCTGGTCAGCCAGGGCAAGGTGCCGATGATCGTCATGAACGCGGGCACCGCCTGGATCACGAACCTCTCGCCCTACATCGCCCGCGTGTCCTTCACCATGTGGCAGTCGGGTCACCCCATGGGCATCTACGCGAAGGAGAAGCTCGGCTGCGAGAGTGCGGCGGTCGGCTACACCGACTACCCGCCGGGCAAGGATTCGCTGGACGCCTTCAAGACCGGCTTCGAGGGCGCCGGCGGCAAGGTGGTGGACGCCATTCCCATGGGCGGCCCGCGCGAGGTGCCCGACTTCACCCCGTTCTTCCAGCGCGTGAAGGACGCGGGTCCGCACTGCCTGTACGTGTTCGTGCCGTCCGGCAACCACGCCAGCGCCGTGACCAAGACGTTTGCCGATCTCGGCATGCGCGAGGCCGGCATCCAGCTCATCGGCCCGGGCGACATCACCCAGGATACCGAGCTGCAGGGCATGGGCGACGACGCCGTCGGCCTGGTGACCATGCATCATTACTCGGCGGACTACGAGAATGCCGAGAACCAGGCCTTCGTGTCGGCGTGGAAGGCGGCCTACGGCGCGGACTCGACGCCGGACTTCATGGCGGTGGCCGGCTGGGACGGCATGGCGGCCATCGCCCACGTGGTGAAGACGCTGGACGGCGACATCGACGCCGATGCGGCGATGCAGGCGCTGGCCGGCTGGACCTTCGACAGCCCGCGCGGGCCCATCATGATCGACGCGGAAACGCGCGATATCGTGCACGACGAGCACGTGCACGAGGTGGTCAAGGACGGCGATCGTCTGAAGATCAAGGTGGTGGATTCGATCGCCCAGGTCAAGGATCCCTGCAAGGCGCTGAAGATCGGCAAGTGCGGCGAGTAGCGGGGGCGCGGCGCATCTCGCCACCACGCACGGTTTGACGGCACGACCCGGCCGCCCTCGGCGGCCGGGCGGTCCGGTCAACGTCAACGACGGGAAGGCGGCGTGACGATTGCCTCGAGTGAGTGCCGCGACGCCTCGGTGCGCCTCGGCGCGCGTTGCCAGTCTGTGCGGATTCGCTGATCTTGGAGACACTTTTCAACATGGCCGTGAGCATCGTCTTCGACGGTGTCGCCTATGCCATGATCCTGTTCATCATCTCCGTGGGCCTGTCGGTGACCATGGGCATGATGGGGTTCGTCAACCTGGCCCACGGCGTGTACGCCATGGCCGGCGGCTACTTCACCGTCAGCGCCATGGTCGCCATGGGTCTGCCGTTCCTCCTCGCCCTGCCGTGCGCGGCGCTGCTCGTGGGCGCCGCCAGCGTCGTCCTCGAGCGCCTGCTCTATGCCCCGTTGTACCGCGCCCGCGAGCTGGACCAGGTGTTGCTCAGCATCGGCATCGTGCTCATGGCGTCAGCGGCATTCACTTTCGTCTACGGCCCGGGGCCGGTGTCCATCGACGTGCCTGGCTATCTCTCGGGCCAGCTCGATGCCGGCTTCAGGACCTTCCCCACCTATCGCGTGTTTCTCATCGCGGTGGGCGCGATGCTCGCCTTCGTGCTGTGGTACGGCGTCGAGCGCACCACCATCGGCGCGCGGATTCGTGCCGCGGTGGACAACCGGCGCATGGCCGAGAGCGTGGGTATCGACGTCGACAGCCTGTTCCGCTTCACCTTCGCCCTCGGCAGTGGCGTGGCGGCGCTCGGTGGCGGTCTCGCGGTCGAGGTGCTCGGCGTCAGTCCCGGCTTCGCCATCCAGTACCTGGTGCTGTTCCTGATCGTGGTGTCGGTGGGCGGGCTCGGCACCATCAAGGGCACGCTGGTGGCGGCGCTGGTGCTCGGCGTCATCGACAACGCCGGCAAGTACCTGTGGCCGGCTGGCGGCGCATTCATCATTTACGCCGTGACCATCGGCATCCTGCTGGTGCGTCCCGCCGGCCTGTTCGGCAAGTCCCATGACTGAAGCGGACACGAACGCCACCGCCCACGTGCTGCGGGCGCACCGTTGGCGAGCGGTCGAAGCGACGCCATGGCTGGTGGCGGTCGTCGCCTTCTTTTTGCTGCCGGATTACATGACGCTCGGCACGCAGATCGTCATCACCGTCATGTTCGCCCTGTCGCTGGATCTCATCCTCGGCTTCGCCGGCATCATCACCCTCGGTCACGCCGCCTACTTCGGCGTCGGCGCCTATGCCTGCGGCATGCTGTCGGCGCACCTCGGCTGGACCGAGCCGATCTCCGCGCTGCTCGCCGCCTCGCTGGTGGCTGCGCTGGTCGGCTGGCTGTCGGGCCTGGTGCTGATGCGATACCACGGCCTGACACTACTCATGCTCACGCTGTCGGTCGCCATTCTGCTGCAGGAACTGGCAAATACCTACAGCGGTTTTACCGGCGGCTTCGACGGCCTCACCGGCATTTCCTTTCAACCGGTATTCGGCGTCTTCGAGTACGACCTGTGGAGCCACACCCACTACTGGTACGCGCTGGCGTGGCTCGCCATCGTGTTCGTGATCGCGCGGCGCATCGTGTATTCGCCGTTCGGCCGCTCGCTGGTCGGCATCCGCGAGAACCCGCTGCGCATGCATGCCATCGGCGCGCCGGTATTTCGCCGCCAGGTGGCGGTGTACACCGTGTCGGCCGGTATCGCCGGCCTGGCCGGGGCGCTGTTTGCGCAGGCCAACACGTTCGTGACCATGGACGTGCTGGGCTTCGCGCGCTCGGGCATTATCATGATCATCCTCATCCTGGGCGGCACCGGGCGCCTGTACGGCGCCTTCGTCGGGGCCATCGTCTTCATGGTGCTGGAAGACGAGCTGGCGCGCCTGACACCCGAGTTCTGGGAGTTCGGCGTGGGCCTGGCGCTGGTGCTGGTGGTGTTGTTCGCGCGCAACGGCATTCTCGGCCTGTTCGACCGGCTCCTGTCGCTGATCACGGAGCGCTCGCGATGAATGCCATGGCGCTCGAGACCGTCTCGGTAAGCAAGCGCTTCGGCGCGTTGACGGTGGCGCAGGATATCGACTTCGCCCTCGCGAAGGGTGCCCGTCATGGCCTGATCGGACCCAACGGCGCGGGCAAGACCACCTTCATCAACCTGCTGACCGGGGTGCTCAGGCCCGACCACGGCACCGTGCGTCTGGATGGCGAGGACGTGACCCGTGCGTCGCCCGAGGCGCGCTGCCGCCGGGGGCTGGCGCGCACGTTCCAGATCAACCAGCTGTTTCCCTCGCTGACGGCGCTCGAGAACGTGCTCTTGTCGTTGACCGAGCGCGCGGGCCGCGCCTGGCATTGCCTCGCGCCGCTGGGCCGGCACACCGACCTGGTCGACGAGGCCATGATGCTGCTGGCGAATCTCGGCGTGGCCGATCTCGCCGCGCGTCCGGTGCAGGAAATCGCCTACGGCCAGCAGCGACTGGTGGAGATCGCCATCGCGCTGGCGTCGCGGCCGCGCGTGCTGTTGCTCGACGAGCCGGCCGCGGGCGTGCCGGGCGCGGAGAGCCGCCTTATTCTCGACGCCATCGAGGCGCTGGATCCCGATATCGCCGTGCTCGTCATCGAGCACGACATGGACTTCGTGTTTCGCATCGCGCAGCGCATCAGCGTACTTGTGGCCGGCGCCATCCTGGTGGAAGGCACGCCCGAGGAGATTGCCCGAGACGCCGCGGTGCGCGAGGTCTATCTTGGTGAGAACCGCCATGGCCGCTGACGTGCCTGCCATTGCGCTCGAGGACGTCTCGGCGGGCTACGGACGGACCGTGGTGCTCGAGGGTATCTCGTTCTCACTTGCCGCCGGCGGCTCGGCAAGCATCATCGGACGCAACGGCATGGGCAAGACGACCCTTCTGTCGACGGTGATGGGCTTCACGCGACTGCACGGCGGTCGGGTCGAACTGGACGGAAACGATGTTTCCCGTACCCGTACGTGGCGACGCGTGCGCGCCGGCGTCGGCCTCGTGCCCCAGGAACGCGAGATCTTTCCGAGTCTCACGGTGCAGGAAAATCTCGCCGTCGCGCGCCGGGCCGGCGATTGGAACGACGACCGCATCTACGAGTTGTTCCCGCGGCTCCATGAGCGCCGGACGAACCTCGGCAACCGCCTGTCCGGTGGCGAGCAGCAGATGCTCGCCATTGCCCGTGCCCTGGTCGGCAACCCCCGCGTATTGCTCATGGACGAACCCACCGAGGGCCTCGCCCCGGTGATTGTCGAGGAGTTGCAAGTGACATTTGCGAGGCTTCGCGACGAAGCCGGCATGACCATCCTGCTCGTCGAGCAGAATTCCCGCGTCGCGCTCGAATTCGCCGATCGCTGCATCGTCATGAGCGGAGGACGTGTTGCTTATGACGGCGACAGTGCGGCCCTGCGTGCCGACGACGCGTTGCTCGAACGATTGATCGGCGTGGTGAACTGAGGCGATTCGCGGCCTGCGCGAGCTCTCCTTAGCTGTCGGCGTTTTCGACGCTTGCCGATCGCGACGCCCGCGCGCCTTCCCAGCGCCGGAACAGGTCCTGCTTCGGTTCGATGTCGAGCTGATCGAGGATGCGTCCGACGAGCTGGTTGACGAGATCGTCCACCGTCTGCGGCCGGTGATAGAAGCCGGGCATGGCGGGCACCAGTCGCGCGCCCATCTCGATGACTTTTTCCATGTTGCGCACGTGGCCGAGGTGAAGCGGGGTTTCCCTGAGCACCAGCACCAGGCGCCGTTGTTCCTTCAGCACCACGTCCGCCGCGCGAGTGAGCAGGGTGTCGCTGACGCAGTCGGCGATGGCCGACAGCGTGCGAACCGAACAGGGCACGATGACCATGCCGCAAGTGCGATATGAGCCCGAGGAGATGGTCGCGGCGATGTCGTTGACCGGGTGGGTGCGGTCGGCCAGCGCCTTGACGTCGTCGACGCGCCAGTCGGTTTCCAGGGCGATGGTCTGGCGCGCGGCGTTGGACAACACGAGCTCCGTGCTGACATCGTCGATGTCTCGCAGTACCTCGAGCAGCCGGATGCCATAGATCGCGCCGCTGGCGCCGGACATGCCGACGATGAGTTTCTTCATGTCGTCGTACGATCTTCGTCAGTGGGCGGGAACGGTGGAATATTCAAGCATAGCAGGAGTGTGCTCGCGGTGGCGCGGCGTTACAGGACGTTCTCCCGGTAACCGAGCCCCTTCGAGTTGTCGATGAACAGCAAGCGCTCGGGCACCAGTTCGAACCAGTCGATGCGTTCGAGCGCCGCACCCAGCACCGGGTCGGCGGCCCGCATCATGTCGGCGAACCGGACAAACCATGCCGCGCGGGCGACGTCGGCCTCGTCGCGGTCGAGCTGCCGCGCGCGACCGGCGATCTGGACACCGCGAATACTCGACCAGTCAGGCGCGTCGCCGTTCACGGTGGCCGCGCATCGCGGGTCCAGCGACAGGTCGACGGCGTGACGCGAGCGGGCCGAGGACAGGAAAACCAGTCGTCGATCGTCACGCGCGAAGTACACCGCGGCCGCCCACGGGCCGTCGGGGCCGGTGGTGGCAAGGGTCATCACGTTCTGCTGGTCGAGCCATTCCCAAGGGGTCATTCACGGGTCCTCGAAGTCGGTTGTCGGGCGTCGCGCCTTCCTCGGGGCCGGCGCGACGCCCGGGTCGCATGTTGGCATATCGCGGCCGGATCGGGGAGAATCCTGCCTCCCGACCGATTCTCGCGCCCGACGGGCCCAAAAAAACCGGAGTGACAAAACCGATGAGCGACAGCATCAAGTACCTTCTCGATGAATCGGCCATTCCGAAGCAGTGGTACAACATCCAGGCCGACCTGCCGACGCCGCTGTCGCCGGTGCTTCATCCGGGCACCGGCCAGCCCATCGGGCCGGACGATCTCGCGCCCCTGTTCCCCATGGACCTCATCGTCCAGGAGGTGTCGACGGAGCGCCACATCGACATTCCGGAGCCGGTGCGCGAGGTCTACCGCCAGTGGCGCTGCACGCCGCTGTTCCGCGCGCGACGCCTGGAGAAGGCGCTGGATACGCCGGCGCGGATCTACTACAAGTACGAGGGCGTCAGCCCCAGCGGCAGCCACAAGCCGAATACCGCGGTGCCCCAGGCCTTCTACAACAAGGCGGCCGGGATCAAGCGCCTCACGACGGAAACGGGCGCGGGCCAGTGGGGCTCGTCGCTGGCCTATGCCGGCCACGTGTTCGGCATCGAGGTCAAGGTGTTCATGGTCAAGGTGAGCTTCCAGCAAAAGCCCTACCGCAAGGCCATGATGCAGACCTATGGCGCCACCTGCGTCGCCAGCCCGAGCGACGAAACCCAGGCCGGGCGCGCCATCCTCGAGAAGCACCCGGACAGCACCGGCAGCCTCGGCATCGCCATCAGCGAGGCGGTGGAGCAGGCGGCCATGGCGGACGACACCAAGTACGCCCTCGGCAGCGTGCTCAATCACGTGCTCATGCACCAGACGGTGCTCGGCGAGGAGTCGGTGCTGCAGATGGAGATGGCCGACGACTACCCCGACGTCATCGTCGGCTGCACCGGCGGCGGCAGCAACTTCGCCGGCATTGCCTTTCCGTATCTCGGCCGCAACCTGCGCGACGGCGGTTCGACCCGCATCGTCGCCGTCGAGCCCGCCGCCTGCCCGACACTGACCCGGGGCAGGTTCGCCTACGACTTCGGCGACACCGCGCAGATGACGCCGCTGGTGAAGATGCACACCCTCGGCTCGCAGTTCGTGCCGTCGGGCTTTCACGCCGGCGGACTGCGCTACCATGGCATGGCGCCGCTGGTCAGCCACGTCGTCGATCTCGGCTACGTCGAGCCGCGCGCCTACCACCAGGTGGCGTGCTTCGAGGCCGGTGTCGAGTTCGCCCGTGCCGAGGGCATCGTGCCGGCGCCCGAGGCGACCCACGCGGTGAAGGGAGCCATCGACGAGGCGCTGCGCTGCAAGGAGGAGGGCAAGTCCGAGGCCATCCTGTTCAACCTGTGCGGCCACGGCCACTTCGACATGCAGGCCTATATCGACTTCTTCGACGGCAAGATCGTCGACCAGCAGTACGACGAGGCCGAACTGGCCATGGCGCTGGCGGGCCTGCCGTCGGTGGCAACGGGTTGAGACAGGCCGGGGGTTTGTATCCTTCGGCACCGCCCGTCCGTCGTCGGATTACGGCTGCGCCTAATCCGACCTACAAGTTACCGCGGTTTTAGTCCGGGGCACCGTAGGTCGGATTAGACCCCGCGCCAGCGGGGACGTAATCCGACGCGGCATCGAACGAGGCCACCGCCCGTTCCTCGTCGGATTACGGCTGCGCCTAATCCGACCTACAAGTCGCCGTGGTTTCGAATCGGGGCACCGTCGCACCGTAGGTCGGATTAGACCCCGCGCTAGCGGGGACGTAATCCGACGCGGCATCGAACGAAACCACCGCCCGTTCCTCGTCGGATTACGGCTGCGCCTAATCCGACCTACAAGTTGCCGTGGTTTCAAATCGGGGCACCGTCGCACCGTAGGTCGGATTAGACCCCGCGCCAGCGGGGACGTAATCCGACGCGGCGTTGAGCGAGGCCACCGCCCGTTCCTCGTCGGATTACGGCTTCGCCTAATCCGACCTACAAGTCGCCGTGGTTTCACTTCGGGGCACCGTAGGCGTCAAACGAAACCACCGCCCGTTCCTCGTCGGATTACGCCTTCGGCTAATCCGACCTACACGTTGCCGTGGTTTCAAATCGGGGCACCGTAGGTCGGATTAGACCCCGCGTAGCGGCGGCGTAATCCGACGCGGCATCGAACGAAACCATCGCTCGTTCTTCGTCGGATTACGGCTCCGGCTCATTCGCCCCACGGTCTGACGAGATTTCAGACCGCGGCGCTTGTCACCATGCCGGGTCAGCTTTTCCCTTCAACGATGTCGTAGGTGCCGACGTCCACGTCCTTGTACTTCGCGCGCTCGTACTCGTACGTGAAGGGGAATGGGCGGCAGCAGTCGAAGCCGATCTTCGAGCCGAGGTAATTCGGAAAGCCCGGATTGAGTCCGTGGCCGAAGACGTTGTCGATGGTCAAGACGCCCTTCGCCGGGTCGAGGCGCGTGGCCATGGCCCACTCGACGTCCATCGGGTTCCTGATGTCCACGTCGTCGTCCACCACGGTGACGATCTTCAGCGGCGGAAAGGCGGCGAACGTGGCCATGATGGCCTGCTTGGCCCAACCCGCGCGTTTCTGTGCGAGTTGCACGACGCAGTGGTAGAAGCCGCAGCCGCCGTGACTGAAGTACACGTCCTTCACTCCCGGTACCTGGCGCTGAAGTGTCGCCAGCACATTGGCCTCGCCGAGCAGGCCAACGGAGTTCCACACCTCCACGCCTGACAGGATGGTCTGGAACACCGCGCCGGGTCGCACGTGCACGGCGCGCACGTGGACCACGGGCCGCGGCGCCACCTTCGCGTAGTAGCCGGTGACCTCCGCGAACGGCCCCTCGTCGCCC
>JAUIDF010000268.1 GCA_030429125.1 Gammaproteobacteria bacterium | reverse complement strand
GAGGAACGGAAATCGTCGAGAAGTTCCGCTTGCCGGGTCGCCAGTCGCAGGGCGTTCTCGCGCACCTGGCCGGCGAGTTCGCTGGCGCGCCGGAAGCCGCCCTCGAGCCGATCGACGGCCAGGGCAAGCACCTGGGCATCGTCCGCCGCCAGCCCCGGCACACCGTCGGTCAGCCACAGGCTGACGTCGAGCGCCGCCGGGTACAGGACGGCATGCACTTCACGCGCGCCGATGGGTATCGTGAAATCGCTGCCGTGCCGTATGGCCGTGAGATGCGCGATCAATGCCTGGAGAGAATCCTCGAGGGATTCGAGGGAGGCGGCCTCGGGCGCGGCCGCCGCGCGTTCGACCGAGGCCACGATGGTCGCGGTGCGCAGCATCAGCGCCGAGATGTCGGAGGACTGCCTGAGTACGTCCAGGGGCAGTTCGTTCTCCAGCCGGGCGAGCGATAGCTGTGTCGTCCAGACCAGCGACGCGGTGCCGGCAATTGCGCTGCAAAGTACCAACCAGGCGACCAACGTCAGTGGCCCCATGGGTGGGCGCACCCTCGGCATCAGTGGTTTCGGCGATGCCAGTTGCGATGGAGACTCAGTCAACGCTCAGGCCCCGCTTCTCGACATGGGCGCGCGCGCCCGGGTGCATCGGCAAGGCCTTTTGGCGTACCGCGCCGGCGAGATCACGCCCGGCGGTGGCGCGGTGGGCGCGGGCGAGAACCTCGCGACCGTGGCTCGACCAGATGAGCTGCGTCACGACCTCGACCAGGCGGGCATCGAGATCGTTGCGGGCGACCAGGTAGGCCTCGACACCGACCGTCTCCACCGATGGCACGCCGGCGTAGACACCATCCGCGACGGTAACGCCGGAGAGGTATCGATGCCGGTCGACGATGGTGCGGGCCGCCGTGCCGGTGATCGGCAGCAGGCGAATCGGGAAATCCGCGGCCAGCGCCGCGACGGCCGGCGTCGGCGTGCCGGCGACGATGAAAAACGCATCGAGGCGGCCCTCGCGCAGCGCCTCGGCCGCAAACTCGGGCTTGTAACGGGCGGCCCGGATCCCGGACTCGGCGACGCCGTGGGCGCGCAGCACCGACAGTGCGTTGGCCCGTGTGCCCGAGCCTTCCTCGTCGATGGAGACGGTGCGACCGGCGAGGTCCCCGGGCGTCGTCATCGGGCTGTCGGCCGCCACCACGATGTGAATGGCTTCACCGTACAGCGCACTCACCAGCGAGTAGGGCAGGGATCCCTCGTCCGGGACCAGGTCCGCCTGCACCAGGGCCATGTCCAGGTGGCCCCGGTCGAGGTCGTCGAGATTTGCGATCGTGCCGCTGGAGAGCTGGGGCAGGGCGATGATGCCGCGTGTCGGGCAGGGATCGCTCGCGGTACAGCTTTCCGCTGCACCGTTGATCAGGCCCGCGATCGCCTTGCCGACCGGATAATAGGATCCCGCGATGCCGCCCGTACCGATGCGAATGACCGTCTGCGCCCCCGCCATGGACGGCGACAGCAGCGTGAGGCAGGTCAGTAAAATGACGATCAGGCGATCCATGCCGCACAGGCTCGTGGTTCGGGTTTGACGTATTCCGCTCGTCGGCCCTGCCGGCGAGGGATCGGCGGCGCGATATCGACATTGCGCGCCAATCCGCGGGCGACAGGAGGGCGGACGTAGTGTATCCAACACCGGCAGCAAGCGCGAGCGGGACCCGGCGCGGCAGGCATTGGTCGCCGGGCCGCCGGCGGGATAGAATTTCGCCCATGCCCACCGCCAAGGATCCCCTGATCGTCGCCATTTCCTCGCGAGCCCTGTTCGATCTCGAGGAAAGCCACCGCGTGTTCGAGGAAGCGGGTGTCGACGAGTATTGCCGCTACCAGATCGAGCGCGAGAACGAGCTGCTTTTGCCCGGCGTCGCCTTTCCGCTGGTGAAGAAGCTGCTGGCGCTCAACACGCTGCTGGAAGGACAGCGGCGCGTCGAGGTGGTGCTGATCTCGAGAAACAGCGCCGACACCGGGCTTCGCATCTTCAGTTCCATCGACCACTACAAGCTCGACATCACGCGCGCGGCTTTCTCCGGCGGCGAGAGTCCGTACCGGTACGTGCCGTCGTTCGATGCCAACCTGTTCCTCTCGGCCGACCCGCGCGATGTCGTCAACGCGCTGGACGCCGGCATTGCCGCCGCCACCATCCTGCCGTCCCAGGGCGGGCGTAATACCGGCGACCAGCTCCGCATCGCCTTCGACGGCGACGCCGTGCTGTTCTCCGACGACGCCGAGCGCGTCTACCGCGAGCGCGGCCTCGCCGAGTTTGCCGAGAGCGAGCGCACCTCGGCCCACACGCCGCTGCCCGGCGGGCCTTTCAAGGACGTTCTCGCGGCGCTGCACGCCATCCAGTCCGAATTTCCCGCCGCCGATTCGCCCATTCGGACGGCACTGATCACGGCACGGGCGGCGCCGGCGCACGAGCGCGTCATCCGCACGCTGCGCGCGTGGAAGATCCGTATCGACGAGGCCGTGTTCCTTGGCGGCCTGCCCAAGGGGCGGTTCCTGGATACCTTCGGCGCCGACATTTTCTTTGACGACCAGCAGGGCCATTGCGACTCCACCCGGGCGCACGTGCCCACCGGCCACGTCCCGCACGGTATCGCCAACCGCGCCTGAGTGACCGCGTGCCGGTGACGGGCGACGGATGCGGGTTACAATGGCGCCCCCGCGACCCGACATTCCATCCAGCGAGTTCCGATGCCTGAATACGTCATAGCGCCCTCGATCCTGTCGGCCAACTTCGCCCGTCTCGGCGAGGAAGTCGACGCCGTGATCGGCGCCGGCGCCGACTTCGTCCATTTCGACGTCATGGACAATCACTACGTGCCCAATCTCACCATCGGGCCGCTGGTGTGCGAGGCCTTGCGCCGCCACGGCGTCACCGCGCCCATCGACGTCCACCTGATGGTCAGGCCGGTGGATCGCATCGTGCCGGATTTCGCGGCGGCCGGTGCCAGCTACATCACCTTTCACCCCGAGGCCAGCGACCACGTCGACCGTACCCTGCAGCTGATTCGCGAACAGGGTTGCAAGAGCGGCCTGGTTTTCAATCCGGCCACGCCGCTCACCTGGCTTCGCCATGTCATCGACAAGGTCGACATGGTGCTGCTCATGTCCGTCAATCCGGGCTTCGGCGGCCAGGGCTTCATCGACTACGTGCTGGACAAGGTCGCCGAGGCGCGCGAGATCATCGATGCGAGCGGGCGGGATATCCGGCTGGAGATCGACGGCGGCGTGAAGATCGACAACATCCGGCGCATCGCCGAGGCCGGCGCGGACACCTTCGTGGCCGGTTCGGCAATCTTCGGCACCGCGGATTACGCGGCCACCATCGGCAGGATGCGCGCCGAGCTGGCCGCCGCGTCGCGATGATCTCCACGGCGACACGACCCGCGACGGTGGCGCGCGCCGAGGCGGTGATCATCGACCTCGACGGCACCCTGGTGGACTCCGTGCCGGACCTTGCCGTCGCCGCCAACCGCATGCTGGCGGACCTCGGTCGCGATCCGGTGGCGGAGTCGGACGTTCGCCGCTGGGTCGGCAACGGCGTGCCGCGGCTGGTGCATCGCGTCCTCACGGGCGAAGTCGAGGGCGAGGCCGAGGGCGAGCTGTTCGCGCGCGGGCGCGAATCGTTTCTTCGCCACTATGCCGAGAACGTCTGCGAGCGCAGCCGCTGCTACCCGGGCGTGGTCGAGGGGCTGGGGCGCCTGCACCAGGCAGGCGCGCGACTCGCGTGCGTGACCAACAAGCCGGAAGCCTTCACCGGACCCTTGCTGGCAGGACTCGGCATCGACCACTACTTCGAGTCGGTGGTCTGCGGCGACACGCTGGCGGAGAAAAAGCCGCACCCGGCGCCGGTGCTGCACGCCGCGGCGGGGCTCGGCACGCCGATCGGGCGCTGCGTCATGATCGGGGACTCGGTTTCGGACATTCGTTCGGCGAAGGCGGCCGGATGCGTGTCCGTGTGCCTGCGATCCGGCTACAATCAGGGCCTCGACCTGTCCCGGTTCGAACCCGACGTACTCGTCGACGACTTCCGAGCCGCCGTCGACTTCATTCTGCAGAGCTAGCTGTCTCATACCGTGCATTCGTCCCGACAACTTTTCTTCAACCGGCGCACGCTGGTCTTTCGATGGTGACGACGCCGCGACCACGCGACGTTTTCAAGGTCCCATCCTGCAGAAGAAAGGTTTTCACGATATGACAGACAAGCAGCAGTTCGAGCGATTCAAGGCCGAGGGCTACAATCGCATTCCCGTGGTTCGCGAAGTGCTCGCGGATCTCGACACCCCGGTCAGCACCTATCTCAAGCTCGCCGATGCCCCGTACTCGTACCTGTTCGAATCCGTGCAGGGGGGCGAGAAATGGGGGCGCTATTCGATTATCGGCCTGCCGTCGGAGACGCGCGTGAGGGTGAGCGGTCAGCAGTTCCGCATCGAGCGTGGCGATGCCGTCGTGCTCGAGAAGGAGACGGCCGACCCGCTGCTGGAGATCGCCCGCCTGGCGCGGCAATTCCGGGTGCCGGAACTGCCCGGCGTGCCGCGCTTCACCGGCGGCCTCGTCGGCTACTTCGGCTACGATACGGTGCGATACATCGAGCCGCACCTGGGCGAGCCGGGCAAGCCCGATCCCATCGGCGCTCCGGACATCCTGCTCATGCTGTCCGAGGAAGTCGTCGTCTTCGACAACCTTCGAGGGCGTCTCTACGTCATCGTCCATGCCGATACCGAGAACGACGACGCCTTCGAACAGGCGAGCGGGCGTGCCGACGCCATCGTCGAGAAACTGGCCGGCCCGGTACCGGCCGGTCGGCCGGCCGAAGGCGGCGCGGTGGATGAATCCGAGTTCGTGCCCTCGTTTTCCAAGGCGCGCTTCGAGGACGCCGTGGAAAAATGTCGCGAGTACATCTACAACGGCGATATCTTCCAGGTCGTCTTGTCGCAGCGGCTGAGCATACCGTTCACGGCCCGACCGCTCG
>JAUIDF010000005.1 GCA_030429125.1 Gammaproteobacteria bacterium | reverse complement strand
CGCGGGCGCCAGGACGTAGGCGCCGCACTCGATGGCGCGCGCGCGCAGTAGCACCTCCCAGTGCGCGCGGCCGGTCGGCACGGTAAAGGCCGACGGCACGCTGAGCACCTGCGCGCCGCGGCCCACCAGCTCGCGGTACAACTCCGGGAAACGAACGTCGTAACAAACGCTCAGTCCGAGGTGGGCCACGTCGGTGGCGACATCGACGATCTCGGTTCCCGGCGCCGTGTAGGCCGATTCGCGATACGACTCCGTGTCCGACACCACGACGTCGAAGAGGTGCATCTTGTCGTAGCTCGCCAGGCGCGCGCCATCCGCACCGTAGACGCGACAGGTGCCGTAAATACGATCTGCGTCGGGCGACGGCACCGGAAACGAGCCGCCGACCAGCACCACGCCGTGCTCGCGCGCGCGATCCGCGAGAAAGGCGTCGATGTCGTCGGCCCGGTCGCGGGCGCAGGCGATGAGCGCGCCGGCACCATCCGGCATCAGGGCGAAGTTCTCGGGCAAGGCGACCAGCGTCGCGCCTTCCGACGCGGCCTCGGCGATGCGCCGCCGCGCCGCGGCGAGGTTGGCGTCGACGTCGGTGCCCGAACACATCTGGACCAGCGCGCATCGAAACGGCACGTCACTGCCCATCGACGAGACTCACGTGAAGAATGTCCAGCCCACCGGACCCCGGCAGCATCTCGACGTAGGCCGAAGGAATCCCCCAGGCAACCAGCCGGTCCCGGAACTCCACCGCCCAGGCGCTGCCGGCGTCGCCGCCGGGGTAGCGGACGGTGACGGCGTTGCCCTCGGCCTCCTCGAAACGCGACAGCAGTTCGCGCACGCCATCCAGTTCGAGCAGCCGCCCCTCGGCGGCGTGACGCTGCCAGTCGGCGCGCGCGATGGTGGCCTGCCAGAATGCGGCCTGGGCAATGCCGATCCAGACCACCGCCCCGATGGCGATAGCGAACCTAGACCAGGACGACATCGAACACCTCCTGGTTATAGGCGGGCTCGACCTGCAACTGGATGGGCCGCTTGATGAACTCCTGCAGGTCGGCGAGGCCGGTGGACTCCTCGTCGAGCAGGACGTCGATCACCACCTGGGCCGCCAGCACCATGAAGCCCTGCGCCTCGAACTGGCGCGCCTCGCGCAGGATCTCCCGGAAAATCTCGTAGCACACCGTCTGCGGCGTCTTCTGCACGCCGCGTCCGGCACAGGCCGGGCATGGCTGGGTGAGCATGCGCTCGAGGCTCTCGCGCGTGCGCTTGCGCGTGATCTCCACCAGCCCCAGCACCGACATGTCGGCGATGTGAGCGCGGGCGCCGTCGCGGATCAGCGCCTTCTCCAGCGCCCGCATCACCTGCCGCCGGTGCTCTTCCTGGTCCATGTCGATGAAGTCGATGATGATGATGCCGCCGATGTTGCGCAGGCGCAGCTGGCGGGCGATGGTCTGGGCCGCCTCGAGGTTGGTCTTGAACAACGTCTCCTCGAGGTTGCGACGACCGACGAAGGCGCCGGTGTTGACGTCGATGGTGGTCATCGCCTCGGTCTGGTCGATCACCAGGTAGCCACCGGACTTCAGCGGCACCATGCGGTCGAGCGCGCGCTGGATTTCGTCCTCCACCGAGTACAGGTCGAAGATCGGCCGCTCGCCCGGGTAGTACTCCATCTTCTCGAGCACCTCGGGCACGAGCTCGTGAGCCAGGCCGCGCGCCTTCTGGTAGGTCTCGCGCGAGTCGATGCGGATCTTCTCCATGTCCTCGTTCACGAGATCGCGCAGCGCGCGCATGGCAAGCGGCAGGTCTTCGTGAACCAGGCCGTTGCCGACCTCGTCCTTCATCTTTTCGGCGCGCTCCCAGATGCGCTTGAGGAAGAGCATGTCCTGGCGCATGTCGTCGCCGTCGGCGGACTCGCCGGCGGTGCGCACGATGAAACCGCCGGGGATATCGAGCGTCTCCCGCGTTTCGCGCACCACCTGTTTCAACCGCTCGCGCTCGTCGGGATCGGCGATGCGCTGGGACACGCCGACGTGGTCGGTGCCGGGCAGGTAGACGAGATTGCGCGAGGGAATGGCGATCTGGGTGGTCAGGCGAGCGCCCTTGGTGCCGATGGGATCCTTCACCACCTGCACCACCACCGACTGGCCTTCGCGGATCAGCGAGGCAATGGCGTTCTTCTCGCGGTCGCCGTTGGCGGCCTCGCAAGATCGCACCATGCCGTTTTCGCCGGGGACCACGATGTCGTCGGCATGCAGGAAGCCGGTGCGCTCGAGACCGACATCGATGAAGGCGGCCTGCATGCCCGGTAGCACGCGCACCACCTTGCCGCGATAGATGTTGCCGACGATCCCCTTGCCGTGATTGCGCTCGATGTGCACTTCCTGCAGAACGCCGTTTTCCACGACCGCCACGCGCGTTTCCTGCGGCGTGATGTTGATCAGCAACTCTTCACTCAAAAACTGATACCTGCCTGCCGAAGCAATGACGCGGTTTCAAACAGGGGCAGCCCCACCACGTTGCTGTAGCTCCCCTCGATACGCCGGACGAACAACGCCCCGCGCCCCTGGATACCGTAGGCGCCGGCCTTGTCGTAGGGTTCATCGCCGTCGCAGTACCGTGTCATGGCGGCGGCGGTGAGCTCCGCGAACCATACCTCGGTGGCGACGACGGCCTCGAAGCGGCGTTCGCCTGCGCGAACGACCACGGCAGTATAAACCCAATGCGATCGGTTCGATAACCGGCCGAGCATACGCATGGCATCGTCGCGGTCGACCGGCTTGCCGAGTGTCTCGCCATCGCAGACCACCGCGGTGTCGGCCGCCAGCACCGGCAGCGCCGCCGGCGTCGCGACTGCCCGCGCCTTGGCCTGCGCCACGCGCAACACGCGTTCACGCGCGTCGGCCGCGTGGATGGCCGCCTCGTCGATGCCCGGTACCGCGCGCACGAAGCGCACGCCGATCTGGGTCAGCAACTCGGTGCGACGCGGCGACGCCGAGGCGAGACAGAGATCGGAATCAGCGGTGGTAGGGCAGGCCATGATTGATGCTGAAGGCGCGGTAGAGCTGTTCGGCGAGCACGACGCGGACCAGCGGATGGGCGAACGTGAGTCGGGACAGTGAGAGCGTCAAGCGCGACGCCGACAGGCACGGCGCGGACAGGCCTTCCGGACCGCCGACCAGGAAGGCCACGTCCTGGGCGTCGTCGACCCACCCCTGCAGCAGCCCGGCGAGTTCCCGGGTATCGACGTCGCGACCGCCGCGATCGAGGGCCACCGGCAGCGCACCGCCGGGCACGGCGGCCAGCACCGCGGCGCCCTCGTCCTCGATGATCCGGGCGACGTCGGCGTTCCGGCCCCGCCGCCGGGCCTCGACCTCGACCAGTTCAAGCGACACCGGCGGGCGCAGACGACGACGGTACTCGTCGAAGGCGGCATTCACCCAGTCCGGCATGCGGCGCCCGACCGCGACCAGCGTAGCCTTCACGCCGCCTGCACCGGGTCTCGCGGCTTCAGTCGGCCACGTCGCGGGCGCGGCGCAGCATGGCATCGCCGAACCCGGCCTGCCACAGGCCCTCGAGGTCGTAATGTTCGCGCACGGCGCGCTGCATGACGTGAACGATGACGTCGCCGAAGTCGAGCAAGACCCAGTCGCCATCCTCCTCGCCTTCCACGCCGCGCGGCCGGATGCCCCGCTCGCGCATCGCGTCCACCGTGTTCGAGGCCAGTGACTTCACGTGGCGCGACGAGGTGCCGCTGGCGATGATCATGAAGTCCGCCATGGTGGTCAGCTGGCTCACTTCCAGGCGAGTGATGTCCTGCCCCTTGCCGTCGCCGAGGGCGCCGACGAGAGCGTCGCACAATGTCGCCGAGTCGGCGAGAGTTGAAGGCTTGTCAGGCATAGAGTCGATGTTCACGGATATAGGAAAGTACCGCCGGCGCGAGCATGGCCGACACGTCGTCGTTGGTGGCGAGGCGGCGCCGCAGGCGGGTCGCCGAGATATTCGATGGCGGCATCGTGAGCGCCACCACGCGTCCCGGCGGCGCCGAGCGGTCCAGGGACGTGCGGACGGGTTCATCCCCCATCCATGCCGGCGACTCGGTCGGGTCGTCGTATCCCGGACGATTGATCACGACGATGTCGGCGAGCCGGCGCAGGGCGTCGAACCGGTGCCACTTGGGCAGCTTGTCGAAGGCGTCCCGGCCGAGAATCAGGGCCAGTCGGCCACGGGGCAGCTCGCGCTGCATTTCCTCGACGGTGAGCACCGTGTAGGACACACCCTCGCGATCGATCTCGCGCCGGTCGCAAAGCAGCCGCTCGCGGCCGGCGATGGCCAGTTCCACCATTCTCACGCGATGCTCGGGCCCGGCCGCGGGCTGCCCCCTGAGGGGTGGCACGGCGGCAGGCACCACGTGGACGACATCGAGCGGCAGCCGCTCGAGCACCGTGTCGAGGAGTCGAAGGTGACCGAGGTGAATCGGATCGAAGGTGCCTCCGAAGATCCCGACGATGCGGTCATCGGCAGAAATATCAAGCCCCCGGACAGACGCCGCCGGTCAAGGCCGGATGGTGCCGTCGCCGAACACCACGTACTTCTGCGTGGTCAGGCCTTCCAGGCCGACCGGACCGCGCACGTGGAGCTTGTTGGTGCTGATCCCGATCTCCGCGCCAAGGCCGTATTCGAAGCCGTCGGCGAACTGGGTCGAGGCGTTGACCATGACCGAGCTCGAATCGACGCGGGCGAGGAAGGCGTTGGCCCGCGAAACGCTTTCCGTGAGGATGGCGTCGGTGTGGCCGGAACCGTAGGTGGCGATATGGTCGATGGCCGCGTCGAGACCGTCGACGACGCGGATGGACAGGACCGGCGCCAGGTACTCCGTGCGCCAGTCTTCCTCGGACGCCTCGATGGCGTCCGGCAGCAGCGCGCGCGTGCGCTCGCAGCCGCGCAGCTCGACGCCGGCGTCGCGATAGCGGGCCGCCAGTCGGCCCATGACCTGCCCGGCCACCGACTCGGCCACCAGCAAGGTCTCCATCGCGCCGCAGATACCGTAGCGCCGGGTCTTCGCATTGACCGCGACTTCGACCGCCTTGTCGAGGTCGGCATGGTCGTCGATGTAGACGTGGCAGATGCCGTCCAGGTGCTTGATCACCGGAACGGTGGCCTCGGCACTGATGCGCTCGATGAGGCCCTTGCCGCCGCGCGGCACGATGACATCGACGTACTCGGCCATCTGCACCAGCGTGCCGACGGCATCGCGGTCGGTGGTATCGATTACCTGCACGGCGTCGGCCGGCAGGTGGGCCGCGGCCAGTCCGCCGGCAATGCACCGGGCGATGGCGAGGTTCGAGTTGATCGCCTCGGATCCGCCCCGCAGGATCACGGCATTGCCGGATTTCAGGCACAGCGCCGCCGCGTCGGCGGTGACGTTGGGACGCGACTCGTAGATGATGGCCACCACGCCGATGGGCACGCGCATGCGACCCACCCGGATACCGGACGGGCGCTGTCGCAGTGCGTCGATTTCGCCCACCGGGTCCGGCAGGGCGGCGACCTGTCTCAGGCCTTCGGCCATGGCGTCGATGCGAGCGTCGGTCAGCTCCAGCCGGTCGAGCAGCGCGGGCGACAGGTTCTTCTGCCGGCCCGCCTCGAGGTCCATGCGGTTGGCGCTGGCGATGTCGGCGCGGTGGCGCTCGATCAGCGCGGCGGTTTCGACCAGGGCCGTATTCTTCGCCGACGTGCCGGCCGCGGCGAGGTCGCGAGAAACGGCCCGTGCGCGGACGCCCAGGGCGCGCACGTAGGCAACGACGTCGGTTTGTCCGGCGGTAGTGGCTGTCATGAGCTGATGCTGTGATTCGGCATGTCCACCGATTTTATACCACACAGGGCGAGCGCCACGCGTTCGATCACGATCCACGGATCGCCGGGCCCGCGTACCGCCGCCTGCTGGCCCTTGACCAGGCGGTCGAGGTAGGCAATGTCGGCGACGATGGCGTTGAGCCGCGACAGGCCGAGACGTTTCAACGCGCCGATCACCAGGGGCGCGCGACTCGACCAGACCCGCTGGCGCCGGAACACGGCGTCGCGCGGTTCGCCCGCCTTCAGCGCCGCGCCCACCTGCCCGAGCAGGCGAACCTCGCGCGCCAGTGCCCAGGTCAGCATGACCGGTTCGGCGCCTTCGCGGCGCAGGCTGCGCAGGATGCGAAGCGCGCGCGCCGCCTGTCCGCCCACGCACGCGTCCACGAACACGAAGACGTTGAAGCGCGCGTGATCGGCCATCGCCGATTCGAGCCGTTCCTCGTCCAGGGTGCCGCCTTCGGGCAGCAGCAACACCAGCTTGCGGACCTCCTGGTCCGCGGCCAGCAGGTTGCCTTCCACGTAGTAGGCAAGACGCGCGGCGACGTCGGCGGGGCAATCGACGCCCAGCGACGAGAAGCGCTGCTGGATCCAGCGAGGCAGGCGCGCCGCCGGCACCGAGCCGGCGTCGACGACGACGCCGGCGCCGGCGATGGCGCGACACCAGGCGCTGGCAAGGGCCTTCTTGTCGAGTCGGCCGGTGAGGATGACGAGGGCCGCGTCGGGATCGGCCGCGTCGAGGAAATCGCGCACGAAGGCGGTGCCGGCCTCCCCCGGTTGGGCCGTGGGCAGCCGCACCTCGATATAGCGCCGCGAGGCGAACAGGGACAGCGAGCGCGAGGCCTGGGTCAGCGCCGACCAGTCGAATCCGCTCTCGACGTTGTACCGGCTGACGTCGTCGAAGCCGAGACCGGCGAAATGAGACCGCAGGCGGTCGCGGACCTCCTCCACCAGGAGCGTCTCGGCCCCGTGTACGAGGTAGCAGCGCGCCTCGGACGAACCGAGATGCGCGTCGAGCCGGACCGCCGCCACGTCCATGGCGCTAGCGTCCGGCCGTTGCCGGACGCGCCGGCGCGATGCGCGCGAACGTGCCCGCGGGGATCGTCAAATGGCGCTGAGCTGGCGCATCATGCGCTGCACGATCTGCTTGCGCATGTCCTCCTTGAGGAACTCCTCCTCGCCCTCCTTCTGCAGCACCTCGTTGGCGTCGAAGTCGAAGTTGCGCTTGAGGGTAATGGTCGGGCTCTCGTAGAGCTGCTCCCCGTCGCGGCTGACGACGCGAAACCGCGCGTCGTAGCGCAGCACGTAACCGGTGGCGAGGCCGCGCGCATTGAGGGTGCGCACCACGCGCTCGTAGCGCGAATCCAGCAGCACCGCGGCGGTGGCCCCTTCCGGCGCCGTGACCACATTGGCACCGGAGAAATCCAGGGACTGTTTCAGATCGCTGACCATCAGCGGATCGGACCCCTCGACGTACACGCTCTGCAACTGCGGCGACAACTCGACCTTGCCCCGCAGGTGGAAGCCGCAGCCGGCGGCGAGCAGGGCGGCGCCCAGGGTCAGTATCAAGGCCAGTTTTCGCATCATGTCACCTGCAGGGTCCGTGAATTCGACGCCACGCCTCGGGCGGCGCGGGTCCATCGGTGGAATTATACGGAAAATCTCCCGTGGCATCCGCCCGCCCGACAACGGCGAACGTCAGACGACGACGTTGACCAGGCGACCCGGCACGACGATGCTCTTGCGCGGCTCGGCGCCGTCCACGTGGCGCGCCACCGCCGCGTCGGCGAGGGCCGCGGCGACGATTTCCTCGCGGGTCGCGTCGGCCGCCACCTCGATCTGCCCGCGCCGCTTGCCATTGACCTGGACCACCAGCGTGACGCGATCGGAGACCAGGGCATCGCCGTCCACCGCCGGCCACCGCGCGTCCAGCAGCGGCGCGTCGATGCCGAGGGAGCGCCATGCCGCGTGCGTGACGTGCGGTACCACCGGGGCGAGAATCCGCGTCAGTACCGAGACCGCCTCGGCCATGGCCAGCACGCGGTCGGCATGGGCGGGGTGCGAATCGTCCAGGGGCGAGCGGCGATCGAACTTCTCGAGATGGTTGACCAGCTCCATGCAGGCAGCGACCACCGTGTTGAACTGGAACTTCTCGTAGTCCCGGTTCACCTTGTCGAGCATGGCGTGTACCGCGGTACGCAGCGCACGGCATTCGTCGTCGGCCACCTTCGCCGCGCCGGCACCGGTCGGGTCGGTGGCCAGCACCGGACCGAGCACGGCGCGCTGGCGCTCCACCAGTTCGAAGTAACGCCTGAGGAACCGGTGCGAACCGGCCACCGCGTTGTCGTTCCACTCAAGCGACTGCTCCGGCGGGGCAGCGAACATCATGAACAGGCGTACCGTGTCGGCGCCGTAGCGCTGGATCATGGCCTCGGGATCGACGCCGTTACGCTTGGACTTGGACATGCTCTCCATGCGGCCGACCTCGACGGCGTCGCCGTCGGCCTTCAGGCGCGCGCCGGCGACACGACCGGCCTCGTCGCGCTCGATGTCGACCTCGTCCGGTGCGAAGTAGATTTTCTTGCCGCCCTCGCCCTCGCGAAAATAGGTCTCGGCGAGCACCATGCCCTGGGTGAGCAGGTTGGTGAACGGCTCGTCGCTCGTGACGAGCCCCTCGTCGCGCATGAGCTTGTGGAAGAACCGCGCATACAGCAGGTGCAGGATGGCGTGCTCGATACCGCCGATGTACTGGTCGACCGGCAGCCAGTAGTTGGCCCGCTCGTCGAGCATGGCATTGTCGTTATCGGCGCAGGCAAAACGCGCGTAGTACCACGAGGATTCGACGAAGGTGTCGAAGGTGTCGGTATCGCGCAGCGCCGGCCGGCCGGTTTCGGGATCGACGGTATTGACGAAGTCATCGATCTGCTTCAGCGGCGAACCCCCGCCATGCACGGTGACGTCCTCGGGCAGCGCCACCGGCAACTGGGCTTCCGGCACCGGCACCGGCTCGCCGCCATCGCGCTCGATCATCGGCACCGGGCAGCCCCAGTAGCGCTGGCGCGAAACGCCCCAGTCGCGCAGGCGGTAGTTCACGCGGCGCGCGCCGAACCCGCCGGACTCGGCCGCCGCGGCGATGCGATCGAAGGCGTCATCGAACGCCAGTCCGGAGTAGTCGCCCGAATTGACGGTGACGATGTTCTCCTTTGACGTCCACGCCGCCAACTGCACGTCCACGGCGGCGCCGTCGGCCGGTGCGATGACCTGTCGGATGGGCAGGCCGAAACGGGTCGCGAAGGCATGATCGCGCTCGTCGTGGGCCGGCACCGCCATGATCGCGCCGGTGCCGTAGCCCATGAGCACGAAGTTGGCGACCCACACCGGAATACGTTCGCCGTTGTAGGGATTGACCGCGTCGACGCCGAGCGGCATGCCCTTCTTTTCCATGGTCTCGATGTCGGCTTCCTTGAAGGCGCCCTGGCGACACTCGTCGACGAAGGCGGCGACATCCGCATCGCGCCCGGCCACGCGCCGGGCAAGCGGATGGTCGGCGGCCACCGCCATGAAGGTGGCGCCGAAGATGGTATCCGGCCGCGTGGTGAAGATGCGCAGCGCCTCGTCTTCGTCGTCGACCGCAAAGTCGACTTCGAGGCCCACCGAACGCCCGATCCAGTTGCGCTGCATGGTCTTGACGGACTCCGGCCAGCCGGGAAGGTCGTCCAGGCAGGCGAGCAGTTCCTCGGCATAGTCGGTAATGCGCAGAAACCAATGCGGGATCTGGCGCCGCTCGACGAGCGCGCCCGAGCGCCAGCCGCGGCCGTCGATCACCTGCTCATTGGCCAGTACCGTCTGCTCGACCGGGTCCCAGTTGACCTCGGCCATGGCCTTGTAGGCGATACCCTTCTCGTACAGGCGGGTGAACAGCCACTGCTCCCAGCGGTAGTAGTTCGGCTTGCAGGTGGCAAGCTCCCGGGTCCAGTCATAGGCGAATCCCAGTCGCTTGAGCTGACCCTTCATATAGGCGATGTTCTCGTCGGTCCATCGCGCCGGCGGCACCTGGTTGGCGATGGCGGCGTTCTCGGCCGGCAGGCCGAAGGCGTCCCACCCCATGGGTTGCAGCACGTTCTTGCCCTGCATGCGCTGGTAGCGGGAAATCACGTCGCCGATGGTGTAGTTGCGCACGTGTCCCATGTGCAGCTTGCCTGACGGATACGGGAACATGCACAGGCAGTAGTATTTTTCCTTGCCCGGGTCCTCGACCACTTCGAAGCTGCGACTATCCTGCCAGAACTGCTGGGCGTCGCGTTCGATTTCCTCGGGGT
Source organism: Gammaproteobacteria bacterium (assembly GCA_030429125.1). Taxonomy (GTDB): domain Bacteria; phylum Pseudomonadota; class Gammaproteobacteria; order Arenicellales; family CAJQKF01; genus BQJD01. The sequence goes on along the minus strand of JAUIDF010000005.1, from coordinate 25,135 downwards.
TGTAGGGCGAATCCAATGGTCTCACTCCGACGGGTTTCAGACGCTCGTCTCCCCGGGCGTGCCGGCCCCGGGAAACTCGGAAAACGGAAAAGGCTTACGCGTCGTGTTGAACGAGAGAAATTGCAGTATCTGGTGCGAGTAGCGGTTCAACGCGGCCGAGAATTCGCGAAGGCGGCCCTGCGGCGCACCGTTGACCAGCACGAGGACGAACTGCACCAGGCACGTGAGCGCCACGATCACCGCGACCGCATAGAAGAGCAACAGGTAGAACAGGAACATCCAGAGCAGGCGAAACCACAGCCCCGAGCGCGGCTCGTCGGCGAGGGGATCGTGTTGCATGGGCAGCCTCCGCGGCGGGGTTGGCACAACGGGGGCCGTATTCTACCCAAACGCCCCGCGTTGTCCCACGGCCGCCGCGTGCGGCGGCGGGAAGGCCTGCGCTGGGAGCCCTAGGCGGTGACCGGCCGGGTAAAAATGATCGGCGCGTCCTCCGCGTCGTCGAAGGAAACCAGTTCCCACGCGTCCTGGTCGGCGACGATGGTGCGCAGCAGTCGATTGTTGAGCGCGTGGCCGGACTTGTGCGCCGAGAACGCCCCGATCAGGGGGTGACCCAACAGGTAGAGATCGCCGATGGCGTCGAGTACCTTGTGCTTGACGAACTCGTCCTCGTAGCGCAGGCCATCCTCGTTGAGGATGTGGAACTGGTCCATGACGATGGCGTTGTCGAGGCTGCCGCCGCGCGCCAGTCCCGCCTCGCGCAGGTTCTCGAGGTCCTGGAGGAAGCCGAAGGTGCGGGCGCGGCTGACTTCCTTGACGAAGGAGGTGGTGGAGAAGTCGACGCTGGCCACCTGGGTGGAGGCCTGGAAGATGGGGTGGTTGAAATCGATGGTGAAGGAAACCTTGAAGCCGTTGAACGGTTCGAAGCGCACCCACTTGTCGCCGTCGGCCAGTTCGACCTTCTTCTTTACCCGGATAAACTGCTTCGGTCGCGTCTGTTCCTCGATGCCGGCAGACTGCAGCAGGAAGACGAAGGGACCCGCCGAGCCGTCCATGATCGGCACTTCCGGCGCGGTCAGGTCGACGATGGCGTTGTCGATGCCGATGCCGGCGAAGGCGGACATCAGGTGTTCGACGGTGGAAATCCTGACGCCGTCCTTCTCGATGGTGGTCGACATGCGCGTGTCGCCCACGTACTCGGGCTTGGCCGGCACCTCGACGACGGGATCGAGATCGGTCCTGCGAAACACGATGCCCGAATCGACGGGCGCGGGCCGCAGTGTCAGGTAGACTTTTTCCCCCGTGTGCAGACCGACGCCGGTCGCACGTATCACATTCTTTAGCGTTCTTTGCCTGATCATTGGATGAACTGTATTGGGAGGGAGTGTTCCTCGGTTTGTTTTATTCGTTCTAGATTTTGCACCACGATACCCGGGGATCGCCTCCCCCGACGGCACCGGACTGTACACCAGATTGTCATCCTTGTGTACCTTTTCAATGATATTTTAGTGGGTTAGCCCATTTTCGGGCATGCGCCAGCGCCCCCTCGACGCTCGCCGCGACAGCTCGCGGCGAGCGCGGGGCGCAGGGTCGAAACGCCGCGGTTGGCAGCGGATTCGACATCTCGACCCTCCCCATGGCGTCGTCTCGTCGCACGCGATCCCCAGGAGCGAGCAGCCCGACCGGCGACCCTGCCGGGGCCGGACGACGGCGGACTCGCCCCGTTCGCGCGGACGCTAGTCGGCCTGGCGGCGCAGGAACGCCGGAATGTCCAGGTAGTCCATGTCGGTCGAGCCGTCAGCGGCCACCGCCGCGGAACCCGCGCCCGCGGCCCGACGCGAGCGGATCACGGTCGGCTGCTCGCGGGACTCGGCGGCATCGGCCTCCATTTTCTGCGAGTGTACCACCTTCGGTCGTACCGGCTTGCGCACCGCCTGGGCCTCGCCGATACCGGTCGCCACCATGGTGACGCGCAGATCGCCGGCCATCTCGGGGTCGAGCACCGTACCGATGACCACGGTGGCATCCTCGGAGGCGTATTCGCTGACGATATCGCCGACCTCGGAAAACTCGCCGATGGACATGTCCATGCCCGCGGTGACGTTCACCAGGATGCCCTTGGCGCCGTGGATGTCGATGTCCTCGAGCAGCGGGCTGGAGACCGCCGCGCGGGCCGCTTCCTGGGCGCGATCGTCGCCGGAGGCGGTGGCCGAACCCATCATCGCCACGCCCATTTCCGACATGACGGTGCGCACGTCGGCGAAGTCGACGTTGATCAGGCCCGGCCGGGTGATCAGCTCGGCAATGCCCTGCACCGCGTTCAGCAACACCTCGTTGGCCCGCGCGAAGGCGTCCAGCAGGGTCGCCTGCTTGCCCATGACCGACAGCACTTTCTCATTGGGAATGGTGATCAGCGAGTCGACGTACTGGCGAAGCTCGGCAATGCCCTGCTCCGCCGCCTCGATGCGCTTCTTGCCCTCGAAGGGGAACGGACGCGTAACCACCGCCACGGTGAGGATGCCGCGCTCGCGCGCCAGCTCGGCCACCACCGGCGCGGCGCCGGTGCCGGTGCCGCCGCCCATGCCCGAGGTGAGGAAAATCATGTCCGCTCCCTCGAGGATGTCGGCGATGCGGTCGCGATCCTCGATGGCGGCCTGGCGGCCGATCTCCGGGTTGGCGCCGGCGCCAAGCCCCTTGGTCAGCGCCTCGCCAAGCTGCAACAGGCGGGGCACGCCCGAGCGCTGCAGCGCCTGGGAGTCGGTGTTGGCGTTGATGAACTCGACGCCTTCCAGGTTGGCCGAAAGCATGTGGTCGACCGCGTTGCCGCCGCCGCCACCGATGCCGATGACCTTGATAACCGCCTGCTGTCCAACGGTTTCTACCAGTTCAAACATTGTTTAAGTCTCCGCTGCCATGTGAATGTGCATGTTGCGCGAGACCTCGCGCGACATACCGTAGTGGCCATCGTGGCCCGTTCTCTTCCCTTGCTCGTTGCCTTCTCTGTCAAAAATCATTCTCTGAACCTTCAGAAATTGCCCTGGAACCAGGACTTCATGCGCTCCACCAGCGAGCCCATGCGGGCGCCGCGGGGGGGTGACTTGCGCGCCTTGCCGGGGCGGTTGGCGGCGCCGAACAGGGTCAGCCCGACGCCGGTGGAGTAGATCGGGTTGCGTACGACTTCGGACAGACCGCCGACGTACTGCGGCACACCGAGGCGTACCGGCATGTGGAATATTTCCTCGGCCAGCTCGACCATGCCGTCCATCTTCGAACTGCCGCCGGTGAGCACGATGCCGGTGCCGATGAGCTCTTCGTAGCCGCTGCGGCGCAGTTCCGCCTGCGCCAGCAGGTAGAGCTCCTCGACGCGCGGCTCGATGACCTCGGCGAGGGTGGAGCGCGCCAGCTTGCGCGGCGCGCGGTCGCCGACGCTGGGCGTATCGATCATTTCGCCATGGGGTGCGAGCTGGGTCAGCGCGCAGCCGAACTTCTTCTTGATTTCCTCGGCCGCCTGGGTCGGGGTGCGCAGCGCCACGGCGATGTCGTTGGTGATCTGGTCGCCGGCGATGGGCAGCACCGCGGTGTGACGAATGGCGCCCTCGGTGAAGATGGCGATATCGGTGGTGCCGCCGCCGATGTCGACGATGCACACGCCCAACTCCTTCTCGTCCTCGTCGAGCACCGAGTAGCTGGAGGCGAGCTGCTCGAGGATGATGTCGTCCACCTCCAGGCCACAGCGGCGGATGCACTTGACGATGTTCTGCGCCGCGCTCACGGCGCCGGTAATGATGTGCACCTTGGCTTCCATGCGCACGCCGCTCATGCCGATGGGCTCGCGAATGCCCTCCTGGCCGTCGATGATGAAATCCTGCGGCAGGATGTGCAGGATCTTCTGGTCGTTGGGAATCGCCAGTGCCCGCGCCGCCTCGATGACGCGCTCGACATCGCCCGCGCTGACCTCGTTGTCGCGAATGGCGACCACGCCGTGGGAGTTGAAACTGTTGATGTGCGATCCGGCGATGCCGGCGTATACCGACAGGATCTGGCAGCCGGCCATGAGCTCGGCCTCCTCCACCGCGCGCTGTATGGACTGCACGGTGGACTCGATGTTCGCCACCACGCCCTTTTTCAGGCCGCGCGAGGGATGGTGACCGACGCCGACGATCTCGACGTTTCCATCGCCCCGGTCCTCGGCCACGATGGCGAGGATCTTGGAGGTGCCGATGTCCAGGCCGACAATCAGGTTTTCGTCGCTTTTCTTCATCAGGTTACGGCTCGTTATCCCGTGCCGCCGCCGGCCACGGGTGTCTTGAGTTCGGCCATCCGGCGTGCGTCCTCCGGCTCGTCCACCGGGCGCACCGCGAAGCCGTTGGGGTAGCGCAGGTCGATGGCGCCAATCATGGGCAGGCGCGCCGCCAGCTCGGTGTCGAGGGCCGCGGCCAGTCGCACGACGCGCTCGGCGATCTGCTCGCGACCGATGGTGACGTCGATGACCCGCGACGCACCGTCCGCCGCGCCGGCGATGCCGAGTGTCCAGGTACCGCGCGGGTCGAGCGCCAGGGCATGCACGCGCACGGCGTCGGCGGACGCCATCAAAGCCCTGAGTTCGACGTACATGGATGCCACCTCGCCGGCGCGCTCGACCGGCCCGGACAGACGCGGCAGGCCGCCGTCGGCGAAGTCGGCGGGTAGCGACAGGGCTTCCCCCTCGCGGTTGATCCACTGCGCCTCGCCGTAGAGCGCGAACGGCATCGCCTGGGAGACGGTCACCACCAGCTTGCCCGGCCAGCGGCGCCGGACGGCGGCGCGATAGACCCAGGGCACCTCCAGCACGGCGCGCTCGACGGCGGCGAGATCGGCCGAAAACCATGACTTCACGCCCACCTCGCGCACCGCGGCGAGCACCGCGGCAGGGTCCACGTTGGGCGCGCGCCCGGCCACGACGACTTCGTTGACGGCGAAACGTCCGGGCAACAACAGGCGATCGAGCGCCACCAGCGCCAGCGACGCCAGCACCACCAGCGACACCGCCAGCACCGCAACCCGCGACTTCCAGCGACCGGCGTTGTCCATGACCTCGTCGTCGGACTTACTCATCGTGCTCCCCCGCGAATCGCACTTCCGGCTTCAGGTCCACGCCGGTGTCGCTGCGCACGCGCAGGCGCACGGCGGCGACCAGTTTCTCGATGTCCGACGCCCGCGCCGAGCCGCGATTGATGATGAAGTTGGCGTGCTTCTCCGAGACCTGGGCGTCGCCGATGGCGAACCCCTTCAGGCCGCAGTATTCGATCAGTCGGGCGGCGTGATCACCCGGCGGATTGGTGAACACCGATCCCGCGTTGGCGCTTTGCACCGGCTGAGAATCGGCGCGGCGACGGAGCAGCTCGGCGATCTCGCGCTTGCCGGCGGCGCCGTCGCCGGCGGCGAGTCGCAGCCGCGCGGCCACGAACCACGCGTCGCCCGGCAGGACGACATGGCGATAACCGGTCTCGAAGGCGGCGGCCGGGAGCGTACGCCGGGTGCCGGTGCGGTCGACGAGGTCCGCAGAGTAGACGACCCGCCAGGTCTCACCGCCGAAGGCACCGGCATTCATCGCCAGCGCACCGCCCATGCAGCCGGGGATGCCGGCCAGGAACTCGCCGCCGACGAGATCGTGGCGTGCGGCGAATCGCGCCACCTGCGCACTGGCCACGCCCGCCTCGACGTAGAGCAGCCCATCGGCATCGAGCCGCATGGCGGACAACGCCTTGTGGGTGGCGACGACGACGCCGCGCACGCCGCCATCGCGCACCAGCAGGTTCGATCCGAGGCCGATGAACAGCACCGGCATCGACGCCGGCAGCCGCGACAGGAATACGCCGAGATCGTCGGCATCGGCCGGCACGAAGTACCACTCGGCGCGACCGCCGGCCCGCCAGCTCGTGTGGCCGGCCATGGGTTCGTCGGCCCTGAGTTCGCCCCGCACGCCGCTCATGTCGGGGAATTCGTCCGCACGCCGGGCCGTCATCATGACGACACCCCCGTCGCCCCGGCGTTCTCGGCCAGGCGTCTCGCGTGCCGGCCGATGTCGCCCGCGCCGAGGGTCAGCACCACGTCGCCGTCGCCGCAGACGCCGTCGAGGACGTCGGCCAGGTCGTCGAGCGACTCGACGAACACCGGGTCGGAGACGCCGCGCTTGCGAATGGCGCGGCACAGGGCGCGGCCGTCGGCGGCGCTGATCGGTGCCTCGCCGGCCGGGTATACCTCGCCGATGACCAGTGGCTCGACGCCGGAGAGCAGCTCGGCGAAGTCGTCGAACAGATCGCGGGTGCGACTGAAGCGGTGCGGCTGGAACACCACCACGATGCGCCGCTCCGGCCACGCGCCGCGCGCGCCCTCGAGGGTGGCGCGAATCTCGCGCGGGTGATGCGCGTAGTCATCGACGAGCTCCACCGTCTTGTTGCCGAGCCTGATCGGACCATGGCGCTGCATGCGGCGGCCGATGCCGGCAAAGCCCTTCAGCGCGGCGGCGATATCGTCGTCGGCGACCCTGAGCTGGTGGGCCACGGCAATGGCCGCGGTCGCGTTCAGCACGTTGTGAAACCCCGGCAGCGCCAGCTCGATCGCGAGCGGGCCGTCGCGCTGCGGCCGTTCCACCGAGAATCTCATCGTGGTGCCGGACTGCCTGATGTCCACGGCGCGGAAATCCGCATCCGACCCCGTGCCGTAGCCGACCACCGTGCGGTGCACGCCGCCGGCCAGCTCGCGCAGTACCGGATCGTCGAGGCAGAGGATGGCGAGGCCGTAGAACGGCAGGTTGTGCAGAAAATCGATAAAGGTGCGGCGCAACTGGTCGAAGTCGCCGCCGTAGGCATCCATGTGATCCGCGACCGCGTTGGTGACCACGGAGATGAGCGGCTGCAGGTGCATGAACGAGGCATCGCTCTCGTCCGCCTCGGCCACCAGGTAGGCGCCCTGTCCCAGCCGGGCGTTGGACGCGATGCTGTTGACCAGCCCGCCGACGACGAAGGTCGGGTCCAGTCCGCCCTGGGCGAGAATGCTGGCCACGAGGCTGGTGGTGGTGGTCTTGCCGTGGGTACCGGCCACGGCGATGCCCTGGCCGAAGCGCATCAACTCACCCAGCATCTCGGCGCGCGGGATCACCGGGATGCCCGCCGCCCGTGCCGCCACCGCCTCGACGTTGTTGCCGGCCACCGCCGACGACACCACGACCACGTCCGCGCCAGCCACGTTGCCGGCATCGTGGCCGACGGTGACGACGGCGCCGCAGTGACGCAGGCGGCGCACGTTCTCGCTCTCGCTGAGATCGGAGCCGCTCACGCGATAGCCCTGTCCCAGCAGCACCTCGGCGATGCCGCTCATGCCGGCGCCGCCAATGCCGACGAAGTGGACGTGGTGCACGAATTCACGCATGCATCACCTCCAGGCAGGCGTCGGCGACGCGGGCGGTGGCGTCCGCGCGAGCCAGCGTCCGGGCACGCCCGGCCATCGCCTCGAGCGACGCGCGATCGCCGCGGAACTGTTCGATCAGCGAGCGCAGGCGATCGCCGTCGAGTGTCGACTCCGGCATCAGCACCGCAGCGCCCTGGTCGCTGAGGTAGCGCGCGTTGGCGCTCTGGTGATCGCCGACCGCATGCGGGAACGGGACCAGGATGGCGGCGACGCCGGCGATGCAGAGTTCCGCCACGGTCATGGCGCCGGCACGGCAGATCACCAGGTCGGCCTGTTCGTAGGCGGCGCCCATGTCGTCGATGAACGCCTCGACGCGCGCGCTGACGCCGTGGCCGGCGTAGCGCGCGGTGACGTCGCCGGCATTGCCGCGACCGCACTGGTGATGCACGGTCACGGCACCGGCAGCGAGCAATTCATGAAGGTAGCCGGGCAGCTTCTGGTTGAATACCCGTGCGCCCAGACTACCGCCGACGATGAGCACGTTGAGCGGTCCGTCGACGCCGATTCTCGACGCGCGCGGGCGGATCTGGGACCGGGCCGGGTTGCCGGTCCACTCGGTGCGCGAGGGCAGTCCCTCGCTTCGCGGAAAGCCGCTCAGTACCCGGCGCGCCAGCGGCGCCAGCAAGCGGTTGGTGAGCCCGGCGCTGGCGTTTGCCTCGTGGATGACCAGCGGCCGGCGCAACAGCCATCCCGACACGGCGCCCGGACCGGCGGCGAATCCGCCCATGCCGAGCAGGGCGTCGGGACGCACCTTGCGCACGGTGGCGAGGCCCTGGGCGATCGCGCGCAGCAGCAGGAACGGCATCGCGAGGTAACGCGCCAGGCCCTTGCCACGCAGACCCGAGATACTGAGCCAGCGTATATCGATGCCGGCGGCCGGCACCACGCGTGCCTCGAGACCGGCGCGGGTGCCGAGCCAGACGATGTTCACACCCCGCTCGCGCAGGTACTCGGCCACCGCCAGCGCCGGGTAGACATGCCCGCCGGTACCGCCCGCCATGACCAGCAGCGTCTTCATCGTCGACGCCTCCCGGCCGGGCGCCGTGTCTCGCGGTCCACCGCCAGCACCAGCCCGAGCATGGCGAGGGTGACGATCATGCTGCTGCCGCCGTAGCTCATCAGCGGGAGCGTGAGCCCCTTGGTCGGCAGCACGCCCATGTTCACGCCGAGGTTCACGATGGCCTGCAGCGCGATCATGATGACGGCGCCATGGACCAGTCGCGCGCTGAAGTCGTGGCCGCCCTTCTCCGCCGCCGCGGCGACGGCGAAGCCGCGTAACAGCAGCGTGGCATACAGGGCGATCAGCAGGACGATGCCGGCCAGGCCGAGCTCTTCGGCGACCACCGCGGCGAGAAAGTCGTTGCTGGCGTGGGGCAGGTAGTAGAGCTTCTGGATCGACTGGCCGAGGCCCAGGCCGAACCACTCGCCGCGGCCGAAGGCGATCAACGCCTGCGAGAGCTGAAAGCCGCTGTCCCAGGGATCCGCCCACGGGTTCTGAAAGCTGAGCACGCGCTCGAGGCGATAGGGCGAGACGTAGACCAGTACCGCGAAGGCGAGCGCCGCCGCGAACACGCACAGCGCCATATGCAGGTAGCGCACGCCCGAGACATACATCATGGCGAAGACCGTCGCTGCCAGCACCACGGTGGTGCCGAGATCCGGCTCGAGCAACAGCAGCACGCCCACCAGCGCCACCACCAGGCCGACGTTGAACACGCCCAGGCGAAAGGTCCGAAGCTGGGCGCGACGCCGCGTCAGGTAATCGGCCATGTAGACGATCATGATCAGCTTCATCAGCTCGGACGGCTGCACGCGCACCGGCCCGACGGCAAACCAGCGCTGGCTGCCGTTGACCTCGACGCCGATGCCCGGCACCAGCACCAGCGCCAGCAGCACCACGCCGGTGACCATCAAGGGGCGCGCGATTCGCTGCCACAGCGCGACCGGCAGGAAGGAGACCAGCATCATGGCGACGCAGCCGATACCGATGTAAGCCGCGTGGCGGGCAATGCGGGAGAATCCCGCGTCGCCGTCGTCGTCGACCACGGTCACCGAGAACACCATCACCAGGGAAAAGCCGACCAGCGCCACGATGACGCCGAGCAGCACCCCGTCGGCGCGCCAGGCCAGGCGCGGCGACTCGAGCATTTTCCCCACTACCGCCTGCATGACGTGACCTCGTCCACCAGGGCGCGAAACACGTCGCCGCGATGCTCGAAATTGCGAAACATGTCGAAGCTGGCGCAGGCCGGGGAGAACAGCACCACGCTGCCCGGCGCGGCCAGCGACGCGGCCTGCGACACGGCATCGGCCAGGCTCGCCGCCTCGCTCACCGGCAGCACCGGCGCGAGTGCCGCCGCGATGGCCGCGCGGTCGGCCCCGAGCACGATGGCATGGGTGACGCGGCCGAAGGCGGCCGCGGCCAGCGGCGAGAAGTCCGCGCCCTTGCCGACGCCGCCGGCGATGAGCACCATCGGCGCGTCGGTGCCCTCGATCGCGGCGCAGGTGGCACCGACGTTGGTCCCCTTGGAATCGTTGATCCAGCGCACGCCGGCATGCTCGGCGACGCGCTCCATGCGGTGCGGCAGGCCGCCGAAATCCCGCGCGCGGTCGAGCACGGCGCGGTCCAGCTCGACGCCCGCCGCATGCACCAGCGCCAGTGCCGCCAGCACGTTGGCGGCATTGTGGCCGCCCTCCAGGCGCAGTGCGTCGAGAGGCAGCAGGCGTCGCTCGCCATGACACAGCTGACGCCGCCCGCGGGCGTCGGTCACCAGTCCGAAGTCGTCCTCATGCTCCGGCGCGCCGAGACCGAACGCGATGTGCCGGGTATTGCCGTTCGGCGCCAGGTGCCCGGCCACGGGATCGTCGCGATTGACCACGCACGCCCGGCAGTTCGTATAGATGCGCGCCTTTGCACGCCCGTAGTCGGCCACGCTGTCGTAACGATCCAGGTGGTCCGGGCTTACGTTCAGCACCACCGCGGCCGTCGTGGCGAGGCTCGACGTGGTCTCGAGCTGGAAACTGGAGAGCTCGAGCGCGTAGAAGTCCGGCGGCGTGTCCGCGAGCAGGTCGAGCACCGGCACACCGATGTTGCCGCCGACCCGCACGTCGCGCCCGGCGGCGGCGAGCAGTTCGCCCAGCAGCGCGGTGACCGTGCTCTTGCCATTGGAGCCGGTCACGGCAATCACCGGTGCGTCGGCGAGGGCGGCAAACAGCTCGACGTCGCCCAGGACCTCGGCGCCCGCGGCCACCGCGGCGCGCAGCGCCGGTTCGCGCGTCGCCACGCCGGGGCTGACCACCACGCGGCCGAAGCGTTCGAACATCGCCGCATCGAAGGCGCCGAGATGTACCTCGACCGTGGGGTGCTCGCGCCGCAACCGCTCGAGCATGGGCGGCGCGTCGCGGCTGTCGGCCACGACTGGCGTCACGCCCCGGCGCACGAGGAAGCGCACCACGGAATAACCGCTCTCTCCCAGGCCCACCACGAGCGTGGCGTCTGCATGGGGTCGGGTATCGCTCGCCATGGCCATCGCCATCAGCGCACCTTGAGGGTGGCCAGGCCCACCAGCACCAGGATCAGGCTGATGATCCAGAACCGCACGCTGACGCGGGGCTCGGGCCAGCCCTTGAGCTCGAAGTGATGGTGCAGCGGCGCCATGCGAAACAGCCGCTTGCCGAGCAGCTTGTAGGAGGCGACCTGCAGGATGACGGACAGCGTTTCCATGACGAAGATGCCACCCATGATCACGAGCACGATCTCCTGTCGCACGATCACCGCCACCACGCCGATGGCGGCACCGAGTGCCAGCGCACCGATGTCGCCCATGAACACCATGGCCGGGTAGGTGTTGAACCAGAGGAACCCGAGCCCGGCGCCCACCAGCGCGGCGCAGAAGATCAGCACTTCGCCCACGCCCGGGATGAAGGGGATGCCGAGGTAGCTGCTGAAGATGGCATGGCCGGTCAGGTAGGCGAAGATCGCCAGCGCGCCGGCCACCAGCACCGTCGGCAGGATGGCAAGACCGTCGAGTCCGTCGGTGAGATTCACCGCGTTGGAGGTACCGACCACCACCAGATAGGTGAGGATGACATAGCCGAAGCCGAGATCGACGGCCACCTCCTTGAACAACGGCACGATCAGCAGCAGCTCGGCCGGATCGCTGGCCGAGTAGTAGAGGAACAAGGCCACGGCGAGCCCGGCGACGGTCTGCGACGCGAACTTGTTGCGCGCGCCCATGCCGCGCGGATCCTTGTGAATCAGCTTCTTGTAGTCGTCGACCCAGCCGATGACGCCGAACGCCATGCAGGTGAGCAGCGCGGCCCAGATGAATCGGTTCGACAGGTCCGCCCACAACAGCGTGGACAGCGCCACCGCGACGAGAATCAGGGCGCCGCCCATGGTCGGCGTGCCGACCTTTTCGAAATGGGTCGGCGGTCCGTCCTCGCGCACGGTCTGGCCGATCTGGTGGTGGCTGAGCTTGCGGATCATCATCGGCCCGACCATGAAGCAGATGGCAAGCGCCGTGAGCACGCCGCAAATACCGCGCAGCGTGAGGTAGCGGAACACGTTGAACACCGTGTAGTGCTCGGCGAGCCGGTCGAAGAGATACAGAAGCATCAGCGTGTTCCTCCGTCGTCGCCGGTCAGGGCGCGCGTCACGCGCTCCATGCGCATGGCCCTCGACCCCTTCACCAGCACCGTGACACCGGCGCCGACCTCCTGCTTCAGGGCCGCGATGAGCTCGTCGAAGTCGTCGAAGGACCGCCCGGCATCGCCGAAGGCCGCGGCCGCCCCGGCGCTCAACGGCCCCAGCGCGAGCAGGCGATGCACGCCGCCATCCCGCGCCCGCTCGCCCACCTCGCGATGCAGGGCGGCGGCGGCGGGGCCGAGTTCTCCCATGTCGCCCATGACCAGCACGCGCGAGCCGTCGAAGCGTCCCAGCGTATCGATGGCGGCGGCCATCGACGCCGGGTTGGCGTTGTAGGTGTCGTCGATGAGGCGCGTGCCGTCGTCGAGCATGACGACGGCGCTGCGCCCGCCCACCGGACGAAACGCCGCAAGACCCGCGGCAATAGTGTCGGCATCGACGTCGAGGGCCAGCGCGACGGCGGCGGCCGCCACCGCGTTGCGGGCGTTGTGGGCGCCGCCCACGGGAAGCAGGGTTTCGATCCGGGTGTCCTCGAATTCGATGACGATCGTGCAGCGCTCCGCGCCCACGTCCGCGCGGCCGCGCACATCGGCGTCGGCATCGATGCCGAACGTGAGACAACGGCGCCCGGCATTGAGGCCCCGCCAGTAACCGGCGAACCCGTCGTCGGCGTTGATCACGGCGATGCCGTCGCCGGACAGCGCCGAGAAGATCTCGCCCTTGGCGCGGGCCACGCCCTCGACACTGCCGAGCCCCTCCAGGTGAGCCGCCGCGGCGTTGTTGACCAGCGCCACGTCCGGCGCCGCGAGGCGCGACAGGCGACTCAGCTCGCCGGCATGGTTCATGCCCATCTCGATCACGGCGTAACGGTGTCCGGCGCGCAGGCGCAGCAGCGACAGCGGGACGCCGATGTGATTGTTCAGGTTACCGGCGCTCACCAGCGACGGCGCCGCACGCGAGACGATGGCGCCGATCATTTCCTTCACCGTGGTCTTGCCATTGCTGCCGGTAATGGCGGCGAGGCGGCAGTCGAAGCGCCGGCGCCAGTCGGCGGCCAGCCGCTGCAGCGCGTCCAGGCTGTCGGCAACGCGGATCGTCGGCACGCCCGCCGGCGCCGCCTGTTCGACGAGCACGCCGGCGGCGCCGCTGGCAACGGCCTGGACGATGAAGTCGTGCCCATCGAAGCGCTCGCCGCGCAGGGCGACGAACAATGCGCCGGGCTCGATGCGGCGCGAGTCGATGGACACGCCGGTGAAATCCCGGTCGCTGCCGCTGAGTTCGGCACCGAGGACGCGGGCGGCAACCGACAGCGACATCACGCGCCACCTCCGAGCAGCTCGCGAACCACGTCACGATCGCTGAACGGACGGGTCACGCCGTTCTCGGTCTGACCGCTCTCGTGACCCTTGCCCGCCACCAGCACCACGTCGCCCGGCGCCGCCCGCCCGAGGGCATGGGCGATGGCCTCGCGGCGATCGGGCAGTACGCTTTCGCGTCCGTCGCCGCCGGCGCGAATGTCGTCGATGATGGCAAGCGGGTTCTCGCCGCGCGGATTGTCGTTGGTGAGCACCACGTGATCGGCCAGGCGCGCCGCGATGGCACCCATGGCGGGCCGCTTGGCGCGGTCGCGGTCGCCGCCGCAGCCGAACACGACCCACAGCGCACCGCCGCATGCCTCGCGGCAGGCGGCGAGGGCTTTTTCCAGCGCGTCCGGGGTGTGGGCATAGTCGACCACGACCGCGGCCTGGTCGGGCGCGGCGAAACGCTCCATGCGACCGGGCACGGCCCGTACCGAGCGCAACGCACCCGCGGCGCGCGGTGCATCGAATCCCATGGCCAGCAGCGTGGCAAACACCGCGAGCACGTTGTCGGCGTTGAATCGGCCGGTAAGCGGCGCCTCGACACGCGAGGCGACGTCGTTCGCGGTCACGTCCATGGCGATACCGGCATTGCCCGACTCGACGACGCCGCGCCGCACGCGCGCGTCCTCGCTGGCGCCGTAGCTCCACAGCAGGTCCGGGTCGATGCTGTCGGCCAGGCGGCGGCCGAACGCGTCGTCGACGTTGACCACGCAGGCCGACAGGTCCTCGACGGCAAACAGGCGCGCCTTGGCGGCGCCGTAGGCGTCCATGTCGTCGTGGTAGTCGAGGTGGTCCTGGCTGAGATTGGTGAACACCGCGACGTCGAAGGCGACCTTGTCGACACGGCCCTGGTCGAGGGCATGCGAGGACACCTCCATGGCGACGAACTGCACGCCGTCGGCGAGCAGCCGGGCCAGTTCGCCGTGCACGCGCACGGCATCGGCGGTGGTCAGGTCCGAGGTGAACAGCGCGCCCGGCCGGCCGTTGCCGACCGTGCCCATGACGGCGCTCTCGGCGCCGAGCGCGGCCAGTGCCTGGGCGAGCAGGTGGCTGCAGGTGGTCTTGCCGTTGGTGCCGGTGACGCCGATCACGCACAGGCGGCGGGACGGCTGGCCGAAGAACCGGTCGGCGATGGCGCCGACGTGACGCTTCAGGCCGTGCACTTCGATCACCGGTACGTCGGCGCTCGCGAGGTGCGCGGCACCGCCCGCCTCGGCGAATACCGCGGCAGCCCCGGCCTCGATGGAGGCCTCGATGAAGGCGCGGCCGTCCGCCGCCAGTCCCGGCACGGCCAGGAACAGGTCGCCCGGCTTCACCCGGCGGCTGTCCAGCGCCAGGCCGGCGACGACGATATCCGGCAGCGCGTCGCCGGCCCCGATACCCCGCGCCAGTTCCCTCAATGTAGGCGACGCGCCGTTCACGAATCCGTATCCGCGTGTCGTGCCGCCACCTGCAGTGCCGGCGCATCGAGGGCATCCGGCGCGATGTTGTACAGACGCAGCACCTCGGCCATGACCTCGGAGAACACCGGCGCCGCCACGTAGCCGCCGAAATAGCGATCCGAACGCGGGTCGTCCACCACGATGACCATCACGAAGCGGGGATCGGACACCGGCGCGAAGCCGGCGAAGGAGGACACGTACCGGTCCTCGGCGTAGCGCCCGCCGATCAGTTTGTGACTGGTCCCGGTCTTGCCGCCGACACGGTAGTTGGCCACCCGCGCGCGGCGGGCCGTGCCTTCGCGGCTGACCACGTCCTCGAGCATGGCCACCACGGCGTCGACCACCGCGCCGGACAGGATGCGCTCGCCCTTCACCGGCGCATTGCGCTTGCGAATCGTCAACGGCACCAGGTAGCCGTCGTTCGCCAGCACCGCGTACGCCTGCGCGATCTGGATCGGGGTCGCCGACAGCCCGTAACCATAGGAAAGCGTGGCGTGCTCGATGGGCCGCCACTGCTTGCGATTGGGCAGCGTGCCCTGGCGTTCACCGGGCAGCTCGATGCCGGTGGCATCGCCGAAGCCGACGTCGCTGAGCACGTGGTAGAGCATCATGGGCGGAAACGCCATGGCGATCTTGGCGGCGCCGATATTGCTCGACTTGACGATCACGCGCGACACCGTGAGCTGGCCGTAGTCGTGCACGTCGTGAATGGTGTGACCGCCAATCCGGTAGCGGCCCGGACTCGTGTCGATGACGGTGTCGACGTCGAAGCGCCCGCTCTGCAATGCCATGGCCACGGTGAAGGGCTTGATGGTCGAGCCCGGCTCGAGCAGGTCGGTGACCGCGCGGTTGCGCAGCGCCGGCCCGGCGCCGCGATCGCGACGATTCGGGTTGTAGTCCGGCACGTTCACCATGGCGAGGATTTCCCCGCTCCTCGCATCGAGCACCACGGCCGATGCCCCGGCGCCCTTGAACTCGCTGACCGATGCTGCCAGCGCCCGGCGCGTGGCATATTGCACGCGGGCATCGATGCTGGTGTCCAGGTCCTCGCCGTGATGCACCGCCTCGATACGCTGCACGCGCTCGACCACGCGCCCCTTGCGATCGCGCACGATGCGATTCTCTCCCGTCTCGCCGCCGAGCAGGCCGTCGAACTGACGCTCCAGGCCCTCGAGACCGCGGTCGTCGATGTCCGTCACCCCGACCACGTGGGCGGCCACCGGCCCCATGGGGTAGTAACGGCGGTACTCGCGCTGCACGTGAACGCCGGCGAGGTCGAGGTCGAGGATGGCCTGCGCCTCGCTGGGCGGCAGGTGTCGTTCGAGATAGGCAAAACCCGACTCACCGTGTTCCGCGCAGAGTGCGGCCAGGCGGTTGACGTCGCGGCCGAGCGCCTCGGCGAGAGCCGGCCAGGCGCCGGGCGCGGCGCACAGCACCGACGGATCGGCGGTGATCGAATCCACCGGCGTGCTCACCGCCAGGATCTCGCCGTTTCGATCGAGAATGCGACCCCGGTTCGGCTTCACCTCGACCGTGCGCACCGAGCGCGCCGCGCCCTGCTCCTTGAGAAACTCGCCCTGTTCCCACTGCAGGCGCGCCGCCTGGACGGCGAGCACGCCGAAGGCACCCAGCAGCACGAACAGGCTGGAAAAGTGGCGAAAGGCATTGAACGGGCTCTTGCGATGACTCATTGCGAGACCTCGCCGGGCAAGGCCAGCGTGACCACGGACTCTTCCACGGGTCGCGTCATGTCCAGCCGGCCGCTGGCGGCTTCCTCGACGTGCTGGGACAGCGACCAGGTGGCGCGCTCGAGCAACAGCCGACCGTACTCCACGTTGAGATCGTCGCGACGGGTGTCGAGGCGATGCAGCTCGGCGAAGGCGAGGCGGCTCTCGTAGCGAACCAGCACCAGTGCCATCGCGCTCACGACGAGCGTCCCGGCCAGTATCGGCACGAGCAGCCTCATGCCACCTTCTCCGCCGCGCGCATCACCGCGCTGCGCGCCCTGGGATTGACGTCAAGCTCCGGCGCCGCCGCCCGTACCGCCTTGCCGGCCAGTTTCACGCGCGGATGCAGCCTGTCCGCGGTGACGGGCATATCGGGCGGGAAATCGTCGCCGCGCGCCTCGCCGCGCAGGAATCGCTTGACCATGCGGTCCTCGAGAGAATGAAAACTGATCACCACCAGGCGCCCGCCCACGGCCAGGACGTCGAGCGCCTGGGGCAGTACCCGCGCAAGCTCGTCGAGCTCGCCGTTGACCTGCATGCGGATGGCCTGGAACGTGCGCGTGGCCGGATGCTTGTGGCGCTCGCGCGTGGGCACCGCGGCGCTCACCAGCGCCGCCAGCTGCGCGGTGGTACTGAGCTCGCCCGCCGCAGCCGCCCGCTTGATCGCCGCGGCGATGCGGCGCGCGAATCGTTCCTCACCGAGACGGCGAATCACCCGCGCCAGTTCCTGTTCGTCGACATCGGCCAGCCAGTCGGCGGCGCTCTGTCCCGACCCCGGGTCCATGCGCATGTCCAGCGGCCCCGCGGCGCTGAAGCTGAAGCCGCGGGCCGCCGTGTCGAGCTGCGGCGACGACACGCCGAGATCGAGCAGCACGGCGTCGATTCGCGCCGACGGCGCATGTTCGCCGATCAATCGCGCCAGGTCGGAGAAACGGCCCTGCACCACCGTCACGCGGGGCTCGTCGGCAAACTGCCGTCGGCCATGGTCCACCGCGTCCGGGTCGCGATCGATGGCAAGGATGCGCCCACCGGGCCCGAGCTGATCGAGGCACAGGCGAGCGTGGCCGCCGCGCCCGAAGGTGGCGTCTACCAGGAAACCGTCGGCGGGTAGTTTCAACGCTTCGACCACCTCCCTCGACAGCACCGGAATGTGTCCGGCGTCGGCCATCGGTTCAGGACCGCCTCGCGAAGAACGCGCCGCGCGCGGCGGCCGCGTGGCCGCCACGACGCCGCGCTTCGCCGGCGGCGAGCCTTGATTCGAAACCCCGCTCGCTCGGCATGGTGCGCGCGGGCCTTAAAGCGACAGGTTGGCCACTTGTTCGGGGACCTCTTCCTCCTCCTCGGGCTCGGCCATCCACTCTTCGCACTTCGCCTTCCACAGCGCGTCGTCCCACAGTTCGAACTTGTTGCCCTGGCCAATCAGTACGACCTGCTTGGTCAGGCCGGCGAACTCGATCAGCGGCGCGGCGATGCGCAGGCGTCCCGCGCCGTCGATCTCGCAGTCGCTGGCGTAGCCGATCAGCAGCCGCTTGAGGGACTGGGCGCGCTTGTTGAAGCTCGACAGCTCGACCAGCTTGGCCTCGACCTTCTCCCACTCGTCGAGGGTGAACAGCCACAGGCAGCGTTCGCGGGTGTTGTTGACGGTAAGCACCAGGTTGCCGGCCGATCGCGACACGATGGTCTCGCGATAACGCGCGGGTATCGCGATGCGCCCCTTGGCATCCATATTGAGTGTGCTTGCACCACGAAACATGCGCGCCCTGACCTGATTCGCCCCGAATCGCCACTATTAACCACGATTCGACACTATAAGCACGCCCATAGGACAAGGTCAAGCAAAATGCCTGAAAATCATGGCGATTCCGCGCGTGCGGGCGGGGGAACGAAATGGCCGTCCGATGGCGATTCCGGGGTCGGAAAAGTTCGGGAGCCGGCCTGTAAGCCGGGTTCTGTCGCCGGGCGGTCGAAACCACCCGACCGGCAGTCATTCATCTGGGCCGCACGTCGCCGCGCGGCTCTAGCAACCTACCCGGATCCAGTGCGGGCCACACCGATGGATCCCTATTTGGTCTTGCTCCAGGTGGGGTTTACCCTGCCATTCGTGTTGCCACGAACGCGGTGCGCTCTTACCGCACCATTTCACCCTTACCCACCTCGCGGCGGGCGGTATATTTTCTGTGGCACTTTCCGTCGGCTCGCGCCGCCCAGGCGTTACCTGGCACCTTGCCCTGCGGAGCCCGGACTTTCCTCCAGCACCGCCTCGCGGCGGCCGCCAGCGACCGCCCGGCCGACTCCCGAAGGGCGAAGCGTAGTGTGACAAGGGCACCGTGGCAAGCGGTGGCGCCTGCCCGCCGGTTCTCTCGACCGCCTGACACGACGACCGTGCCTCGCGTCAACCGGCGCTCGCCGCCTTGTCGAACACCTTGGCGAGGACGCCGAGGCCTTCCTCGAGAATCGCTTCCTCGATGGTGAGCGGCACGAGGATGCGGATGACGTTGCCGCGAATGCCGCAGGACAGCAGGATCAGGCCGTGCTTCGGCGCCTCGGCGACGATGGCCTTCACGAGGCCGGGGTCGGGCTGATCCGGGTCGCCGTTCTTCACCAGCCCGACGGCGATCATGGCGCCTTTGGATCGGATCTCGCCAACCCGGTCGGGATGCGCCTGCCGGAGTTTTTGCAGGGCGGCAGTGATGGTTTCTCCGATGGTCACTGCCCGCTCGGCGAGATTTTCCTCCTCGATCACGTCGAGCACCGCGAGGGCGGCGGCGCAGCCGAGCGGGGATCCGGCATAGGTACCGCCGAGGCCGCCGGCACCGGCGGCATTCATGATTTCCGCCTTGCCGGTGACGGCGGCGATGGGGAAGCCACCGGCCAGGCCCTTGGCCATGGTCATGATGTCGGGCTCGACGCCGTCGTGCTCGACCGCGAACATGCGGCCGGTACGCGCGAAGCCCGTCTGGATCTCGTCGCAGACCAGGACGATACCGTGTACATCGCAGATCTTGCGCAGCGCGGCCAGAAAGCCCTCCGGCACCGGGTAGAAACCGCCCTCGCCCTGGATCGGCTCGATCACGATGGCGGCAACGCGCGAGGGTTCGATGTCCACCTTGAACAGCATCTCGAGCGCCTTGAGGGAATCCGCCATCGACACGCCGTGGTAGGCGATCGGGAACGGCGCATGGTAAATCTCGCCGGGGAACGGCCCGAAACCGGCCTTGTAGCCGGCAACCTTGCCGGTGAGACCCATGGTCAGGTTGGTGCGGCCGTGGAAGCCGCCGCTGAAGGCGATGACGCCGGGACGGCCGGTGTGGGCGCGGGCGATCTTGATGGCGTTCTCGATGGCCTCGGCGCCGGTGGACACGAAGATCGTGCGCGCATCGGTGATCGGCGCGATGGCGTTGAGCCGCTCCGCCAGTTCGACCGCCACGGGATACGGACTCACCATCAGGCAGGTATGGTGGAAGCGCTCCAGCTGCTCCCTGACGGCGGCGACGACCCTGGGGTGACAGTGGCCGGTGTTGACCACCGCGATGCCCGAACCGAAGTCGATGTAACGGTTACCCTCGACGTCCCACAACTCGGCGCCCGAGGCGCGTTCGACGTAGACCGGGGCCAGGTTGCCCAGGCCCTTGGCCATGGCGGCTTCCTTGCGCGCCTGCAGCGCCGCGTTGGTTTGCGAAGCGGTATCGGCGGGGCGGGGCATCGTATTGATATTCATGATGAAACCTCTGAAGAAGGGCAGGTGCGCGGGCCATCGCGCCGCGGCGGGATACCGGGCGCCGGCAGGCGCAAGAAGGCGATCCGGAAACGGGCGTTAATTTACGACTGTGGGGACGACGCGGCAATAGGGCCGGCCGGATAGGCGCTGGCCGGCTCGACGGTGCCGTTGCCGTTGCCATTCGGCTCGCCGTGGCCATTGCCGTTACCGTTGCCGGCCACGGGCCGTACCGGTTTTTCCAGCGGACCGAGGCTGTTGAGATAAGCATTGTCGAAGCGGTCCGGATCGTAGACGTCGAAGCGCACCGGCCGATCGCGAAAACTCTTCAACGGCTGACCGAGGCCGCGCATGCCGACCTCGCGCTCGCGGCGCACCCGGGCCATGTTGATCTCCACCGGCATGATCTCCTCGCCGCCGCCGGCCTCGTGGATGACGTAGCCCGACGGGCCGACGATGATCGAACGGCCGTTGCCCCACTCGCCGACGCCGTTGATATCGAAGAAGTAGCACTGGTTGGTAACCGCGGCGGCGCGGGCGATGGACAGTTCGACGTCGCGGTCGATGGTGTCGGTCATGGTCGGGTGGATAATGACCTCGGCGCCCATCGCCACCAGCGTGCGGGTCGTTTCCGGGAACCACATGTCGTAGCAAATGGACACGCCGAAGCGGCCGACATCGGGCACGTCGAACACCAGGAAACCGGTGCCGGACTCGACGCCGACCTCGTAGGGACGAAACGGAAACATCTTTCGATAGCGTCCGACCACGTTTCCCTGCGGGTCGATCACCGGCGTGGTGTTGTAGACGCGGCCGTCCAGCAACTCGAACATGGAACCCGGAATCAGCCAGATGCCGTGGCGCCGGGCGATGCCCCGGAACCGCTCCTCGGCGGGACCCGGCATCGGCTGGGCGTTGCGCGGGTCCGGGCCGAGCGGGGACAGCTCGCTGAAAACGACCATGTGGACCCAGGGAAAGCGGTGGACGATCGTGGCGACGCGGCGCTCCATGGTGTCGATGTTGTCGTTGGCGAGCGACACGTTCATCTGCACGCCGGCAATGCTGAAGGGGACCACGGATTCGTACCTCGGGCTGATTCTGTCCATCGGGGCGGCGACGGCATCGTCGCCAGGGGCGGGATTATGCCTGATCGGCGGAGCGGGGTGTGCCGAGCAGCGCGCCGGGCCCCGGCCCGGCCGGCGCCCCGTCGGCGACGAAGTAGTGGACGACTCGCGTCGACTCGCGAAATTCGGCGAACGACTGCCGCAGCGTGACGCCCGGCCAGAACAGCGCCATCTCGCCGCTTTTCGGCCGGTAGCAGCTCGAGTAGAGGGTGCCGAAGCCGCGCCGGTAGGCGGTGGAGTACAACGGATCCGACAGGAACGAGCGCACGAAGCCGTGGTCGGTCTCCTCGGTATCGGCCAGGCGCGAGATGAGGAAGCTCTCGCGCTCCAGCGAATGGGTCGCCTCGGCATGGGTGCGCCACTCGACGCGGCCCTGGTGATTGGTCGCCACCGGCAGCGATCGCGTCACCGGGGCGCGGTCGGGGGCGACGAACACGGTGCGGATCTGTCCCGCGGCGTCCAGCAGGGTGACGTTGTAGGACATGTGGGTGGGGATGCGCTCCAGGGCTCGCACCGCCTCGCCGGCGGTCTCGCAGAATTCCAGCACGTAACGCAGGATCAGGGGCATGCCGAATCCGTCGCCCACCGCGCGCCGCCCGCCGAAGGCCAGCGACACCGCCAGGCCGGCGTCGTTCATGCCGTCCAGCGCGCCCCACAGGCAGTCCCCCATGGCGATCACCTGGCGCCCGTTCCAGCGCGTCATCAGCAGCGTGGCCTCGCACAGGTCCGGGCTGTAGTCGTAGTTGCGCACCAGCACCGGCCGGCGCGGGTCCGGCCAGACCGCCTGGGAGCAGCCGGCGATGTAGGGCGGCGGGCGATAGTGACCGAGGAACCGCGCCACCGTGTCGCCGCCGCCGGCCAGTTCCACCAGCCGCTCGAACGTCGGCACCAGCTCCGGCATGTAGTCGCGCAGCTTGCGCCGGGTCTCGAGGTAGGTCGGACGCGCCTGGTCGCCCTGGGAGAGAAACCACTTCTCGTAGGCGCGCCAGTGGCGCTCGAACAGCGCCAGCCACTTGTAGCCGGGTCGGTCCTCGCGGACCGCGTGGAATCTGAGACGCGTCGTCATTCAGGTCAACACAACACTAGAGAATCTTGAAGGCGCCCGCTTCCAGGCTGACCGGCACGTTTTCCTGTTTCACCTGGTCCAGCGGCTGCGAGGCATAGGCGCGACGGATGTCGCGAATCCAGCGCCGGGCACGGTCGTTCAGGGTGAAATCGTCGTTCATGAGCCGACCACGGGTGATGAGGATGCCCATGTCCGCGCCCTTGTAGAAGTAATCGCCCTCGCCGATGATCCTAAGGTAGAAGCCCTCCTGCTCGGTTTCAATACCCCGCCGGTGGTAATCGAAGCGGCGGTAGACCATGCGGCCGTCATCCTCCAGGCGCCAGATGCCCGATTCCGGGGCGGCGCTCACCCACTCCACGGAATCATCGCAGAACTTGATGACCAGCTGGCTCCAGCTGTCGATATTGTCGGCGTCGGCCCAGCGGTCGTTGAGTTCCTCGACGTCGAGATCGAAGTCGACGTCGGAAAACTCCAGCAGGTGGAACAGGAACAGCGGCGCATCGGCGTGGGCGAAGGCGGCGCTGTTGGTCATGGTCGAGGCACCGGTCACCCGCGGATTCAGTTCGCCGAGGTAGAGCTCGCCGTTGTCCTGGTCGATGAGAAAATCGAGCTCGAAGTAGCCGCGGTAGCCGACCTCGCGCAGGGCCTCGCCGAACTGGAAGGTGTACTCGCGCGCCTTGTCCCTTATTTCCTGGGGAAAGGCGTCGGCGAAGATCTCGTTGCCGCACCAGCCGCCCTTGTAGGGGGTGAGTTCCGGAAAACCGACCAGCTCGGTCATCAACGGGCCGACGATGGTGCCGCGCTTGGTGGTACAGGCCTCGATGGCCGAGCCCCGCACGTTGACCCGCTTCATGACCTTGATCTCGTCTTCCTTTTCAATTTCCTTCTTGTACTTGTCGTAGTCGGCCTGGTCGGAGATGAACCAGGTGGTCTTGCCCGAGTCGCCGAATGCCGATTGCAGCACGAGGTGCTCGCCGAGATCCTTCGACACGTTGCGCAGGGTCTCGTAGCTGTCCACCTTCGCCAGCACGTTGGGCACGCTCGGCACGCCGGCCTTGTTGCCGATGCGCACGGTCTCGATCTTGTTGTCCACGCTCGAGCGCAGCGACGCCGAGGGGAACCAGACGTCCAGGCCGAGTTCGGCGCAAAGCGATTCGGTCTCCTCGTCGAACATCAGGAACACCGCCTTGCCGCCGGGGCCGCGCTTCTCCACCATGTCGACCACTTCCTTGTGCTGAAGCAGGTAGTTGTTGATGTCCTCGATACCCTCGAACTCGCGATGGGGCGTCTCGGTGGGCACGAACACGCTCGGGTGGCGACCGTCGAAACAGTCGATGTAGTTGATGTAGTGAAAATTGCGCACCCACTCGCTGATGCCGAGCAGGTTGAAATTGGTGGCGCTGAAAAAGTAGATCGGCGTCTCGTTGCGATGAAAGTAGCGGCGGATGTCGGAGATGTTCTTGAGTTTCTTCACGGGTATCCTCGTTCCAGTAGCGTTCGGATTAATCGGGTTCGGAAACTTCGTTCCCTGGACAGGCGATCGCCGGCGTCCGGCCCGCAGAAGCCGCAGGGCACGGGCGATCCATTCGAAGAGCTTCACTTGTTCGCAGGCCGTGGCACGTCATCGATTCAGTCTGAATCGGGATCGATGTCCGTGGTCTCCATGGCAGGCAGCATTTCCGCCGCGATATCCGCCACCGTCACCCGGCTCGGCGCCTGGCCGACGGACGCCAGGGCCTCGTCCCGGAACACGCGCAGTCCGGCATCGGGCCGGTAGCCGTGGATTTCCTTGACGTCCAGCGCGCGCATGAAGTCGAGGATCTCCTTGCTCAGCACCTGCCCCGGGACCAGGATCGGAAACCCGGGCGGATAGGGGATCACGAATCCGGCCGAGACGATGTCGCGGCCATTCGCCAGCTCGTCGTCGATGAAGCGGTTCTCGATGCGCAGGTAGTCGCAGAAACGCTCGTCGTAGGCGAGGAAGTAGGCCATGCGGATATCGCCTTCCGGCGTGTTCTCGCTGCCGGCGTGCGAGAACGCCGGGTGAAAGCGGCTGAAGTCCGGCAGCGGCGGCAGATCGGTGGTGAGCGAGCGCACCCGGGCCTCGAAGGCGCGGCGCTCGCGCGGGCTGCTGTCGTTCCATTCACGTTCCAGGTCGTTGGCGATCTTCACCAGCACCCCGATCAGGTAGGCCACCGAGCTGCGCGTGGTGCCGATGTTGGTCATGAACAGCACCGTGTTGCGCGACGTCTTGTTGATCTGGATGCCGTAGCGCTCCATCAGGTAGCGGTTCTTGAAAGTATCGCCGTCGATGCCGGTCTTGCCGATGTACAGGGTAATGCGCGTCGGGTCGACCACGAAGTCGTCCTTCGCCCAGGCCTCCTCCATGTTCAGGTTGCGCCAGCCGGTCTTCGCGTCGAAGTAGGAATCGATGCCGCTGGCCCGATACTGCTCCGGCACCATCTCACCGGCCACCAGCACGTCGAAGTAGCGGCTGAGCAGTTCATGGGAGGCAATGCGCTCGCGCAGGGCCATGGCCAGGTCGAGCTGTTTCTGCACCAGTTCGTAACCCTCCAGTTCGACCTGCCGGCGACCGACGTCCAGCG
>JAUIDF010000267.1 GCA_030429125.1 Gammaproteobacteria bacterium | reverse complement strand
GCTGATCCTGCGGCGCCCCGAACGCGCGGTGCAGCACGTCGGGCGACACCGCGGGCACCGGCGCGTACCCCGCGGCGACGAACATGTACGGGTGGATCTGCCGGAACGGCTCCCCCACGGGGATGCCCTCGATGCCCGCCTCACAGCGATGCGCCGAGATCCTGCTCGTCGTCCGACGCGGGCACCAGCCCGCGGGTTACCAGGTTTGCCCGGGTTTCGGGGCCGATGTCGTTGCTTGTCGCGTCTCTGGTGTTCTCAGCCATGGCAGGTAACTGTCGCTCGATCCGTACACGGCCACCGGAAGGAGCCTGGCGGGCAATGGCGTCTCCGAGTGACTTCCCGTCGTTAAAAACGCCGCGTCCCATCGAACTGCCTCTGTTCGATGTCCACCTGTAATTCTCCACGACCGGCGTCCGTCGATCAAGCCGACAGGCGGCAAAAAAGGCGCTCGTTGCGCGGGTTTTCCCAACGTCCGTCCTAGCGCCCGCGTGCCGGTTCCTGCTTCGGCCAGGCGCTGAGCACGGCCTGCACGAGTGTCGCCAGCGGGATGGCGAAGAACACGCCCCAAATACCCCAGATTCCGCCGAAGATGAGAATCGCGGTGATGATCGCCACGGGATGCAGGTTCACCACTTCCGAGAACAGGATCGGCACCAGCAGGTTGCCGTCGAGGGCCTGGATGACGAGGTAGGCAAGGGCCACGTAAAGGAATTCCGGGCTCCAGCCCCACTGGAACCAGGCGATCAGGTAGACGGGAATGGTCACCACCGCGGCACCGACGAAGGGAATCAGCACCGACAATCCGACCAGCAGGCCGATCAGCATGGCGTAGTCCATGCCGAAGAACGAGAACGTGAAGAAACACACGGCCCAGACGATGAGTATCTCCCAGAACTTGCCGCGAATGTAGTTGGCGATCTGCACGTCGACGTCCTGCCACACCCGCTGTGCGAGCTTGTAGTCGCTGGGCAGGTAATGCAGCAGCCAGTCGATGATCTTGCGCTTGTCCTTCATGAAGAAGAACACGAGGATCGGCATCAGGATGAGATAGACCAGGATCGTGATGACGTCGACCACGGAGGACAAAGACACGGTGACGACGCGCTGCCCCCACGATGTCAGCTCGCGGCGCAGCTCGGCGATCAGCTCGTTGACCTGTTCCACCGAGATGATCTCCGGGTAGCGGTCGGGCAACCGCAGCAGCGCTTCCTGTCCGCGGGCGAGAATGTCGGGAATCTGCTGCACGAGCTCGGTGAGCTGGCTGGAAAGGAGCGGCATGAGACCGAACATGACGATCGTCAGGGCCAGCATGAAGACGATGAACACCACCAGGACCGCGATCATGCGCGGTACGTGGTGACGTTCCATGACCTTGACGATGCCCTCCAGCAGGTAGGCGATGACGATGGAGGCCAGCACCGGGCCGAGCACGTCGCCGAACACGACGATGACCGAGAAGACGACCAGCAGGGCGGCGGCGAGAAAGACGACTTCCGGATTGGAGAAGTGTCGCTTGAACCACTCGGCGATGGGTTGCATCGGCGTTCGGACCCCGCCTATGCCTCGACAATCTCGAAGCTGTGCGTGATGTCGACGGCCTTGCCCAGCATGATCGACGCCGAGCAGTACTTCTCCGCCGACAGCACGACCGCGCGTTCGACGCGCTTGTCAGTCAGTCCTTCGCCGCTGACGATGAAGTGGATGTGTATGCGGGTAAACACCTTCGGCGGCGTCTCGGCGCGTTCGGCCTCGAGCTCGACACGGCAATCCGACACTTCCAGCCGCGACTTGCGAAGAATGTGCACGACGTCGAAGGCGGTGCAGCCGCCGAGGCCCATGAGAATCAGCTCCATGGGACGCGAGCCGCGATTCTCCCCCCCATACTCCGGCGCACCGTCGATGACCACCGGGTGGCCGCTGTCGGCCACGGTCTCGAAACTGACACCCTGCCTGAGCGTGACGGTCGCTTTCATGAATCTCGTATCAATCGGTTGCAGCGCACGGCGGGTGGTTTACCCCGACCGCGGCTCGTCGAAGAACAACGCGGACAGCGCCGCGCCCGGGTGGGCGGCGCGCATGAACGCCTCCCCTACCAGAAAACAGTGTACCCCATTTTCCCGCATCAATCGTACGTCGTCGGGCGTGTGGATGCCGCTTTCGGTCACCACTTCGCGGCCCCCGGGCACGGCGCCGAGCAACTCGATCGTGGTCTGCACGTCAGTGTGAAACGTGCGCAGGTCGCGGTTGTTGATACCGATCAACGGCGACTCCACCGCCAGCGATCGATCGAGTTCCTCGCGGTCGTGGACTTCCACCAGCACGTCCATGCCGAGGCTGGTGGCGAGATCCGCCAACTCGGTCATGGGGCCGTCGTCGAGGGCCGCGACGATCAGCAGGATGCAGTCGGCGCCGAGCGCGCGGGATTCGTAGACCTGGTAGGGATCGACGATGAACTCCTTGCGCAGCACCGGCAGGTCGACCGCTGCCCGAGCCGCCTCGAGGTAGGCGTCGGCGCCCTGGAAGAACGATTCGTCGGTCAGCACCGACAGGCAGGCCGCACCGCCCTCGGCATAGCTCTCGGCAATCGCCACCGGATCGAAATCTTCCCGGATCACGCCCTTGCTCGGCGATGCCTTCTTGATCTCGGCGATGACGGCGGGATCTTCCCGTTCGAGACGATCGAACAGGGCCGAGGCGAATCCACGAGGCGGCGGTGCGTCCACCGCGCGGGCCCGCACCTCGGCAAGCGGCGCCTTCGCGCCTCGCGCGGCGATCTCGGCGTGCTTGCGATCCAGAATGCGACGCAGGATGTCGGGCGTATCGGGGTTCAACGCTACGCCTCCAGGAAATTGCGCAACAGGCGGTGTCCGTGCTGCGTGAGAATGGACTCGGGGTGAAACTGCACGCCGTACACGGGGTGCTCTTCGTGCACCAGCGCCATGATCTCGCCGTCGTCCACCCACGCCGTCACCTTGAAACAGTCCGGCAGGGTATCGCGATCCACCACCAGCGAATGGTAGCGGGTGGCGAGAAACGGGTTCGACAGGCCCTCGAAGAGACCGTCCGCATCGTGATGGATCATCGAGGTCTTGCCGTGCATGAGCGTTTTCGCACGCACGATCTGCCCGCCGTAGGCCTGCGCGATGCTCTGGTGACCGAGGCACACGCCGAGAATGGGAATCTCCTGCCCGAGCTGTTGCACGAGGTCGACGGAAATGCCGGCCTCGTTGGGCGTGCACGGCCCCGGCGAGATCACGATGCGCTCCGGCGCGAGATCCTCGATCTCGTCGATACCGACCTGGTCGTTGCGCATCACTTCGACCTCGCAGCCCAGTTCACCCAGGTATTGCACCAGGTTGTAGGTGAACGAATCGTAGTTGTCGATCATCAGCAGCATTGGCTACCCGCCCAGGTCATGAAGTCGTGAGTGCCGGTGATGGCACGGTGAGTGGAAAGCCCCGTATTCTCGCCCAGGACGAAACGCGGCGAAAGGCTCGTTGCGTCGATGTCCGGGCATGTTTCGACGCCCGACAGCCGGCACTACCGCGGGCTCGTCGAGGTGGCCTCGTGCGCGGATCGACTCGATGTCGGCTCGGCGCACGAACCGGCGCTCTCGTTGCGCGGCTCCCCCGAACAGCTCCTGCAATAGCACGTCGGCGCATACGCCGACATTGCGCCCGGCCAGCAGGTCGACAACGTATCGGCAGAAGACCCGCCGATGGCCGTCGATGCGCGCCAGCACGCGTCGACGAATATCCCCGGGGTCCGGTGGGGCGGTGCGAAATGTCGCCACCGCTTCGGCGACGGCCCGGGCCGTCGGCTCGACCAGCAACGATCCGGCGTCGTCGAGGAACAGGTCGCGCCCGCCCTTCGAAGGCGTCGAAACAACCGGTATGCCGCACAACGGGTACTCGACCGTCGCATTGTTCTGACCCTCGAGCGCCGAAAGCACGAGGCTACAACGGCTCTGCTGCACACAGGCCGCCACGGCCCAGGACGGCATCCAGCGCAGGTTGTACCGGGCATGGGTCAGCTCCGGACAGATGGCAGGCAGATCACCCCCGTCGGAAACGACGAGCAGGCGTCGGACGTTCCGCGCCAGCTCGCGGCGCTTGTACGGCTCCAGGTTGGCGATGTAAATGGCGTCGAACTTTCCGTCGACGCCGAGAGCCGCAAAGGGCGCAGGGTCACCCTCGTCGGCGTCGTCGTTCGGAGCCGTCGGCGGCGGAACGAAGACGGGCTCGTCGCAGTACAGGTTCTTGGAACACATCGCGCCGCGAACCCCCTTGTCACGGCGCAGGTCGTCCTCCTCGGGCGTGCTGACGATCAGGTGGTGCTCGATCCCCTGGCCGGCCAGCCGGCGCTGGCGTTCGGCCGCACGATCCATCGCTTGCGGATGGCCCTGCCACCACGATGGATGTTCGAGCACCACGGGGTCGGGCGCCAGCCGCCCGAGCCGGGGAACATCGGGTCCGACATCCCCCGACGCGCCACCGGCATAGGCCAGTACCAGCGGTGAGCGACGAACCACGAAATAGTATTTCGGACGAAGTCCCACGATACCGGGTCCGGCACGGCGCCGGCGTCAGAATTCCACCCGCGTACCACCAAGGCCCGCACAGGCCATGGAAACGGCCTTGAACACGGCGCGCGCCTTGTTCATGGTTTCCGCCCATTCGAGTTCGGGCACCGAGTCGGCGACGATGCCGGCGCCGGCCTGGATGTAGAGCGTCCCGTCCTTGATCACGGCGGTGCGGATGGCGATGGCGGTGTCCATGTTGCCGTTCCAGCCGATGTAACCCACCGCGCCGGAGTAGACGCCGCGCTTCTCGGGTTCGAATTCGTCGATGATCTCCATGGCGCGCACCTTCGGCGCACCCGACAGGGTGCCGGCGGGGAAGCAGGCCTTGAGCACATCCGCGGCGTCGAGCCCCTCGTTCAGCTCGCCGCGCACGTTGGAGACAATGTGCATGACGTGCGAGTAGCGCTCGATCTGCATTTTCTCGGTGAGTTTCACGCTGCCGATGCGCGACACGCGACC
>JAUIDF010000266.1 GCA_030429125.1 Gammaproteobacteria bacterium | reverse complement strand
GCCTTCGGCATGTCCACCGGCGCGACGGCCTCCACCGGCGCAGCTGCCTTCGCCGACAACCCCGAACCCGGCCGCCAGGGCGAAATCCTGCCTGGCGAGGCAGGCGTCCTGCCCAGGCCATATTCCAAGGGCGTGCGCGTCGTGGGGCACTCGTCGGTCTGGGACCGTGACGGCAACGTGCAGCTCGCTTGGGTCGATCATTGCGCCTATGTCGCGGGCACGATTCCACAAATCAATCTGGGCGGGACAATCGATTTCGCTGTGCCGGTGGCAGCCCTGCCGATGATCATCGGCGGTTTCATCGTTTCGCTGCTCGGCGGAAGCCGGTTCCAGATCGGTGGTCCGGCCGGCGCCTTCATCGTGCTGGTGGCTGCCACCGTCGCCACCCATGGCATGCACGGCCTGTTCCTGGCCACCTTTCTGTCCGGACTGATGCTCATCGCCATCGGTCTCCTGCGGCTCGGCACCTACGTCAAGTTCACGCCCTACCCGGTGACGGTGGGATTCACCGCCGGCATTGCCGTCATCATCGCCGCCAGTCAGCTCAGGGCCCTGCTCGGACTCGAGCTGCCGGCGCCGGAGCCGGGGCCGTTAGTGGATAAGCTGCCGCTGCTCTGGCAGGCGATGCCGGGCGCCAACCCGGCCGCCGTGGCCGTGTCCGCGGCGACCATCGGCGCCATCGTCGCGCTGCGTCGCTGGCGACCGAACTGGCCCGGCCTGTTGCTGGCCGTCGCCGCCGCGGCGGGTTCGACCGCGCTGTTCGACCTGCCGGTCGCCACCATCGGCTCGGCCTTCGGCGGCATGCCGTCGACGTTGCCGACGCCCGTTCTTCCGGACCTCTCGGTCGCAAGAATCCAGGCGGTACTGCCGAATGCAATCGCGTTCACGTTGCTCGGCGCCATTGAGTCGCTGCTGTCCGCCATGGTGGCCGACGGCATGACCGGCCGGCGCCACCGCGCCAACTGCGAGCTCGCGGCCCAGGGCGTCGCCAATGCCGCGTCGGCGATGGTCGGTGGAATCTGCGTCACCGGCACCATCGCCCGCACCGCGACCAACGTACGCGCCGGCGCCCATGGCCCGCTTGCCGGCATGTTTCACTCGGTGTTCCTGTTGCTCTTCGTGCTGTTCGCCGCGCCGCTGGCGGATGCCATTCCGCTGGCCGCTCTCGCCGGCGTGCTGATCGTGGTTGCCTGGAACATGGTGGAGAAACATGCATTCGCGGTGCTGATGCGCGCCTCGCGCGGCGACGCGGCGGTGCTGCTCACGACCCTCGCGCTGACCGTGCTGCGTGACCTCACCGAGGCCATCGTGGTCGGCGTCGCACTCGGCTCGCTGCTGTTCATCCACCGCAGCTCCCGTGCCATCGAGGTCAGGACGCATACACCGCTGGTCGCCGAGGACCGCGCCGACGATGCCGCCGACGAGCGCGTGCCGTACGACGAGCGCACCGCTGCCAACCCGGACGTGATCGTCTACCGAATCAGCGGCGCGTTCTTCTTTGGCGCCGCCGCCTCCATCGGCTCGGTACTCGAAAGCATCGCCGACACGCACCGGCTGCTGGTGGTCGACTTCGCCTCGGTGCCGTTCGTCGACGCCACGGCCGCCAACACGCTCGTGTCGCTGGCACGCAAGGCCCGCGCCCGCGGCGTAAGGGTGGTGTTTACCGGCACCAGTCGGGACATCCGTCGCGCGCTTCTCGCCCACGACCTCAAGCCGCCGCTGGCCAGCTTCGCGCGGACCGTGCGGCGCGCGCTTCGACGAACGCAGGCGGCGGCACGACGATATCCCGGGTCGCCATGCGCCGAACCCGGTTCGCGGCCGGCGCCGGACTCCACGCCTGGTGCACAGCCATCGGCGCAAACCTGATACAGCCCATCGCCGGCCAGGGTAACCCGGCGCCTGCAAGTTCCAGGGCCTGTTCACACGACGCGTTCGCGGCGATCTTTCGGCCCTTTTTCGCCCCGACGGCGTTGCATCTCGTCGCCATGGAACCACCATGACGCCTAGATGCGCCTTGTCGGATGCGAGACGGGTCGTTTTCTCGCGGGCACGAAATCTCACTCGCTCAGCGTCGTGTGAACAGGCCCTAATCAACCGCTTCCATGTCCCACACCGGCCGACCCGTCGGCTGGCCGCTGTCGAGCAGTTCGCGGACGACGTCGAAGAAGGCCTGGATCAGTCGCGACTCCTGGCGTTCCACCAGGCAGTTGACGTGCGCCGTGGTTCGGACGTCGGCGTCGGCGATGCGGATGGCACGAATGTCAGGATGCGGGACATATTCGATCTGCGAGACCACGCCGATGCCGATGCCACGCGCCACGGCCAGCCACACCGCCTCGCGGCTGCCGAACTCCATCACCGGTTCGATGTGAATACCGGCCTCGGCGAGCGCCGTTTCGAAGGCGCGCCGGGTGGTGGAGCCGCTCTCGCGAAACACCATGCGCTCGCCTTCGAGGTCGCGCAACCGAAGCTGCTTGCGGCCCGACAGCGGATGGGATCGGTTGATCATGACCACCACCGGATGGCTGCTGTACGGCATGGCGACGATGCGCGGATCGTCCTCGACGTGGGCCAGCACGGCGACGTCGGCGCGGTACTCCAGCAGGCGCTGGACCATTTCCTCCGAGTTGCCCATGGCCACCGTGAGGTGAATACCGGGGTAGCGCTCGTTGAACGCACTCAGCATCTCGGTGGCATGGTAGGGCCCGACCGCGCCGACCTTCAGCTCGCCGACGTGAAAACCGCCATAGGCGTTGAGCAGGTCCCTGGCATCGGCCTCCAGGCTCATCAGCCGACGCGTGATGGCGAACAGGGTGCGACCCGCATCGGTGAGGGTGACGCGCCTGCCGCGGCGGTGAAAGAGCTCGACGCCGTAGTGATCCTCGAGCGCCCTGACCTGGCTGGTGACGGTGGGTTGGCCGATGCAAAGATGGTGCGCCGCCGCGGTAAAACCGCCCTTCGAGGCCACCGCGTGGAAGGAACGAAGCTGGGTGTAACTCATTTATTCAATCAATACTTTGAATCTGTTTTTTGCATTGGACAAATAGTAATTCACAGTGCGAATCTGTCGTCAAGGCCCGACCCATCCCGCGTCGGCGCGACCAAACGGCACCCGGAAGCCGACCACGAGGAACGAAGAATTACACGATGTGGCGCTTTCACAACCCCGTACAGGTGTGCTTCGGCGTCGGCAGTTTCGACACGCTCGCCCCGATCATCGGTGAGCGCGCCTATGCCCTGGTCACCTACGACGAGCCGTACTTTCACGAACTGACCGATCGCCTGGAAGAACGCGCGGGCCCCGCGGTCACGGTGATCGACAACATCCAGCCCAACCCGGACTTCGTCGGCCTGCGCGAATCCTGTGCGCGGCTGGCGCGCTGTCACGCGGCCGTGGACGTCATCGTCGCCGTCGGCGGCGGGTCGGTCATCGACGCGGCCAAGGCGCTGGCCTTCGGCCCGACCGGTTTCGACGCCGTGCAGCACTTTCTCGAACACCCCGGCGAATCCCGTGCCGACACTGCCGCGCTGCCGTTGATCGCCGTGCCGACCACCGCCGGCACCGGCAGCGAAATGACCAGCTGGGCCACGATCTGGGATGCCGGGTCGTCGAAGAAATATTCGCTGGCACGAGGGGACCTGTATCCGACACACGCGGTGATCGATCCCGCCCTGATGATCGCGATGCCGAGAACGCTGACCATCAGCACCGCCCTCGACGCGTTGTCGCATGCACTGGAAAGCATCTGGAACGTGAACGCGAACCCGGTATCGACGCGCTTCGCCGTGGCCGCGGCCCGCGACGTGCTGGAACACCTGCCGCCGCTGGCGCAGGACCTCGACAACCTCGATCTTCGCGAACACATGGCGCGGGCGGCAATGATGGCCGGCATCGCCTTTTCGAACACGAAGACGGCCCTTGCCCACTCCCTGTCGTATCCGGTCACGCTGCATCACGGCATCGCCCACGGCATTGCCTGTTCGTTCACGCTGCCCCGCGTGCTGCGCAGCGTGATCGGCGCCGACCCGTCCTGCGACCGCGCCCTCGTCGCCATCTTCGGTGACGACCTCGAGGCGGGTGCGGACCGCCTCGCCGACCTGCTCGGTGCCCTCGACGTGTCCGTCGACTACGCCGACTACGGCGTCAGCCGAGAGCAGTGGGACGACTGGGTCGCCGGCGCGCTGGGCGGCGAACGCGGACGAAACTTCATCGGCTCGGCGGAACGCGTCGGCCGCGAGTTCCTGGATAGTTAGACAAAGCGGCCGCACGGCCGAAACCGGCTCCCCGGAGAGTCAACCACGCTCGCCAACGAGCGGAACACCATAGGAGAGAGGAAGATGAAAATCCGACTGGCTAAGCAGGCAACCCGATTCCTGGCCACGGGCGCGCTGGCGCTCGGACTCGCCGGCCAGGCCGGCATCGCGGCCGCGGCCGAATGCCTCGACCCCGAGTCACTGACCTTCGCCATCATACCCACCGAGGAAACCACGGCGGAGTTGGAACTGTACAAGCCGGTGACCGACCGGCTCGCGGAACAGACCGGCAAGAAGGTCTCGTTCTTCATGCCCACGTCCTATGCCTCGGTGGTCGAGGGCATGCTGGGCGGCTTCGTGCACGTCGGCGTGCTGGGTCCCTACAGCTACGTCATCGCCAACGAGAAGGACCCGAACATCGAGGTCTTCGCCACCTATGCGAAGAAGGCCGGCCACCTGCAGGAGGAAGGCCCCGGCTACCGCGGCGTGGCCCACGCCGCGTTCACGGTCGACGGCGGCGCGGGTCTGCTGACCCCGACGGCCGGCGTCGACGCCGCACTTCCTGAAGTGGAACTCGAGCGGCGTGGAGGAGGGGGACGTCGTCTTCACCTCCGGCCACCCCGGCCGCACCGAGCGCCTGATGACGTACGCGCAGATCGAGCGGCTGCGGGACGGTAACGAGCAGAGCGCGATTCTCTTCATCGATCTCGACCAGTTCTCGGACGGGCAGCTTAATACCTTCCACGAGGCCGATCACCAGCCTGTCAGGGTGTTGGTGCCACAAACTCTCAAAGAACCACGTGTGGGCGGAGTCGATGTCCAC
>JAUIDF010000265.1 GCA_030429125.1 Gammaproteobacteria bacterium | reverse complement strand
AATCACCGCCCGTTCCTCGTCGGATTACGCCTGCGGCTAATCCAACCTACACATTGCCGTGGTTCCGATTCGTGGCACCCGTCGATCGGATTAGACCCCGCGACAGCGGGGGCGTAATCCGACGCGGCGCCGAATCGAGCGACGCAACGTGAACCACATCAGGAGACCAGCTCGGCGAGACGTTCGCAAAAGGTGTCGAGTTCGGCTTCGGTGTTGAAATAGTGCAAGGCGCATCGCACCAGCACATCGATGCCGCGCTGCTCCATGTCCAGGCGCGTGGAGGCGGCGCCGGACGTCCCTACGTTGATGCCCGCCGCGGCCATGCCCTCGCGGATGGTTGTCGCGTCGACACGATCGTGCGTGAACGTGACGATGCCGCACTGGACTCTTCCCTTGTCCCGTACCGTGACACCGTCGATTCGCGACAACCGCCCGCGCACGTAGGTGCCGAGCTGCCGGATGCGATCGAAGATTGTGTCCAGCCCCAGGTCGTTGGCGTATCGCAGCGCCACGCCCAATCCGACCTGCCCGGCGACGTTGTTCTCGAAGTTCTCGTAGCGACGCGCCCCTGCCTGCAGTTCGAAACACCCGGCCGACGTCCAGCTCGCCCCCCAGAGATCGAGGGTCGCCGGCGGCAGCTGGTCCATGGCGGATTCGCGTACGTAGAGTATGCCGGTTCCCCTCGGACCGCGCAGGTACTTGCGTCCCGTCATGCTCATCGCATCGCAGCCGATGCCATCCACGTCGAGCGGCATCTGTCCGGCCGACTGGCAAGCGTCGAGCAGGTACGGGATGCGGTGACGCCTGGCGACCGCACCGACCGCCGCGGCGGGGTTCACCAGGCCGCCGTTTGTCGGCACGTGCGTGATACTGATGAGTTTCACGCGCTCGTCGATCATCGACTCGAGCACGCGGACATCGATCTGACCAGCGGCATCATCCGGCACGGCGACGATGTCACACCCCGTCTGCCGGGCGATCTGCAGGTAGGCGATGTAGTTCGACGCATACTCCGCGTTGGCTGTCAGTATACGGTCCCCGGCGCGGAGCGTTCGCGCGAAGCCGTAGAACACCGCGTTCCAGGCGGCGGTGGCATTTTCCATGAAGGCGATCTCGGATGAATCGCAGCCGAACATGCGCGCCGACTCGTCGTAGAACATTGCGATGTCGTCTCGGGCGGCGGCCGCCGCCTCGTATCCACCCATGCGGTAGTCGCGTTCCAGGTGCTGCCGGGTCGCATCGAAGACCGGCAGCGGCATCAGGGAAGATCCCGAGTTGTGCAGGTGAATACGCTGCTCGCAGAACGGCGTATCGGCACGTATTCGAGCGATGTCGATGGTCTTCGATCCGGTCATCCGAGAGTTCCTGAATTTGACAGGCGCGGATTGTCGCCGATCACGCTGATATAATCTCCCCGCGACATGCGCCAACGCCCCGCTCCTGTCCTGAATCGCTCCTTCGTGACCGCAACGACCCGCTTCATGGCCTACCAGTCGACCCCGCGCACCCTGCTCCATCCCCGGCACTGGGCGACGTGGCTGGGCATCGGATTCCTGCGGGCAACGGCGATGCTCCCCATGCCGGTACTGTCCGCACTCGGCACCGGCCTCGGCCTCGCCACGTACGCGCTGTTTGCGTCACGGCGCCGTATCGCCGCGACGAATATCGCACTGTGTTTCCCGGATCTCTCCGATCACGAGCGACGTCGCCTGACGCGCTCACATTTCGTGCAGCTCGGGCGATCGATTCTCGCCACGGGCGTGAACTGGTTTGCCTCCGGCGAACGGCTCGATCGGTTGTTCAGCATCGAGGGCAGGTCGCATATCGACGCGCTCTTGGAACGCGGCGAGAACGTCATCCTTCTTGCGCCGCATTTCGTCGCGCTCGAAGTCGGCGGAATCTACATCTCGCGCCTGTACCCGTCGGTCAGCATGTACCAGTACGTGAAAAACCCGGTGAT
Source organism: Gammaproteobacteria bacterium (assembly GCA_030429125.1). GTDB lineage: Bacteria > Pseudomonadota > Gammaproteobacteria > Arenicellales > CAJQKF01 > BQJD01. The sequence goes on along the minus strand of JAUIDF010000265.1, from coordinate 3,125 downwards.
GGACCAGGTTATTCGGCACGGCCGCGCGAGGTTCGGCATCGAACTGGTCGAGCGCAAGGCTTCCATGCACCAGCTCGTGCGGCGAATTCGTCGCGGGCGGCTCTTCTACTACCTGCCCGACCAGGATCCGGGCCCGAAAAAAGGCATTTTCGTGTCGTTTTTCGGCGTCGACACCGCCACCTATCCCATGCTGTCCCGATTCGCCCGCATGAGCCGGGCGAAAGTGGTGCCCTGTCTCACCGAACAGCTGGCAAACGGGCGCGGCTGGCGGCTGAACATCCTGCCGGCGCTGGAACACTTTCCAGGCGACGACGAACGCGTCGACACCGAGGCGATGAACCGCGCCATCGAGGGCGCGATCGCCAGGATGCCCGATCAATACTTCTGGGTGCACAAGCGCTTCAAGACGAGACCGGCCGGGAGTCCGCCGGTGTACTGATGCGGGCCCTCGTCGCGAGCGCGCGAGACCCCGGCTTGCGTGCCGGGCAGGGGGACGCGCGAGCGGCACACCCCCGGTACGCCGCGCGAGTGGCGCTCTATCGGTACTCGACGTCGACGATCTCGTAGGTTTTCTGGCCCGCGGGGACGTTTACCGATATCTCGTCGCCCTCGTTCTTGCCCAGCAGCGCCCGGGCGATGGGGGAACCGAGGGAAATCTGGCCGCGCGACACGTCCGCCTCGAGCTCACCGACGATCTGGTAGCGGGTTTCCTTCTCGGTATCGACGTCGTACAGCGTGACGTGCGCGCCAAACACCACCTTGCTTCCCGCATTCAGCGACAGCGGGTCGACCACCTCGGCACCTGACAGGCTGCCCTCGAGTTGCCGAATTCGCGCCTCGACGAAACCCTGCTCCTCGCGGGCCGCGTGGTACTCGGCATTCTCCGACAGGTCGCCATGGGCACGGGCCTCGGCAATGGCCTCGATGATTCGCGGCCGCTCCACCTTCTTCAGGCGGTCCAGCTCGCCGCGCAATCGTTGGGCGCCTTCCTGGGTCAATACGATGCGATCGCTCATGCCAGCTCCCGATGCAAGTCCTGCAATCGTTCCACGTTGATATCCCCCGAGCTACTCAATGCCTCGGCCGCGGCGCGCGCGCCGGCGAGGGTGGTGAAGTAGGTGACGCCGTGATTGAGCGCCTCCCGGCGGATGGTATAGGAATCGGCCAGACTTTGCTTGCCGGCCGTGGTGTTGATGATCAGGTCGTAATCGCCGTTCTTGATGCTGTCCACGACGTGAGGACGTCCTTCGGCGACCTTGTTCACGAGTGCGACGGCAAGTCCGGCGTCTCGTAACACGGCGCCCGTACCCCGCGTCGCGACGAGCTCGAATCCCGCCTCGGCGAAGCGCCGGGCAACCGGTACGATATGGGGCTGATCCGCCTTGTTGACGCTGACCAGCACTTTGCCCGACTCGGGCAGGAACGCGCCGGCGGCCTGCTGCGACTTGTTGAACGCCTCGCCGAAGCTGCGTCCGACGCCCATGACCTCGCCGGTGGATTTCATTTCCGGACCGAGCACCGTGTCGACGCCCGGGAACTTGATGAACGGGAACACCGCTTCCTTGACGCTGAAGTAGACCGGGGTCACTTCCTCGGCGATACCCTGCGCGGCAAGTGACGAGCCCGCCATCACCCGCGCCGCGATCTTCGCCAGAGGCCGGGCCGTGGCCTTCGACACGAAGGGCACCGTTCGCGAGGCGCGTGGATTCACCTCGAGGACGAAGATCTCCCCGTCCTTGATGGCGTACTGGACGTTCATCAGTCCGCGAACACCGAGTGCCATGGCCATGTCGCGCGTCTGGCGCCTGAGTTCGGCCTGGGTGTCGGCCGCGAGCGAGAACGGCGGCAGCGAACAGGCCGAGTCGCCGGAATGCACGCCGGCCGCCTCGATGTGTTCCATGATGCCACCGATGTACACGGCCTCGCCGTCGCAGATGGCATCCACGTCCACCTCGATCGCATCGGACAGGAAACGGTCGAGCAGTACCGGCGAGTCGTTGGAGACGCTGATGGCTGCAAGCATGTAGTTCTCGAGGTCCTCGCGGGAATGGACGATTTCCATGGCGCGGCCACCGAGCACGTAGGACGGGCGAACGACCAGCGGATAACCGATCTCCTCGGCCAGTTCCAGGGCGCGCGCCGGACTCGAGGCAATCCGGTTGGGCGGCTGGCGCAGGCCGAGCCGATTGAGCAGCGACTGGAACTGCTCGCGGTCCTCGGCATCGTGAATCGCCGAAGGCGGCGTGCCGATGACCGGCGCGCCGGCTCGCTCCAGGTCGCGCGCCAGCTTCAACGGCGTCTGGCCGCCATACTGCACGATCACGCCGACCGGCTGCTCGATATGGATGATCTCGAGCACGTCCTCGAGCGTCAGCGGTTCGAAGTAGAGACGGTCGGACGTGTCGTAGTCGGTGGAAACCGTTTCCGGGTTGCAGTTGACCATGATGGTCTGGAAGCCGTCTTCCTTCAGCGCCAGCGAAGCGTGCACGCAGCAGTAGTCGAACTCGATGCCCTGTCCGATACGGTTCGGACCCCCGCCCAGCACGATGATCTTGCGCGTGTCGTCGGGTTCGGCCTCGCATTCGCGTTCGTACGTCGAGTACATGTAGCCGGTGGGCGTGGCGAACTCCGCGGCACAGGAATCCACGCGCTTGTACACGGGCCGCACGTCCAGCGCGTGCCGGCGTTCGCGCACCAACGTCTCGCTGACGCCGAGCACCCGGGCGATGGCGTGATCGGAGAAACCATCGCGCTTCAGTCGCCACAGCCGATCGGCGTCGATCGCGTCGAGCGCCTCGCCCTGCAGCGACGCCTCGGTCTCGACGATGTCGCGTATCTGCGCCAGAAACCACGGATCGATCCCGGTCAGGTCGAAGACCTTGTCCAGTTCCATATGGTGGCGAAAGGCGTCGGCCACGTACCACAGCCGATCGGCGCCGGCATTGCTCAGCTTCTGCGCGATGGCCTTGTGATCCTGGTAGGTGTCGCCGAGGGACTGGTGAATCGGCTCGAGTCCGTAGTTGCCCATCTCCATGCTGCGGATCGCCTTCTGCAGCGACTCCCTGAACGTTCGGCCGATGGCCATGGCCTCGCCCACCGACTTCATCTGCGTGGTGAGCGTGGCG
>JAUIDF010000264.1 GCA_030429125.1 Gammaproteobacteria bacterium | reverse complement strand
CCACCTCTGGAACGGGCGGCGCATGATCGACAGGCGCGTCGTGGACGTCATCCAGCCGGACGTTTGTTATCTCGGCGGCATGACGCGCACGCTGAAGGTCGCCGCCATGGCGCGTGCTGCCGGCCTGCCGTGCACGCCGCACAGCGCCAACCTGTCCATGGTCACGCTGTTTACCATGCACCTGCTGCGGGCGATACCCAACGCGGGCAAGTACTTGGAGTTCTCTATCGAGGGGCCGGACTACTATCCCTGGCAGGAAGGCTTGTTCGTCGAGTCGCCCTACGCGGTGACGGACGGACGCGTGCGCGTGTCCGATGCGCCGGGCTGGGGCGTGGCGGTTAATCCCGACTGGCTGGCGCGCGCGCGACGCCAGCTCAGCGAGGCGGCCTGATCCAAATTTGGCGTATCCCGCCGGCACGAGGCGCGACGGGCGCGATCGATGTGCGCCCGTCGCGTTCGACGCCGTCAGGCGGCCTTCCGCATCGCCCGCAGCATCCACGCGGTCTTCTCGTGCACGCGCATGCGATCGGACGCCAGGGCGACGGTCGACTCGTCGTTGGCCGCCTGGGCCCTGGCCAGCACGTCGCGGCACGTCTTCACCACTTGCTCGTGGCCATGGGTCAGGATCTGAACCATCTCCTCCGCCGAGGGAACGCCCTCGACTTCCTTGATGGAGGCGAGCTCGGCGAACGACTTGTAGGTGCCCGGCGCCGCCACGCCCAGCGTGCGAATGCGCTCGGCGATCTCGTCCACCGCGGTGGCCAGTTCGGTGTAGTGCTCCTCGAACATCAGGTGCAGCTCGCGGAACTGCGGGCCGGTGACGTTCCAGTGAAAGTTGTGCGTTTGCAGGTATAGCGTGTAGGCGTCTGCCAGCAGATGCTTGAGGCTCTCTGCGACGTCGATGCGGTCCTCTTCGGCGATGCCGATGTCGATCTTGCTCATGGAATATCTCCTCGAATTTACGGGTTGAATTGGTATTTCGGGCACCGGGCCCCGGTGCGATGAAGGTATTCTAGGCGGCGCCAACTAATTGAGAAAATCGTTTATTTTTATCTTTGTAATTGTCAAATACTATTAGAAATTTCATGGGCTCCGCACCGCGGTCTAGGGGGATATCGAACCGCTTCGCGACAATGACTAGTCGAGCAGAAACAGGCTGATTGCGGGCCAGTAGGCCACGATCTGCCGGTCGATCACGATGGTCGGATTATTCGCGAGAACTCGCCGGGGTTCGCGCGACGAACACGACCTCGCGAGCCGACCCGCGAATCCCGGCCCGGTGTCGTTATCCTCCGTCGACGATGCCGCGCCGCACCTGGTCGCGTTCGATGGACTCGAACAGCGCCTTGAAGTTGCCCTCGCCGAAGCCGTCGTCGCGCTTGCGCTGGATGAACTCGAAGAACACGGGACCGAGCAGCGTGGCCGAGAAAATCTGCAGCAACAGGCGCGGGTCGCCGTCGGTGGTGGAACCGTCGAGCAGGATGCCGCGTTTTTTCAGTTCGTCGACCGGCTCGCCGTGGCCGGGCAGGCGCTCGTCGAGCATCTCGTAGTACGTGTCGGGCGGCGATGCCATGAACGGCACGCCGCGGGCCCGCAGGCGGTCCAGGCACGCCGGCAGGTCGTCGCAGGCCAGGGCGATGTGCTGAATGCCTTCGCCGTTGAAGGCCATCAGGAACTCCTCGATCTGCCCGGTGCCGCCGGACGCCTCCTCGTTGAGCGGAATGCGGATCTTGCCGTCGGGCGCGGTCATGGCGCGCGAGGTCAGTCCCGTGTACTCGCCCTTGATATCGAAGTAGCGCATCTCGCGAAAGTTGAACAGTTTCTCGTAGTAACGGCCCCAGAACGCCATGCGTCCCCGGTAGACGTTGTGGGTCAGGTGGTCGATGGTGTGAAAGCCGCAGCCGGCGGGATGCCGGTCGACGCCGTCGATGAAATCGAAGTCGATGTCGTAGATGGACGAGCCGTCCTCGAAGCGGTCGATCAGGTAGATCGGCGCGCCGCCGATTCCCTTGATGGCGGGCAGCCGCAACTCCATGGGGCCGGTGGGGATGTCGACCGGTTGCGCGCCGAGTTCGAGCGCGCGTCGATAGGCCCGATGCGAATCGCGCACCCGGAAGGCAAGCCCGCAGGCCGACGGGCCGTGCTCCTCGGCGAAGTACGCGGCCAGGCTGCGGGGCTCGCGGTTGACCACGAAATTGATGTCGCCCTGCCTGAACAGCGACACGTCCTTGGATCGATGGTCGGCCACTCTCGTGAAGCCGAGCGTTTCGAACAGCGGCTCGAGAACGTTGGCCCGCGGGGAGGCGAACTCCACGAACTCGAAACCGGCAAGTCCCATCGGGTTGTCAAAAAGGTCTGGCATGTATCCGCTCCGCTTGCGACGGGTTCAATTGTACCGGCTGCGTCGCGCGTTCGTCGTCAGCCGGCGCACGATGCGCGCGTATCGGGCGATGATTGCCGACGGCCCGGGGCGAATTTCGAACCCGGCCACGCGGCATTGTTACAATGCGCCGGGCCGGTGCGCCCACCGGCTGAGAAATTACCGCTGAAAACCACGGGATCTACCACCTTGAGCCAGAACGAAAATCTCTACGCGCTGTTGCGCGGTCGCTTTCCCGCGGACCCGGACGAGTGCTGCATGGAACTGCCCGACGGTTCGAAAATATCCTTTGCCGACGTCGATACCGGCAGCGGGAGAATGGCCGGCCTGCTCCGAAACCTCGGCGTCGAACCCGGCGACCGCGTGCTCGTGCAGGTCGACAAGTCGCCCGAGGCGGTGCTCCTGTACCTGGGCTGCCTGCGCGCGGGCGCCGTGTTCCTGCCGCTGAACAGCGCTTACACGGCGCGCGAGGTGGAGTACTTCATCGGCGACGCGACGCCGCGGCTGGCCGTCTGCCGCCCCGGCGACCAAGCGGCGTTCGAGGCCATGTCCGCCGCCGGCGGCGGCACCCGCATCGAGACGCTCGGACCGGCGGGTGACGGATCGTTGATGTCGCTCTACGCCCGCGCCCCGGCCGACGACCTGCTGGTGGCCCGCGCGAACGACGACCTCGCCGCGATCCTCTACACGTCGGGAACCACGGGCCGATCCAAGGGTGCGATGTTGAGCCACGGCAACCTGTCCTCCAACGCTCTCGTGCTTCACGAGCACTGGGGCTTCACGCCCGAGGACGTGCTTATTCACGCGCTGCCGATATTCCACGTGCACGGCCTGTTCGTGGCCTTGCACTGCTCGCTGCTGAACGGCACGCCGATGATCTTCCATACGCGCTTCGACGCCGACGCGGTGATCGACGCGATGCCCAGGGCGACGGTGCTCATGGGCGTGCCCACGTTCTACGTCCGGTTGCTGGAGAACCCGCGATTCGATCGCGACGCGACGCGCAACATGCGCCTGTTCGTGGCCGGCTCCGCGCCGCTTTTACCGGAAACGTTCGCCGCCTTCGAGGCGCGCACCGGGCAGCGGATTCTCGAACGCTACGGCATGACCGAAGCCGGCATGATTGTCTCCAATCCCCTCCACGGCGAACGCCTTGCCGGTACCGTCGGTTACTTCCTGCCCGGCGTCACCGGGCGCGTCGCCGATGGCGACGGCAACGAGGTGCGCCGCGGCGAGGTCGGCGTGCTGGAGATCAAGGGGCCCAACGTGTTCAAGGGTTACTGGCGCATGCCGGAGAAAACCGCCGAGGAGTTTCGCGCCGACGGGCACTTCATTACCGGCGACAACGCGACCATGGCCGAAGACGGCCGCATCAGCATCGTCGGCCGCGCCAAGGACCTGGTCATCTCCGGCGGCTACAACGTCTACCCCAAGGAAATCGAGCTGCTGATCGACGTCATGCCCGGGGTGCGCGAATCGGCGGTGATCGGCGTGCCGCATCCGGATTTCGGCGAGGGCGTGGTGGCGGTGGTGGCCGTCGACGAACCCGCCGAACTGGACGAGGCCGGCGTCATCGATGCGTTGTCCGGTTCCCTCGCGGCATTCAAGCGGCCTAAACGGGTGTTCTTCACCCGCGAACTGCCGCGCAACACCATGGGCAAGGTGCAGAAGAACCAGCTTCGGGAACAGTACGCCGGGACATTCGGCGCTTGATCGTCGCGGGCGTCCGGCGTTACTGGATAGACAGCGACTCGAGGCGCCACACGGACATGTTGCGCGCCGCCTGCACGTCGTCATGGACGTCGTACGGGAAGATGACGCGCACCGGCCCCTTGTCGCCCAATGGCCCGGCATCGCTGTCGGTGGCGAGCAGCACCGGCCATCGCTCGTACTCGCGGGCCGGGATGACGAACCGGTAGCCGTCGCCGGCGACGGCCAGTACGTCGGCGCCGTCCGGTGCCGACAGGCCCGCGAGCAGGACGCCGGTGTAGCGAACGCGCCGGTTCAGCCAGGGGTCGTTCACCGCGTAGGCCCAGGTGCCGAACGCCTCCAGCGCCGTCGCGTCGAGTTGAACGGTTCCGCTGCCCGGAACGCCATCCACGCGCAGCAGCGACGTGCCCGCCGGCGCCGAGTCCAGTGCCGCGCCGATGTCGCCGGGGGAGCGAACCGCTTCCACGTCGACCGCCTGCGCAGCGCCGATGCCGGGACCGGACATGATGGCCGCGAAGATGGCCGCGGCGACCGACGGATAGATCTTCATCGTGTATTGCCTCCACTGCTGGTTGTCGTCACGGTGCCCGGCGCCGCGATCTCGACGAAGGGCATGTCCCTGATGCGCGCGAACTGTTCGTCCTGGCTGACTTTCTTGTACTTGACGCGGCCACGGTGCGCCCGGAACGCGGTCTCGACCGCCAGCGTCTCTACCGACGGCGCCGGCAGGTCATTGCGCAGGAAGAACGCGTTGACGCCGGTACTGTCGCAGCCCACCAGGCGGTATCCCTTGCGCGCGGCCAGCCGGGACAGGGCAAGCAGCGATGCCCCGTGGTAAAACCCGCTGTCGTGCTTTTCGTAGCGCACGAAGCCGGGATCGTAAGGGACGGTCAAGGATCGGGCCACGCCCAGGCTGGCGTTGTATTCGATGACGACGATGCGGGGATTCGCGACGTCGATGGCTTCGAGGAACCAGTAGTCGTTTCCGTCGACATCCACCGACAACACGTCGATCTCTCCGTCGATG
>JAUIDF010000004.1 GCA_030429125.1 Gammaproteobacteria bacterium | reverse complement strand
GGAGGAAATCGATCTCGGGGGAGAGGCGGGCGAGCTGCAGTACTTCACGTTGCTCGCCGCGAACCTGCCGGCGCCCGCAGAAGGGGTCGACCGGGCCGTATCGTAACGCGGCTCGGGCGAGAGCCCGGTGAACGCCCCGGGGCGGTCGAGCGGATGACGGACCTCGCGGCCCGCGCGGTCAGTTGTAGGCGAGAAACGCGATCCGCGGCGAAATATCCGCCGAATCGTTGGTGTCGCTGGGGAGCATTTCCTCGAGATCCTCCCGTCGTGCGTTGCGCGCCGCCCTCGCGGGCCGGTCGTCCTCTTCCCGCTTGGAAGCCTTGCGCGTCGCCTGTTTTGACCTTCCCTTTTTGCTCATGGAAAAACCTGTTCGGTTTCAACGATGTAATATAGAATATTAATAAAATCTATAAACTGTATCCACTAAGTTTTAATGCTAAATGCGACAAATATCGCAGCATTATTATCAATTTGCGACATACGTGGCGCGATTTCATCAAATGGACATCTGCCTGGCGGGCCGAATCGATCGAGTCTAAGCACATGACTTCCCTCGGTTTGTAGTCCATGTCCGGCGCCACCCAGCCATTGGTCGGTTTCCTCGTCCTGGTGCTGCTCGCGTGGCTTGCCAGCGAACGGCGCCTTGACATTTCCTGGCGAACGGTCGGCGGCGGCATCGTTCTGCAGTGGGCGCTGGCCTGGCTGCTGCTGTCGGTGCCGGGTTCTCGTACGCTGTTCCTGTGGCTGAACGATGCCATGGTGTCGTTGCAGGACGCCACCGGCGACGGCAGCGCCTTTGTATTCGGCTACCTCGGCGGCGCGCCGCTGCCGTTCGAGGAAACACGGCCGGGTGCCGCGTTCATCCTCGCCTTTCGCGCGCTGCCGTTGGTGCTGGTGATCAGCGCGTTGTCGGCCCTGCTGTACCACTGGCGCATCCTGCCGTGGGTGGTGAACGCCTTCGCGCGCCTGCTGCGTCGCGCCATGGCCATCGGCGGCGCCGCGGGCGTCGGGGCGGCTGCGAACGTCTTTGTCGGCATGGTCGAAGCGCCGCTGCTGGTCAGGCCGTATCTGGCGCGGCTCGATCGCGGCGAGTTGTTCTCCCTCATGGCCTGCGGCATGGCGACCATTGCCGGCACCATGATCGTTCTCTACGCCACCGTGCTCGGCCCGGTGCTCGGTGCGGCCATGGGGCACGTCCTCACGGCGTCCATCATCAGCGTGCCGGCCGCGCTGCTGGTGGCGGCGCTGATGGTGCCGCCGGGCGAGTCGGCCGGCGCCGACGCTTCGCTGCCGCGCGGCGAGGCGTCGGGCGCGATGGATGCCATCACGCGGGGGACCATGGACGGCCTGAAGCTCTACCTGAACATCATCGCCATGCTGCTGGTCCTGGTGGCGCTGGTCAGCCTTGCCAATCGCGTCATCGGACTTGCACCCGACGTCGGCGGCGGGCCGCTGACCCTCGAGCGCCTGTTCGGCTACGCCTTTGCGCCGCTGGTGTGGCTGGCCGGCATTCCCTGGCACGAGGCCGCCACCGCCGGACAGCTGATGGGCACCAAGACGGTGCTCAACGAATTCATCGCCTACCTCGATCTCGCCAACCTGCCGGCCGAGTCGCTTTCCGGGCGCAGCCGCCTGGTCATGGTCTACGCGATGTGCGGGTTCGCCAACTTCGGCAGTCTCGGCATCATGATCGGCGGCCTGACCACGCTGGTGCCCGAGCGGCGCTCGGAGATCATTTCCCTCGGCATGAAGTCCATCGTCGCCGGTACGTTGGCAACCCTGATGACCGGCTCGGTGGTGGCGGTGCTCGCGCCCTAGCCGCGGTTCCCACTCGGCCCGAGTCGTTTGCGCTAGGCCGGCGCCGGGTCGGGTTCCTCGCGCTGCTGCAGGCGCCACAGGGCGGCGTAGACGCCGCCGCGGGCCAACAAGTCCTCGTGCGTGCCGCGCTCGACGATGCGACCGTGTTCAAGCACCACGATCAGGTCGCTGTCGACGATGGTGGACAGGCGGTGAGCGATGACCAGCGTGGTGCGATGGCTGGCAATGCGGTCCAGCGCCCGCTGGATGCTGCGTTCGGACTGAGAATCCAGCGACGACGTGGCTTCGTCGAGAATCAGGATCGGCGGGTTCTTCAGGATCGTACGCGCGATGGCCACGCGCTGCTTCTCGCCGCCCGAGAGCTTCAGCCCGCGCTCGCCGACGATGGTGTCGAGGCCGGCGGGCAGCTTGCCGACGAACGTCTCGAGGTTGGCATCCCGGACCGCCGCCACGACGTCGTCGTCGCCGGCTTCCGGCCGGCCGTAGCGAATGTTGGCGCGCAGCGTGTCGTTGAACAGCACCGTGTCCTGCGGCACGATGCCGATGGCGGCGCGCAGGCTGTCGGCCGTCACCGAGCGGATATCCGTGCCGCCAATGGTGATACGTCCCGCGCCGACGTCGTAGAAACGGAACAAGAGGCGCGCGAGGGTCGACTTGCCGGAACCACTCGGGCCGACCACGGCGACCTTGTGCCCGGCCTCGATGGCGAAGTCGATGTCGTCGAGTATCCGGCGATCCGGGTTGTAGGCGAAATCGACATGTTCGAACCGGACCGTCGTGTCGCCGGTATCGAGGGGGCCGGCGCCGGGCGCGTCGTCGATCTCGCGCTTCACGTCCATGATCGAGAACATCCGGTCCATGTCGGTGAGGCAGTGCTTGATCTCGCGAAACACCGAACCGAGGAAGTTCAGCGGCACGTAGAGCTGGATCATGAAGGCATTGACCATGACGAAGTCGCCCAGCGTCATGGCCCCGGCGGCCACCTGGTTCGCGGCCATCACCAGCAGGATGGTGAGGCCGACGCCGATGATCAGGCCCTGCCCGGTGTTGAGAAAGGCGAGCGATACCTGGCTGCGTACCGAGGCACGCTCCCAGCGGCGCAGGTTTCCGTCGTACTTCTCGGCCTCCAGGCGCTCGTTGCCGAAGTACTTCACCGTTTCGTAGTTGATGAGCGAGTCGATGGCGGTGCTATTGGCCACCGAGTCGGCCTGGTTCATTTCCACGCGGAACTTCAGTCGCCACTCCGTGACCTTCCAGGTGTAGACGAAGTACACCACCACCGTCACCAGCGTCACCACGCTGAACCACGGGTCGAACTGCACCAGCAGGATCACGCAGACCACGATGATCTCGAAGATGGTGGGGAAGATGCTGAATACGAGGTAGTTGAGCAGCTGCGTGATGCTGCTGCTGCCGCGCTCCATGTCGCGCGAGACGCCCCCGGTCTGCCGATCCAGGTGAAACCGCAGCGAGAGCGAGTGCAGGTGTTCGAACACCTTGACGCCGATCTCGCGCGTGGACTGCTGGGCGGCACGGGCGAACACGGCGTTGCGCAGTTCCTGGAACACGATGGTGGACAGGCGCAGCACGCCGTAGCCAACCAGCAGCGCGAGGGGCACCGTCACCAGGATGTCGCCGATCGCGGAGACATCGAGCGTATCGACGATGGACTTCAGCGCCAGCGGCACGCCGATGTTCGCCATCTTGGCGGCGACCAGGAAGGCCAGCGCGATGCCGATGCGCCATCGATGCCCGAGCAGGAAGGGCAGCAGGGTCTTCAGCGTGGCGACGTCGTCGCGCCGCCGGTCGGGCATTTCGGTTCGGGACGGTCTCAAGAGTCGCTATCGTCGTCGTTGCGCGGGCGCCTGCGCGGCGGCCGGACGAGGGCGTTCGCCGGCGCCCTGTGATGTGGGGTCGCGACCGGCGTAAGCAACGCGACGCCGCCCGTGCACCGGGATCGGCCTTTTGGTTACAATGCCTTTCCTCGTAGAAATGGAGATTGCGCGACGTGTCCGGATACAACGGCCCGCGATTCGCCCTATGGATGGCGCTGACACTCACTTCCTGCGCCGCGACAGCGGTGACCCCGCTCGATGACGGCGACTTCGAATCCGGCGCCCTGGCCGGCTGGTCGTCCTCGGGCCGGCTCGGCGGTTTTGCCGCCGTGGTGACCGAGGGCGAGTGCTTTTCCTCGTTCGATACCACCGGCCTGGTCCTGTCGGGCAACCATGCCGGCCTGGTGCGTGCCGGCCGCCCGGCCGAACCGGGCTCGACCGGCACGCTCACCTCGCGGCCCTTCACCGCGGGAATCGGCGTCGCCTTCAGCGCGCTCACGGAGACCATCGAGGCGGCGCGCCTGCCGGACATGCCGGTGAACTTCAGCGTGCGGATTCTCGACGCCGAGAGCGGCGCCGAGCTTGCCGCCGTGGGGCTGTCCACCGCGGTCGTGCCGCTGACCGGCGCCTGCCACCAGCATCCCGTCAATGGCGCGTTTCGCACCCATTACGTGGACACGCGCCGGTTTACCGGCCGCGCCATTCGCATCCAGTTCAGCCAGTCGTCGAAGGTGCGGCGGGCCGGGCTGTTCACCCTGGTCGACGATGTCGTACGCCTCGATGCCGAGGACTCCCAGGTGCTGCCGGACCGTCCCCGCGCGGTGGCCGGTGTCTCGCGATCCGGAGGCGGCCGCCTGCGCCTGGACGGGTCGCGTTCCAGTGAGCCCTCGCAGATGGTGCTCAGCTTCCAGTGGACGATCGACGGTGAGGCGTTCACGCGCGACGGCGAGTTTCCCTGTATCGATGACCTCGATCCCGGCGACTATCGGGCCACGCTGGTGGTCAGCAACGGCTTGCACCTCGACGCCGACACGGTCGGCTTCGTCGTACGCGAGCCGGTCGAATCCGGCGATGACGATGACGATGACGGCGACGGCGAAGGCGACGACGAGGAAACGACCGACGCCCTGCTGTCCGGGGAAGGTGACTCGTCGGCGCCGTTCGACTGCAGCGACTCGCCCACGAACGGCGCCGACGACGATGCCGGGACCACGGATGAAGACGCCGACAACGGCGACGGCCAGCAGCGGCAGTCGCTGACCGCGTCCAGCGACGCCTTCCATCACTGGAACCCGGTGGCCTGGGACGGGCGTGGCGTCGCCCTGGTCATGTGTCCGTCCACCAACGGCATGGATGCCTGCGAACTCAACGGGCAGCCGCTCGAGCGGCATGGCAACCGGGACAAGGGCCGCGACGTGTGGACCGACTATGACGGTCCCACGGGCCAGTCGGGTACCGTGCGCTGCCGTCGCGGTGCGGAGCAGTTCGAATTCCGAGTCAGCGCCACCGCCGACCTGGAGTTTGGCGACTGCTGAGCAATTGCGTTCCCTCCACGTCCTGCCGCCAATGGAGCGATGATCCATGATCGACCACCTCAGCACGTATGCCACGAACTTCGAGGCCACGCGTGACTTTTACGCGGCGGCCCTGGGTACGCTCGGCTACACCGTGCAGATGCAGTTCACCGCCGAGTGGAACGAGGATTTTCCCGAGCAGCGGATGTGCGCACTCGGACCGACGGGCCGACCCGTGTTCTGGATCATCGAGACCCGCGAGGCGGCCTCGCCCCGGCACGTGGCGTTTACGGCCGCATCGCGCGCCGACGTCGACAGCTATCATCGCCACGGCGTCGAAGCCGGCGGCGTGGACAATGGCGCACCCGGCCCGCGCCCCCAGTATCACGAGCACTACTATGGTGCCTTCGTGCTCGACCCCGACGGCAACAACACCGAGGCGGTCTGCCACGCGCCGCCATAACGCCGCGCCACCGGGCGGCGGTGGAGGGTGGCCGGCGGTTCGACTCCGCCCTGACCAGGGCCGGCCCGGTCGATCGCTCGACGCGCCGTGGCCCGAATCGCCCCGGATTCGTCGCGGCGGTGGTCAGCCCCGCGCCAGGTAGCCCAGCGCCGACTCGCCGAAGCGCGTCGGCTCGATGCCGAACTGCGTGAAGGCGCGTGAGCCGTCGGCCTCGTTGCCCTGCATGAGCATGGTGACCTGGTCGGCCGTCAGCGGAAACCAGGCGAATCCCTCGAACACGCGCGCCACCGCCTTCACCCCCCATGCCGGGGCCGGCATCGTCAGTTTGCCGCGCCGCCCGCCGGCGCGGGCGATGGTGCCGACGATTTCCTTCCAGCTCAGTACGCGCGGGCCGCCAAGCGGATAGATCTGTCCGAAGCTCGCCGGGTCGTCGAGGCAGGCGGCGAAGCAGCGGGCCACGTCGCCGACGAACACCGGCGACATCGGCTGATCGCCCGCGGTCAGCGGATTGATACCGGGAAAAAACAGCGTTGCCGGCAGCGGTGGGTCGACGAGTTCGGCTTTCAACTGGGTGCAGAACTCCATGCGCCCGCGCGGGTCGCCGAAGATCACGCTGGGACGGAACACCGTCCAGTGGACGCCGCTTTCGGCGAGGTGCTGCTCGGCCCGACGCTTGGTCTGCTGGTAGGCCACCGCGGCCTGCTCGACCCCGTTCGCGCTCATCAGCACCACCCGGTCGATGCCGGCCGCGCGGGCCGCGGCCAGGCTGTCGACGAAGCCCTGGTACTGTATCGCTTCGAAAGTGATGCCGCGCGCGGGGAATTCGCGCAGGATGCCGACGAGATAGATCAGGGCGTCGGCGCCCGAGACGCACTCGGCCAACGCCTCCGCCTGCGACACCTTGCCGGTGATCAGGTCGCATCGCTCGCGCGCGGGCACCTTGTGCTCGCTGCCCGCGCGAACCAGCAGTCGCGGACGATGGCCGCCTGCCAACAGCTCGTCGACCAGGTAGCTGCCGACGAAACCGGTTCCGCCGATGATCGCCACTTTCATGTCGAATCCTCCTGCGCCAGTGCTTCGGTGACCTTCTCTCTCAACATGGGTATGACCTCGGCATCGAACCAGTCGTTTCGCCTGAGCCACAGGGTGTTTCTCGGCGACGGATGCGGCAAGGGGAGGAGGTCGGGGAGGTAGTCGCGCCAGTGCCGCACCGTGTCGGTCAGCGTCGGGCGACGCCGCGACCCGAGGTAGTAGGCCTGGGCATATTGACCGATGACGAGGGTCAACCGTACGTTGACGAGTCGCGGCCTGATCCGTCCGTGCCACAGCGGCGCGCACTCGGGCACCGGCGGCAGGTCGCCGCTGGCGCCCCTGCCGGGATAGCACAGGCCGGCGGGAACGATGGCGATGCGCGATTCGTCGTAGAACGTGTCCTCGTCCAGGCCCATCCATTCGCGCAGGCGCCGTCCGCTCGCGTCGTTCCACGGAATGCCGCTCTCGTGCACCTTGATACCGGGCGCCTGGCCGACGACCAGCAGGCTCGCCGAGGCCGATGCACGCAGCACCGGGCGGCATCCGAGGGGCAGGCGATCGGCGCAGCGGCGGCAGGCGCGGGCCTCGGCCAGCAAGTTGTCGAGTGACGGGGTCGCCATTGTGCGATAGTGGGGCACTCGGGCCACGGTGGTTGACGGCTTCACCGTACACCGGCCGGGCCCGCCGGTAAACGACTTGCTCGCGGAATTGACACATGGCAGACGGACAATCTCCCGCCGTTCGCATCGTCGCCTTTGACGTGTTCGGCACGGTGGTCGACTGGCACGGCTCCATCGCACGCGAGGTGGACGCCCTCGGGCTCGGCGTCGACGCCGCCGGCTTCGCCCGGGCGTGGCGCGCCGGCTACCGGCCGGCGATGGCGCGGGTCATGGCCGGCGAGCTCGGCTGGACGCGCATCGACGACCTGCACCGCATGATCCTGGACGACGTCCTGGTGGAATTCGGCGTCACCGGGCTCGACGAGGCGGGACGGCGCGACCTGAACCGCGCCTGGCACCGGCTCGACCCCTGGCCTGATTCGGTGGAGGGTCTCACGCGCATCAAAACGCGCCACACCATCTGCACGCTGTCGAACGGCAACCTCGGGTTGCTCGCGAACATGGCCAAGCGGGCCGCCCTGCCGTGGGACTGCATCCTCTCGGCCGAGGTGTTTCGCGCCTACAAGCCGGACCCGTCCACCTATCTCGGCGTCGCCGACGTGTTCGACGTCTCGCCCGGCGAGGTCATGCTCGCCGCCGCGCACCAGGACGACCTCGACGCCGCGCGCGAATGCGGCCTGCAGACCGCCTACGTCGAGCGGCGCGACGAGTTCGGCGCCGATCGACCCAAGGACGTCTCGCCCGATCCCGCCAATGCGGTGCATGCGAAGGATATTGTCGACCTGGCCAAGCAGCTTGGCTGCTGAACGGGGCCAACCTGGGAACTCGTCCGGCTTGAAAGCAAGACCGTCCACGTAGGGTGGGTGCAACCCACGCGCTGCGGCTTCAGGGCCATTCCGTTTTCCCCGACGATCACCACAAAGTACGATCGTGGCATCCCGTAGGTCGGGTTGGCAGCCGCGCCAGCGGGAGCGTAACCCGACAATGCGTCGGCGGGCACGAATGCACGTCCCTCGTCGGATTACGCCTTCGGCTAATCCGACCTACGGGATGCCGCGTTCATGCGCACGTTTCATTCCGTAGGGTGGGTGAAACCCACGCGTCGCGGCATTCGATTCGCCAATACGCGTGGGTTTCACCCACCCTGCCGGGGGAACCTTGCGCGGTCCTCGACCACGTTCAGGTCCATGTGGTTGCGCATGAAGCGGTCGTGGCTGCGATGGCTCGGCTCGAAGTCCCACGGTGTCTGCCGGCCCTGGCACAGCGCGTCGTAGACGACCCAGCGCCGCGCCTGGCTGTCGCGCACCTCGGCATCGAACCGAGCCATGTCCCAGTCGCTGCGGACCTGGTGCAGAAAGCCGGCGGCAATGGCTGCGTGTGCGCTGTCGTCGGCCAGGTTGTCGAGTTCGTCGGGGTCGGCCTCGAGATCGAAGAGCTGCGGCGGATCGAGCTCGCAGAAATTGAACTTGTAGCGTCCCTTGCGAATCGACACCAGCGGGGCGTACGAACCTTCGGCGGCGTACTCCATGCGCACGCCGTTCTCGCGCTCGCCGCCTTCGAGCAGCGGGCGCAGCGATTCGCCGTCGCTCCACGATGAGAACTCGGTCGTGTCGACGCCGGCCAGTTCGGCCAGCGTCGCCGGCACGTCGAGGGCGGACACCGGCGCCTCGCGCAGGCCGGGATCGATACCGGGCCCCGCGATCATCAGCGGCACCCGGGCCGAGCCCTCGAAGAAGCTCATCTTGAACCACAGTCCGCGCTCGCCGAGCATGTCGCCGTGATCGGCGCAGAACAGCACCACGGTGTCGTTCGACTGGCCGGTGCGTTGCAGGGTGTCGAGCAGCGCGCCGATTTTCTCGTCGACGTAGGAGACGTTCGCCAGGTAGGCGCGTCGCGCGTCGCGCACGTTGTCGTCGGTGATCTCGAAACTGGCGTAGTCGTTGGCGAGCAGCAGCCGCTGGCTGTGCGGGTCCTGTTCGTCGAACCCCCTGGCCGTCACGCGTGGCTCGAGGATGTCGCAGCGCTCGTAAAGGTCCCAGTAGCGCCGCCGCGCCACGTAGGGGTCGTGGGGATGGGTGAAGCTGACCGTCAGGCACCACGGTCGCGGGTCGTTGCCGCGGGCGAGGCGCAGCAGCTCGGCCTCGCCGTTGAACGCCACCTCGTCGTCGAACTCGAGCTGGTTGGTGATCTCGGCCACGCCCGCGCCGGTCACCGAGCCCATGTTGTGATACCACCAGTCGATGCGCTCGCCCGGCTTGCGGTAGTCCGGGGTCCAGCCGAAATCCGCCGGGTAGATGTCGGTGGTCAGCCGCGTCTCGAAACCGTGCAGCTGATCCGGTCCGACGAAGTGCATCTTGCCCGACAGCGCGGTGTAGTAGCCGGCGCGCCGCAGGTAGTGGGCATAAGTCGGCACCGACGCCGGAAACTCGGCCGCGTTGTCGTAGACGCGGCTGCGCGAGGGCAGCTGGCCGCTCATGAACGCCGCCCGCGCCGGCACGCACAGGGGACTCGGGGTGTAACAGTTGGCGAAGCGCGCCGAGCGTTCGGCAAGCCGCCACAGGTTTGGCGCATGCACTGACGTGGCCGGTCCGTCGGGAAACAGCGTGCCCGTCAGCTGGTCGGCCATGAGAATGAGCATGTTGGGCGTCTTGGGCATGGTGTCACCTCGATGCGGGATTCGCGACGGCTCGATGGCCGGCTAATATGGACGAACCGATCCCCGCCGGGCAATGCCCGCGCCGGGTCGCCGGTATAATGCGCGGCGGCGCGCCGCGCCACCTTCGACCAAAGGACGAACCAGCCCTTCGCATGCTCTCACCCCTGGAGTTGTTCCTGTTCCTGCTCGCCGCGGGCGTTGCGTGGTTCGGATGGAGCAGCCTGAAAATCCGCGAACTCGCCAACCGCGTCGCCGTCGACTACTGCCGCCGCGCCGAGGTGCAGTTCCTCGACGGCTCGGTGGGCTTCGGCAGTCTGTCGCTGCTGCGCGAGGGAGGCCGGGTGCGGGTGCGGCGCGTGTACGTGTTCGACTACGCCCTGTCGAGCGTCGAGCGGCGCCAGGGCGCGATCCTGTTCGTCGGCGACGAGTTCCGCAACCTCGTGTTGCTCGACTCGTGATGCGTGTCGCGCTCGTCGCCATCTTCGCGCTGGTCGCTGCGGACCAGGCGGTCGGCGCGGACTGCCAGGAACGCCGGCGCCTCGACGAGATCCTCAACATCGATCCGGAAGTCTGGATGCCGCCGCCCGAGCCTGCCGTCGACCCGCTCATGCGCATGTACGACATTGCCGGACCGTGGGCGGTGGCGGTGGCGCTGGGCGACTACGACGGCGCGAGACTCCTCACCGACGGCGTGCTGCCCGGCATGGAGCGCCTGCTCGACTCGATCGAATCACGGGCGGGGGAAGCGGATGTCGAAGCCGTCTATCGCCGCACCGTCGTCAGCGGTCTTGCCGCTCGCGTGGCGCTGGTCGACCACCGATTCCTGCGCGCGCTGCGTTACGGTCTCGTGGCGCGCGACGGCGCCCGCTGGCTGAAGTCCCGCGATCCCGCCGATCCGCGGCCCGACTTCTTCCTGGGGCTGTATCACTACTACCTCGGCCTCGCGCCGCGCTGGATACGCGCGGTGATCGGCCTGGTGGGCTTCGATGGCGATGTCGACCGCGGTCTCGCCCTGCTGGAGGCCGCGGTGACGAGCGGACAGGCGATGGCGCCGGAGGCGGCGCGCGTGCTGCTCGAGGAGACGCGCGCGGACCACCGTCCGCCCTGCCGCTACCTGCCGCTGGCGCGGGATCTCGAGATTCGCTATCCGCACAACTACCGGTTCCGGTACTACGTCGAGCGCGAGGCGGCGCGATGTCCGGCGGGCGTCGTCGACGCCGCCGATCGCCGGCTCCGGCTGGACCACGACTGTCC
This sequence comes from Gammaproteobacteria bacterium, assembly GCA_030429125.1. Lineage (GTDB taxonomy): Bacteria > Pseudomonadota > Gammaproteobacteria > Arenicellales > CAJQKF01 > BQJD01. The sequence continues at coordinate 25,220 of JAUIDF010000004.1, read as the reverse complement.
TGCTCCGGGCCCCGACGATGCCCTGCGGGTGCGCCCCTGAGGCATTCGCACCGCATGCCGCGGGACCGTTATAATTCAACGCTTTTTACCCGGCGGGACGCGTGCCGCCACTACCACACCGAGCCATCCGTGAATTTCCAGGAATTGATTCTCACTCTCCAGCGCTACTGGGCGGACCGCGGCTGCGTCATCCTCCAGCCCTATGACATGGAGGTCGGCGCCGGCACCTTCCACACGGCCACCTTCCTGGCCGCGCTGGGCCCGGAGCCGTTTCACGCCGCCTACGTGCAGCCCTCGCGCCGGCCCACCGACGGCCGCTACGCCGAGAACCCCAACCGGCTGCAGCACTACTACCAGTACCAGGTGGTATTCAAGCCCTCGCCCGACGACTTCCAGGACCTGTATCTCGGCTCGCTCGCGGCGCTCGGCATCGACTTCCTGGTCGACGACGTGCGATTCGTCGAGGACGACTGGGAGTCGCCGACGCTAGGCGCCTGGGGACTCGGCTGGGAGGTCTGGCTGAACGGCATGGAGGTCAGCCAGTTCACCTACTTCCAGCAGGCCGGTGGCATGGAGTGCCGGCCGGTGACCGGGGAAATCACTTACGGTCTCGAACGCATCGCCATGTACATCCAGGGCGTCGACAACGTCTACGACCTGGCCTGGACGGAGAATTATTCCTACGGCGACATTTTTCGCCAGAACGAGGTGGAACAGTCGGCGTACAACTTCGAGCATGCCGATGTCGACAACCTGTTCGGCCAGTTCGACAACTACGAAAAGAACTGTGCGTCGCTGATCGAGAAGCAATTGCCGCTGCCGGCCTATGAACAGGTGCTCAAGGCGTCGCACGCCTTCAACCTGCTCGATGCGCGCCATGCCATCGGCGTCACCGAGCGGGCGCGCTACATCGGTCGCGTGCGCGCCATGGCGCGCGCCGTTGCCCACGAGTACTACGTGAGCCGGGAGCGGCTCGGTTTTCCGCGCGGTCGCGGGGAGGCGGCGGCATGAACGCAAAGGAACGCAAGGCCGAGACGAGAAAGAGCCTGCTGGTCGAACTCGGCACCGAGGAGTTGCCGCCGAAGGCGCTGAAGCGGCTCGGCGAGCGATTCGGCGCCGGTATCGTCGACTGGCTCGGCGAGGGCGGCTTCGTCGACGCCGAGTCGCCGCGCTGGCGGTGGTATGCCACGCCCAGGCGGCTGGCGGTGTGGGTCGCCGACGTGGCGGCGCGGCAGGCCGACCAAGCGAATGAACGACGGGGTCCGGCGCTTGCCGCCGCCTTCGATGCCGACGGCAATCCGACGCGGGCGTCGCTGGGATTCGCCGGTTCCTGCGGTGTCGAGGTGGCCGATCTCGATACCCTGAAAACCGACAAGGGCGAGTGGCTGGTCTATCGCTCCACGGTGCCGGGCCAGGCCCTTGGCGAGGTGATCGAGGCATGCATCGGCAGCGCCGTTGCCAAACTCCCGATTCCCAAGCGCATGCGCTGGGGCGACGGCGAGGCGGAGTTCGTGCGCCCGGTGCACTGGCTGGTGCTGCTGCACGGCGGCGACGTGCTCGATGCCGCCGTGCTCGGCGTGCAAGCAGGTCGCCAGTCCCGTGGCCACCGCTTCCACGCGCCGGGCGACTTGCGCATCACCAGTGCCGACCGGTACGCCGAGCTGCTCAAGGACAAGGGCTCGGTGTGGCCCGATTACGAGGAGCGCAAGCTCGAGATTCACCTGCAGGTGGAGCGTCGGGCGAAGAAGCTCGGCGGCGAGGCGGTCATCGACGACGCCCTGCTCGAGGAAGTCACCGGGCTGGTCGAACGGCCCGAGGCAGTGGCCGGACGCTTCGACGAGCGCTTTCTCGACGTGCCCGTGGAATGCCTGGTGTCGTCGATGCGCGACCACCAGAAGTACTTTCACGTGGTCGATGGCGACGGCAATCTGGTGCCCGGCTTCGTCACTGTCAGCAACATCGCGAGCAAGGAACCCCGACGCGTGCGCGCCGGCAACGAGCGCGTATTGAACGCGCGACTGTCCGACGCCGACTTTTTCTGGCGCGAAGACCGCTCGCGTCGCCTTCAAACCCGCGTCGCCGACCTGGCGGGGCTCATGTTTCACAACAAGCTCGGCTCGGTGGCGGACAAGTGTAACCGCCTGGCGGCGCTGGTGCGACGCATCGCGCGCGATCTCGAAATCGATCCTGCCCCCTGCGTACGCGCCGCGACGCTGTGCAAGGCCGATCTCGTCACCGCCATGGTCGGCGAGTTTCCCGAGCTGCAGGGCATCATGGGGCGGTACTACGCCACCGCCGATGGCGAGGGCGAGGCCGTTGCCCGGGCCATCGAGGAACACTACCGGCCGCGTCAAGCCGGCGACGAGTTGCCGTCGGACGAGGTCGGCCGCCTGCTCGCCATCGCTGACAAGGTGGACACGCTGACCGGTATCTTCGCCGCTGGCGAGGAGCCCACCGGCGACAAGGATCCCTATGCGCTGCGGCGCGCCGCATTGGGTCTGATTCGTATCCTCGTCGAGGGCCGAATCGACCTCGACGTCGCGGTGCTGGTCGACGCGGCGGCCAAGGGCTACGAGGCGGCGGGTGTTAGCGTCTCCGCCGAGGCGCGCCGTCGCGCAGTCGCCTTCGTGATCGATCGCTACCCGGCGCACTTCGGTGCCGACGGCTTCGGCGCCGACGAGATCGCCGCGGTGGCCGCGGTGCGCGCCGCGCGGCCGATGGACGTCGATGTTCGCCTGCGCGCCGTCGCCGCCTTCCGCGCCCTGCCCGAGGCCCAGAGCCTGTCGGCGGCCAACAAGCGCATCGGCAACATTCTGCGCAAGGCGGGCGCCGACGAGCACGCGATGGACTTCGACCGCCTCGTGGAGCCCGCCGAGCAGGCCCTTGCCGAGCAGCTGGTGCGTGTCAGTTCCCAGGTGTCGACGATGGTCAAGCGCGCCGACTACGATCAGGCGCTCGAGGTGCTCGCGGGCCTGAAGGAAAGCGTCGACCGCTTCTTCGACGACGTGATGGTGATGGCCGACGATGCAACGCTGCGCAACAACCGGCTGGCGTTGCTGCGCCAGCTGTCCGGGCTGTTCATGGGCATCGCCGATCTGTCGCGACTGCAACCGAAGGAGGATGCCTCGTGAACAACGCGTCGACCTACGCCGGGATGCTGGCGGCGGTGCAGGCCTTCCACGACAAGCACGGCTTGCGCGAGCGCGGCGGGGAAGACCTGCCCTATCGCGTGGCCCTGATGGCCGAGGAGCTCGGCGAGATCTCGGCCTGCATCACCAAGGGCCGGTCGCGGGAGGCCCTTGCCGAGGAATGCGCCGACCTGATGATCCTGGTCATCGGCACCGCGATTGCATCCGGGTTCGATCTCGAGTCGGCGTTCTGGGACAAGATGGCGGTGCTCGACAAGCGAACCGCCCGCACCGTCGACGGCCGCATTCGCGTATCGGAGTTCGACGAATGAACAAGCTCGTGATTCTCGACCGCGACGGCGTGATCAACCAGGACTCCGACCAGTTCATCCGCTCGCCGGATGAATGGCAGCCGATCCCGGGCAGTCTCGAGGCCATCGCCCGGCTGTCACGCGCCGAGTACAAGGTGGTGGTCATCACCAACCAGTCGGCGCTGGCGCGCGGCTACTACGACATGGAGACCCTCACCGCGATCCACGCGAAGATGCTGTCGCTGCTGCACGAGAAGGGCGGCAAGATCGAAGCCATATTCTTCTGCCCGCACGGGCCCGACGACGACTGCGAGTGCCGCAAGCCCCTGCCCGGCCTGTTCGAGGAGCTGGCCCGGCGCAGCGGCCGCGACCTGCGTGGCGTGCCGGCCGTCGGCGACTCGTTGCGCGACCTGGTCGCGGCGGTCCGCGTCGGCGCCCTGCCGGTGCTGGTCAAGACCGGCAAGGGCCGGCGCACGATGAAGGAGCTGGCCGGCGAGCCGGCGCTCGAAACCGTGCCGCACGTGCCCGTTTACAAGGACCTCGCCGCGTTCGTCGACGAGTTGCTGGAGGGCGGGCTCGATGCCGAGATGGCCGCGCTCGGCGAGGTCGACGCCCGTTGACCTGGCTGCGCTCAGGCCTGTTCTTCGCCGGCATGTGCGCGGCGGTGGTGGTCTACTGGCCGGTGGTGATGCTCGCATGGCCGCTGCCGCCCCTGCTTCGATGCCGCGTGGTGGGCGTATGGGCGCATGCGGTCATCGGGTGGCTTGGTGTCACCTGCGGCCTGAGGCACCGCGTGAGCGGTCTCGACAACCTGCCGCGAAGACCCTGCGTGCTGCTGGTCAAGCACCAGTCGGCCTGGGAGACTATTGCCTGCCAGGTCATGTTCCCGCCGCAGGCCTGGGTACTGAAGCGCGAGCTCTTTCGCATTCCGTTGTTTGGCTGGGCCCTGGCGGCCACCGGCCCCATCGCCATCGATCGCAGCAAGGCGCGCAAGGCGCTGGACCAGCTGGTTAAACAGGGCCGGGAGATTCTCGCACAGGGACGCTGCGTGGTGATCTTTCCCGAGGGAACGCGACTCGCCCCGGGCGCCACCGGCAAGTTCAATCCTGGCGGCGCGATGCTCGCCGTGGAGGCGGGCGTGCCCGTGGTACCGGTGGCCCACAACGCCGGCACGTTCTGGCCGCGGCGCAGTTTTCTGAAGCATGCCGGCGTCGTCGACGTGCGTGTCGGTCCGGCCATCGACACCGCCGGGCGCACCACGCGCGAGGTCAGCGATGCCGCGCGCGACTGGATGGCGGCCGCCATGGCCGAGATCGAGGGCACGCCGCCGCAGGCTTGATCGCGGTCAGCGCAACCGGCTTCTCACGGCGTTCAGCACGCGCCAGCCGCGCGAGCGCTTGATGGCATCGAGTTCGGCCTCGACGCGTCGCAGGTGGCCTTCGAGCGCCTCGTTGCGCGCCTTCAGCGCGGCTTCCTTGACCAGGAAGTCGCGATGGGCGAGCCGGTAGTCGCGGCTCGGGGTATAGCGCACGACAATCTCCACGCGCATCGGCCCGCCACTGCCCGACGATAGTGCCGTGGCGATCTCGAGCGACGGCGATTCGCCGCTCACCGCCAGCAGCCGCTCGCCGCCGACCTGCACCACCGACAGAGCCGTCAGCGTCGCCTTCTTCAGCACCAGGTCTTCGCCGTCGAGGGAGAAGCGCACCTGGGGCCGGTTGCCGCCATCGGCCACCACCTGCACCGACTCGACATTGAGGTAACCGCTGTCGAACGGCCGGTTTTCGTCCGCCGGGTGAAAGCGGATCGAGTGCAGCGAGTCGGTGCCGTGCGGCAGCTCGAAGGCGAGCGAGGCGGCGCCGGGTGCGGGCGCGAGGGACAGGGCGAGCGACTGCTCGTCGCTGTAGGCTTCGCCGCGCGTCGACCAGTACAGGCGCGGGTGCAGCAGGGCGTTCACCGGGCTGTCGGCGATGGGCGTGGCCAGCAGCGCCGCGGTATCCGATTCGCGCTCGATCAGCACCCGGGCCTGGAACGCATCCTCGCGTTCGCAAAATGACTCCGGCAGGCGGCCGCCGCGGTTCACCACCCGGAAACAGTGGCGGATGAAGGCGCCCACGTCATAGAGCTCGAAACGTCGCGCGAACTGTCTCAGGGCGGCGCGGTAGTGACTGGCAAAGGTCAGCGTGGCGCGAAAGAGCAGGTAATCGGCGTCGGCACCGTCCTCGGCCGCCCACTCCTGGTCGAACACGCGGTAGGTGCCCTGCGCGTCGACGATGATGTTGTTGGGCAGCAGGTCGAGGGGCAGGGGGCCGCCGTTCGCCCGTTTGTCGAGGAATTCGACGTAGTCGCGCAGGTAACGGTGAAAGTGCGCGGGATCGGGATGGATCATGATCGAGCGCACCCACTTCGACGACAGCAGCACGCCGTCGATATACGCCTCGCTCGTCGACTCATCGTCGCGGGCGTCGAGCCGGCGCCGGTGGACCCGCGCTTCACCCGCCCGCCGCGTCACCACGGTGCAGTGCTCGCGCCGTCGCCTGAAGTCCGGCAGGTGAACGAAATCGATCTCCCCGACACCGCCCGTGTCGCCGTCGTTCGAGAGCACGAACAGGAAGGAGTTGGCGAGGTCCGCGAGCACGCCGGCGGCGTTGTACCCCTGCCAGGCGATCGTCTCCGGAATGTACGGATCGAACAGGAACGTGTAGTCGGCGGAGTCGATGTCCTCGAGGTGACACCAGGCGTTGGGGTCGCGCTGGCAGTACGACTCGCCGAGCAGCACCACGGGAATCTTGTAGTCCGGAAACGGCAGCAGCAGTGCCTTGTCCGCGAATCCCGCGTCCTCGGCGATGGCATGCCATTCGCGGCGCGTATAGGTTCTCATGCCCGCCGACTCGGCATAGTCGTCGATACCGACGAAGCGCAGCGAGTAGTGGTCCTCGTGCGCGCCGTGCAGGTACTTCATGCCGGTGCGGTTTTCGATGGCGATGATCACCCGGCCGCCCGGTCGCAACGATTCCCGGATGCGCCCCAGCAGGTCGAGCACGGCGCCGCGATCCGAGTCGCTGTCGGGCGAGAAGCGGCGCGCATACTCGGCCACGCCGACGAGCAGGACCGTGTCGTACTCGGCGGGAGGCAATTGAAGCTTGTTGAAATTGGCCTGCACCACGCGCACGTCGGGCAGGTCGCGGCAGCGAAGCCGCGCCAGCGACGCGCGCACGGCACTGCCCTCGACGGCGTCGACGACGCAGCCGCTTTCGCCCAGGAACCGGCTGATGGCGCCGCAGCCGCAGCCGAGCTCGAGCACGCGCTCGCCGTCGCGCCAGGGCAGCGGCCGCAGCAGGTTGGCGCGCCGCGGACTCAAGTGATACTCCGAAGGCCAGTCGCGAATCTTCTGTTGCAGCGACGTCGAGGCGCTCGACAGGTCATCGGCGAGGCTCAGCACGTCGAACAGGTAGCGCTCGGAGGCGGTGCCGTCGGAGTAGGCGAAGTCGCGCTCGGCACTGTCGGGATGGCTGTACACGCCTTCGGCACCGGCCTTCAGCGCGTTGAGTTCGAATAGACGGGACAAGGGTTCGGTCCTTTACGGTTGGCGGCGCGCGGACAGTTCGCGGACCAGTCGCACGTAGCCCGACACGTCGACGGTCTCGGCGCGCGCGGCCGGATCGATGCCGGCGTTCTCCATGATATCCGCGGTCGCGACCTGCTTCAGTGCGTTGCGCAGTGTCTTGCGGCGCTGGGCGAAGGCGGCCGCCACGACGCGCTTGAACAGTGCCGCGTCCACCTCTCCCCCGAGCGGTGTGTCGCGTGGATGCAATCTTAGCATGGCGGACATCACGCGCGGCGCCGGCCTGAAGGCGGTGGGCGGGATCAGGATGTCCATCTCCACCTCGCACAGGTGCTGCACCATCACCGACGGCCGGCCATAGTCGCGGCCCCCGGGCGCGGCGGCGAACCGCTCGGCCACTTCCTTCTGCACCATGAAATACATGCTCTCGATATCGGCGAGCGAATCGAGCAGGTGGAAGACGATGGGCGATGTGATGTTGTAGGGCAGGTTGCCGATGACGTGCACGCGCCGACCCTCGGCGAGATTGGCGATGTTGGTGTCGAGGATGTCGCCCCTCACAAGCGTGAAATTCTCGCGGTGGCCGAACGAGTCGGCGAGCCTCGCCTGCATGTCGCGGTCGATCTCCACCGCCAGGAGTTCGATGTCGGTATCCAGCAGCGCGCCGGTGATGGCGCCGGCACCGGGCCCGATCTCGATGACGCGGGCGCCGGCGGGCGCGCCGAAGCGGCGGGCGATCGCGGCGATGACGGCGGGGTCCTCGAGAAAGTGCTGCCCGAATCGCTTCTTCGCCCGGGGTGCGTCAGTCATCGTCGACACCGCTGGCGCGCGAGCTCGATGGCCGTGTGAATGGCCTTCATCAGCGAGTCGGCGCTGGCGCGGCCGGTGCCGGCGAGGTCGAGCGCGGTGCCGTGATCGACCGAGGTACGGATGATCGGCAGTCCCAGGGTAATGTTCACTACCTCGCCGAACCCGGCGTACTTGATCACCGGCAGGCCCTGGTCGTGGTACATGGCGAGCACGGTGTCCAGCTCCGCGAGCACGCGGCCGGTGAACGCGGTATCGGCCGGCAGCGGACCGGTCAGCGACAGGCCGTCATCGCGCAGTTTGCGGATGACGGGCGCGATGATGTCGATCTCCTCGCGACCCAGGTGGCCGCCTTCGCCGGCGTGGGGATTGAGTCCGCACACGCCGATGCGTGGCGCGTCGATGCCGAAACGGTCGGCGAGGTCCGCGTGCACGATGCGGATGACGCGTTCCAGGGTGTCGGCATCGAGGGCGTCGGCGACGTCGCGCAGCGGCAGGTGGGTGCTGTACAGGGTGACGCGCAGCGCCCCCGCGGCCAGCATCATCACGGGGTGCGCGCCGCCGCAGCGCGCGGCAAGATACTCGGTGTGTCCACTGAAGCCGATGCCGGCATCGTTGATCACGGACTTCTGCACCGGTGCCGTGACCATGGCATCGTAGCGTCCGTCGAGGCAGCCGTCGCAGGCGAGGTCCAGCGTGTCGAGCACGTAGCGGGCATTGGCCGGGTCGAGTCGGCCGGGCGTGCTCGCGGCCTCGAGGGTTACCGGTACGACCCGCAGCGTGCCCGGTTCGTGCGCGCCGCCGTCGTCGTCCACCAGCGTTAGCGGTACGCCTGCGGCGCGTGCGCCGGATTCGAGCAGCGAGGGATCGCCGATCGCGACCATCGAGGCCGGCACGCTGCACTGCGCCGCCCGCGCCACCAGCTCGGGACCGATACCGGCCGGCTCGCCGGCGGTGACGACGATGCGCGGCGGGGTCATCGTGCGCGAATCGCCGTGACCGGCCTGGCCGACAGCGTTGCCGCGCCGGGGCGATGGTGCGACCGCCGACGTGTCGTGCCGACGTGCCGGATTCGCAGTCGTTGACGGCGGGCGTTGTTCAAGGGGCTCGTGTTTACTGCGTCAGTCGTCGTCGAGGGTGCGGTGCGTACCGTCGCAGTACGGGCGATTGCCCGAATGCTTGCAGCCGCACAGCGACAGCGTACCGGTCACCGTGACTTCCACTTTCATCGGCGAGAACTCGCTGCCCTTGTGGGAGCCGTCGCAGAACGGCTGGTTGTTGGAACGGCCGCACTGGCACCACCAGTAGGTACCGGGAGAGAGCTGGACCTTGTAGGGTCCCTTTTGCGCGATGCGAGGTTCGGACATGGCGTCCTCCTGTCGTGATGGCGGCGGGACCGGCGGTCCCGTCCTCGACAGGGATTGTAATGGCTATCGCACCCGGGCGGCACGGCGCCGGCCGCGGCGGCCGCGCACCGGAATGTACGAGGCCCCGCGAACGGGGCCCGGCATCGATTCGCTAGAAGGACATGTACAGGCCGCCGTTGACCGGGATGTTCGCGCCGGTGATGTAATCGCTCTTCTCGTCGGTGAGAAAGGCGATGGTATGAGCAATGTCCTCGGGGTCGCCCATGCGGCCGACGGGAATGCCGGACACGATCTGGTTGCGCACGTCCTCGGGAATGGCTTCGGTCATGCTGGTGGCGATGTAGCCCGGCGATACCGAGTTCACGGTCACGCCCTTGCGCGCAGATTCCTGCGCCAGCGCCATGGTGAAGCCATGCATGCCGGCCTTGGCCGCCGAGTAGTTGGTCTGCCCGAACTGGCCCCTCTGACCGTTGACGGAGGAGATGTTGACGATGCGTCCGAAGCCGCGCTCGATCATGCCCTCGATGACCTGGCGGGTCACGTTGAACACGCTCCCGAGATTGACGTTGACCACGTCCTCCCAGTCCTTCTCTTCCATCTTGCGCAGGGTCTTGTCGCGAGTGATGCCCGCGCAATTGACCAGGATGTCCACCCAGCCGTAGTTCGCCTCGATCTCGGCGATCATGCGCTTGGTGTCGGTGAAAGAAGAGACGTCGCCCGGGATGATGGCGATGTCGTAGCCTTCCTCTTTCAGTCGTTCCTGCCATGCCGTGGCGGGCGCGGTGTCACTCGGCAGATGGCAGGCGATCACGCGATCTCCACGATCGCAGAGCGCCTTGCAGATGGCCGTGCCGAGGCCGCCGGTGCCACCGGTAATCAGTGCGGTTTTATTGCTCATGAATGTTTCCGGTCTTGATAACGCTGGTCACAACGGGCGCGCGGGTTCTCGAGTGCTGCGTCGCACCATTGTTGCGTCGCAAAATAATCCAGGTGACAGGGCGATGTCAACGCGCCGGGCACCACGTGCGGAATCGCTTGTCGCCGCCACGTTCCTGCCGATAGAATCACAATATGTTGAATTCCCTTGGGAAAGCATTCACGGCGATCACCCTCAACGCATTCGCGCTGGGTGCCGTGGCCTGGGTGGCCTACGACGCCTGGACCAGCGGTATATTGAAGGGCGTCGCCTACCAGCCGGCCGATGTCAAGCCGGAGCGAATCGATGCCGGGCCCGATCGCGTGGATGTCGGCGCCCTCGTTCGCGCGCACCTGTTCGGCACGGAGCCGCGCGAGCCCCGCGTGGTCGAGCGCAAGGCGGCGCCGCCGACGCGACTGAATCTGAATCTCGTCGGCGTCATCGCCATCGGTTCGGCCAACGAGGGCATCGCGCTGATCGAGGCCGGCCGCGGAAAGCAACAGGTGGTGCGCGTCGGCCAGGTGATCGGCAAGACGGATGCGACGCTGGCCGAGGTGCGCCGGGATCACGTGCTCATCGAGCGAAACGGCGAGCTGGAACGGCTCGCCATCAAGCGGCCCGAACTCGAGTCGCAACCCATCCGCTCGCTCGACGATGGCGACGCTCGCGGTGCGGAGACGGCGGGTCTCGAGAACCTGCCGATGCCGTCAGAGAGCGCCGACGCCGCGGCGCCCGCGGCGATCCCCGAACCGGTCGCCACCGAGCCGGCGGCGTTGCCCGAATCCGCCGAGGTGACGGAGCAGCGCGCCGAGGCGCCGAGCCCGGACGGTACCCGCCTGACCCTGCCGTTCTAAGCCCGCCGATCAGGCTCCAGGGCTCCCTCGCCCGGGGTAACGGTCGCGCAGGCAGCATCCTGCGCGGACAGGTGCATCGACCGGCTTCGCGCCGCCACTTCGATTGGTGTAACGTCGAGGCGAGTACATCGAACGAGGGCCCTGATCATTGCGAGCCGCCTGGCGTTACCTGGTGGGTCACTGGCGCGGCGAGCATTCGCTGGGCCGGGCGACACTGGTCAATTTCCTGCCGTTGTTCTGCGTACTGTGGTGGCTGCTCGACCCGCTTGCCGCGGCGCTCAAGGACGACGCACGCGTGGCCTACTCGGCCATCATCGTCTACTGCATGGGCTTATTCGTACCGGTCATGGTGTGGCAGTCGACGGGCGTGATGCGAAGCTGCGAGCGATACCTGCTGAACTACGGCAACCCGGTATTCGGTCGCGCCGCGCAGGCCGGCGTCATCGCCGCGGCACTCGGCGCGATCATCGCCGCCGTGGGCGCCGTGCAGGAAGTCGGCGCCCGGCAGATCGAGCTGGCGCTGGATCGGGAATGGCGTGAGAAAACCACGCGCGTCTACGACATCGCGCGTATCGGCGACAGTACACTGGCGCGATTGGGCGGCGACATGCAGAACGGTACCACGCGCGAGCTCGAGCGCTGGCTGGACGACAACCCCGACGTCGTCGGACTGGTGCTCGACAGCACCGGCGGGCGCGTGTACGAGGGTCGCGGCGTGGCGCGCGTGGTGACGGAGCGCAATCTCGACACGTACACGTTTACCGGTTGCTACTCTGCCTGCACCACCGCCTTCATCGCGGGTCGTCGCCGTTACGTCGGCAGTGGTGCAAAACTCGGATTTCATCAGTATCGCTATGACACCACGAAGAACCTTGGCTACCTCGATCCCAGGGAAGAGCAGGAGAAGGATCGCACGTGGTATCGCGGACGCGACATCGACGAGCGATTCCTCGAGCGCGTCTTCGAAACGCCCGACACCGAGATGTGGTTCCCGGAGCCCGCAATGCTGATTGACTACGGCGTCATTCACGGCATCGTCGATCCGGCGTCACTGTCCGGCGCGCGCTGAAACGAACCCGGCTCGCCGTTATCCGCGACGAATGGCCGATGCCGACGCGCCGCACGATCCCGTTCGATAGCGCCCACCTGCTGGCATTGTCGGTGCTGGTCGGCATCGTCGTTCCGCCGCTGGCCGCCGCGCTCAGGCCGCTCCTGTTTCCGAGCATCTTCTGCCTGATCCTTTTCGCCGTGTTGCTCATCGACCTGCGTGGCGCGTTTGCAGGCATGCGGCGCGATGCCGCACCCGCATTCGCGGTGTGTGCCTGGCAGTTGCTGGCCCTGCCGCTGGCGTTCGGCGTGGTCCATCTTTACTCGCCGCTCGGGGGCGAATACTCGTTGCTCGCCTTCTACACCGCCTGCGCCGGCAGCCTGTTCGGCGCGGCGGCCTTCGCACGGCTGATGAATCTCGACGAGGCAATGGCACTGCGCGGCACGCTGGCCTCGGTCCTGTTGATGCCGCTGACCCTGCCGCCGCTATCCGCGTGGGTGGCGGGTGCGCCGGCGACCTTCGACGTCGCGGGTTACGCCTGGCGCCTCGGCGTTTTCCTCGCCCTGCCGCTGATCACCGCGCTCTTCGTGCAGTCGCGGGCGCGATGGCGGGCGCGGGTGCAGGGCTGTGCGGCGCTGCGTCATGGCAGCGTGCTGTTCCTGTGCGTATTCGCGATAGGCGTCATGGACGGTATCGGTCCGCGTATTCTGGCCGAGCCCGCCGCCATGGCGGGCCTGTTGTTGCTGGCGCTCGCCATCCACGCCGGGCAGTTCGTGCTGACGGCACTGGTCTTCGCGGCTGGCGGACGGGGCTTCGCGCTGACCGCGGGACTGCTCGCCTCCTATCGCAACCTGGGGCTGCTGCTGGCCGTCGCCGGTGCGCTGCTGCCCGAGGGGTTCATCGTGTTCGTCGCCGTCTGGCAGGTGCCGATGTATCTCACGCCGCTGATCGTTTCGCGACTCTCGCGCAATGGCAAACGCTAGGCCGTCGCGAAACCGGTCGGGCCCGCGTCGATGGTGAGCGACAGCGCCGATACGTCGACCTCCTCCAGGTTGTTCCCCGCTCCGCCGCGGTCGACGACGATGAAGTCAGCCGGTTCGTCGAGCACCATCTGGTAGTGGTGCCAGGCGTTGCGCGCGTAGTTCACGCCCTGCTCGCCGTCGGTGACGAACAGGCGAATGCTTCGCGGATCCGGCGTCGTGTCGCCGAGGGCGACCAGCACCAGGATGCGCGCGCGCGCGGTCGGCACGAAGGCCTGGCTGCCGAGCGGGTGACGTTCCAGGCGCTCGACGCGGTGCGGCAGGGCAATGGGCTGCGAGCGGAACACGTTGACCAGCACGCGCGCCTGGTCGCCGGCCACGTCCACCGTGGCGAGGTCGTGGAACCGCTCGGTGAGCCCGTCGTTGATCCACAGGCTGCGCGCGGTGCGCAGGTCGATGACCTCGCCGAAGGGTCGGAAGGCGTCGGCGGTCAGGCGCTCGGCGGTCAGGCTTGTCATCGGCTGACCCTACCAAAGACCCGCAGGCGGCTGATGCCGCCGTCGGGCATGATGTTCAGGCGCACGCAGTTCACCGGGCCGATGTCGCGAACCGTGTCGAAGACGTGCACCCGGTCCGCCTGCAGCTTGCATTCGTCCAGCAGCGTGGCCCAGTGCAGGCTGCGAGCGGCGATGGAGGCGGCGTCGGGTCCGTCGACGCGGGCCGCCTGCACGCTGCAGCGGTCGGGATAGTTGCCCTTGAAGTGCGCGGTGTCGATCTCGATGCGCTCCACCACGCCGGTGCGCCCGAGTTCGACGATGACCCAGTCGAAACCGGGTTCGCGCCGCCGTCTCGTTTCCCAGCCGTCGCCCATGTCGCGGCCGCGGCCGGGCGCGAGCAGGTTGTGCATGGAACCGAAGTGCGAGTCGTTGCAGGCCAGCGCGACGCCGCCGTTGAGGCTGGCGGCGAGATCGATGACGCCATCGGAGTCCGCGATCACCGGGCGACCGTGCACGCGCAGCCGCGCCATGCCGCCGTCGGGGTGAATGTTGAGGCGCACGTGCGAGAACGGTCCCGGCATCGACACGTCCACCGCTCGCCGGTCGTTGCCGTTCAGCGTGATCATGTCGACGATGCTCTGCCAGGGAGCGTCCTCGCCGGGATCGTCGGCGTCGCTCAGGCAGGCGTCGACCGACGCGGCCGGGGCGAAATTGCCGGTGAAGTGCCGCGTATCGAACTCGATGGACGACAGGTTCGCCGTTCGCGCCAGCTTCACGACGCACCAGTCATGGCCCGGGCCGCGTCGACGGCGCGATTCCCAGCCATCCATCCACTTGCCGTTGGCGTCGTACTTGCCCTCGATGAAGACCGGTTCGGCATCGTCGAGCATTCGCGACTTGTCGGCGAAGAAGTCGTCCGTGGCGAATACCGCGACGGCGCCGAGACGGGCCGATGCGAGGTTGATGTCGTTGTTACTCATGTCGGGTGAACCGGTACCGGTTGGTTATTCGGGACGCGACCGCGCGCGACTCAGGCTACGACGACAGGCGCCGGGTACTGCTCCCTGAATCGGCGGGCGATGTCGAGTCGCGTGGCGAACCAGGTTCGCTCGCGCGACGCCGCGTAGTCCACGAACCGTGCCAGCGCCGCCAGCCGGCCGGGCCGGCCGGCGAGACGGCAGTGCAGGCCCACCGACATCATGCGTGGCGCGTCGGCACCCTCGGCGTGGAGCACGTCGAAGGTATCCTTCAGGTACTCGTAGAACTGGGCGCCACTGTTGAATCCCTGGTTGGTGGCGAAACGCATGTCGTTGGCATCGAGGGTATAGGGCACGATCAACTGGGCGCGGCCGTGCCGCGTGTCCCAGTAGGGCAGGTCGTCGGCGTAGCTGTCGGCGTGATAGGCGAAGTCGCCGCGCTCGGCGACGAGCCGGTGGGTGTTGGGGCTGCAGCGGCCGAGGTAAAAACCCGACGGCGCGTCGCCGGTGACCTCGGCATGCACGGCTATCGCGCGTTCGAGGTGCTCGCGTTCGGTGGCCTCGTCGACGTGCTGGTAGTCGATCCAGCGCCAGCCGTGGCTGGCAATCTCCCAGCCCGCCTCGCCCATGGCGGCGACGGCCGCCGGGTTGCGCGCCAGCGCCATGGCGACGCCGAACACGGTCACCGCGATGCCGCGTTCGGTGAACAGGCGATGCAGCCGCCAGAATCCCGCCCGCGAACCGTACTCGTAGATCGACTCCATGTTCAGGTGACGCATGCCGGGGTAGGCCGGCGCGCCGATGATCTCGGAGAGGAACGCCTCGGAGGCGTCGTCCCCGTGAAGCACGTTGTTCTCGCCGCCTTCCTCGTAGTTGATCACGAACTGCACCGCGACGCGGGCGTCGCCCGGCCAGCGTACCACCGGCGGCGATGCGCCGTAGCCGACCATGTCGCGCGGATACTCGCGCGGGCTGCTCATCGCGCCGCCTCGATCTCTCGCTCGAGCCACATGCCGAGCACCGCGCGCTCGGTTTCCGTCATGCCGGTCAGGTTGCCGAGCGGCATGGTATTGGTGGCGATGGTGCTCATGTAGATGCGCTCGGCGTTGGCCCTGACCGTTTCCATGTCTTCCAGCGACAGGCCGGCCGGTGGCGACGCGAAACCCGGTTGGGTCGGAGCGGCGGCGTGACACGACGTGCAGCGATCGTCGAGGATCACGGCGATGTCATCGTCCGGCACGATGAGCGTGGTCCCGCGCTCGATCGCGGCCGGCGCGGTGTACCACGTCACCGCGGCGAGGGCGACGAATGCGGCCGGCAGAATCCATATCGCCCGCGGCTGGAGATGGCGAATGTTGAAGTAGTGCCGCACGGCGACACCGATGGCGGACAGCGCCACCAGGATAGCCCAGCCGTGGGCGTGGCCGTAGGTCGAGGGGAAGTGGCTGCTGATCATGATGAACAGCACCGGCAGCGTCAGGTAGTTGTTGTGCCGCGAACGCAGCAGGGCGTTGTGGCCCGGTTCGGGATCGGGATCTCGCCGACCGGACAGGGCGTCGACCAGTTCGCGCTGTCCCGGGATGATGACGAAGAAAACGTTGGCCACCATCACCGTACCGATGGCCGCGCCGACGTGGATGTAGGCGGCGCGGCTGCCGAACACCAGGTCGAGCGCCAGCGCGAGCAGCGTGAAGAAACCGAAGATCGCTGCACCGAGCAGGCCGGGACGGTGTCTCAGCGGGCTCTTGCAGGCGAGGTCGTACACGATCCAGGACAGCGCGATGGCGCCGAGCCCGATGCCGACGGCGGCCAGTTCACCGAGTTCGGCCTTGGCCGGGTCGACCACGAAGGCGCGCGCATTCAGGTAGTAGACCACCACCAGCAGCGCCATGCCCGACAGCCACGTGGTATAGGCTTCCCACTTGAACCAGTGCAGGTGTTCGGGCAGCGCCGTCGGTGCGACCTCGAACTTGCGCAGGTGATAGAAACCGCCGCCGTGAATGGCCCAGAGTTGTCCGGCAATGCCGGGGTCGCGCTCGCTCAGCCGGTCGAGCCGGTTCTCCAGCCAGTTGAAGTAGAACGAGGCGCCGATCCAGGCGATGCCGACGATCATGTGAATCCAGCGCAACGTCAGGTTGAGCCATTCGTAGACGTGATTTTCCATGAATTCCGGCGACGGATGCGAAGGTCATCCGGGATTGTACTTTATTTCCGGGGAATTAAAATACAATCATGTCCACCCTGCACCGCCAGCTCTACGACCAGGTCTTCGACGCCATTCTCGGCGGGACCATCGCGCCCGGTACGCGCCTGACGGAGGCCACGCTGGCGTCGATGTATGGCGTCAGCCGTAGCGTCGTGCGTCGCACCTTGCAGCGCCTGTGTGACGAGGGCATCGTCGACATACGCCAGAATCGCGGCGCCACGGTCAACAGCGTGGATGGCGATACGGCCCGCGCCATTTTCCAGGCGCGCCGGGTGGTCGAGCTGGGGATCGTGGATCTCGTCTGCGGCCGGCTGACCACGCGGCAGGTCAGGTCGTTGCGCGCGACCTGCGCGGCCGAGCGGGCGGCGATGGCGTCCGGCGATCGTCCGCGTGGCCTGAGAATGTCGGCACGATTCCACTTGTCCCTCGCCGAGGCCACGGGCAACGCACTGCTGCTCGGCTATGCCACCAACCTGATGTCGCGTTCGGCGCTGGCCGTGGCCTGTCTCGAGAGACGCTCGCCGCTGTTCTGCGCCTACGGCGAGCATCCGCGCCTGGTCGATGCCCTGTCGGACGGTGATGCCGAGGCCGCCCGGTCGCTCATGTTGCAGCATCTCGAACACATCGCTTCGAATCTCGACCTCGATGGCGCGGATGCAGCGCTACGACGGGTGCTCGCTTCCTGACCGGGCGCGCCGGCGGCGACAGCCGTCGGCGCGCTGCGCAAACCGGCCGGACCGCTAACCGGGTTACCGATTCGACAGGAGTGCGCCGCGATGGCGGCGATTGTTTACACTTGCCGCCGGTGCGTCCGCGGCCGCGCGGGTACCCGGTTTCCGCCATCCATCGAGGAGCTTCCCATGAAACGTTTCGCCGTCGCGACGGCCGCGATTGTGCTTGCCTTTGTCCCGCCCGTATTCGCGGCCGGCGTTGCCGACAGCATCACCGTCGAGCTCGCGGTCGCCCGCGCGGTCGCCCCCGGTGCGCCCGTCAGTGGCGCCTACATGCAGATAACCAACGGCGACGACGCACCGCACGCCCTCGTTGCCGCACACGCCGACGTCGCCGAGAACGTCGAGTTGCACAACCATGTCATGGAGGACGGCATGATGAAAATGCGTCGCATGGACTCGGTGCCGCTGCCGGCGGGAGAGACGGTTACGTTCGAACCCGGCGGATTGCACGTCATGCTCATCGGGCTGACCGGCCCGCTCGAAGCGGGAAGCCGTTTCGACATCGAGCTTCAGTTCGAGGACGACAGCCGCCAGAGCGTCACCTTCGACGTGCGTTAGCCATCCATTCGCGGCGGGACCGCGAACGCTCAGTCCCGCTCGGAGTCCGTGGCCTTCATCAGTGCCGCGGTGTAGCGCGTACCGACCACCTTGGTGTCGTCGATCAGTGCGTCGAGTTCCTCGACCACGGCCGCGTCCAGCCGGATGTCCGCGGCGCCGGCGTTCTCGATCATGAAGTCCATGTGCTTGGTGCCGGGGATGGCGACCACGTGCTCACCTCGCGCCAGCACCCAGGCCAGGGCGAGCTGCGCCATGCTGCAGCCGACGCGTTCGGCGACCTTCGCATAGGGTTCGAGCAACCTGACGTTCTTGGCGAAGTTCTCCGGTTCGAAGCGCGGTCGGGCGTTGGTGCAGCGAATGTCGTTCTCGTCGAGATGTGAGTTGTCCTGTGCCTTGCCAGTGAGGAAGGCGCGCGCCAGCGGCGCGAAGGCGACGAAGGTCACGCCGAGCTCGCGACAGGCGTCGAGAATGCCGCGCTCGGGCGTCCGGGTCCACAGCGAATACTCCGATTGCACGGCCGAGATCGGATGCACGGCATGGGCGCGTCGCAGCGAGTCCACCGAGCACTCGGAGATGCCCACGGTACGGATCTTGCCCGCATCGACGAGATCCTTGAAGGCGCCGATGCTCTCCTCCACGGGCACCTTGGGATCCACCCGGTGCAGGTAGTAGAGGTCGATGACGTCCGTCTGCAGTCGCGACAGGCTTTCCTCGCAGGTGCTGCGAATCACGTCGGGGTGACCGTTTACCACCCGCTTGCCGTCGGCATCCCTGGCGATGCCGCACTTGCTGGCGAGCACGTAGTCGTTGCGGCGCGCTTTCAGGGTCCTGCCGATCAGTCCTTCGCTGTGCCCCATGCCGTACATCGACGCCGTATCGAGATGGGTGTAGCCCTGCTCCAGGGCGGCCGCCAGCAAGCGGATCGAGTCATCGTCGTTGGCCGGTCCGTAGCCCTGCGCGATGTTCATGCAGCCGAGGCCGATGGCGGATACGTCGAATGGTCCGAGTTTTCTCTGGTGCATGGGACTCCCGTCAGGTGATGCGTTATAGGTGGGGACGTGGCCATGGTAACGATTCGTGCCGACGCAGGCCAGAATCGCGCGTGGCATCCCCGGTTATGGCGCCGCGGGCGCGACGAACTCCAGCAGGTCGTCCAGGGTAGGGGCGAAGGCATGCAGCGGACGGGCGATGGCCGCGATGATCATGTAGTGTCCGGTATCGGGATAAAACCGCGTACTCACGTCGCCGCCGCGCTCGCGAATGCGCGCCGCGAGTCGCCGTGTGTTACCGGGGTCGACGGTGTGGTCGTCCTCGCCGGTGATCAGCAGCAGGGGCGGCTCGTCGCCGTCGACGTAGTGGATGGGCTGGGTATCGAGTTCATTGTCGGCGCCGGCAAACGTGTCGGCGAGTTCCTCGTTGTAGAAGGGCAGGAAATCGTAGGGCCCCGAAATGCCGATGACACCACGAATGCCGGTCGGATCGAGTCGTGACTCGTCGAGGCCGATCAGGGTCGCCAGGTGGGCGCCCGAGGAGTGGCCGGCGAGGTAGATCGCATCGGGGTCGCCGCCGTAGTCGGCGATGTTGGCCCGCACCCACCTCACGGCATCGGCCGCGTCGTCGACAAAGGCGGGAAAGCGCACCTCGGGGTAGAGCCGGTGGTCGGGAATGACGGCAACCAGCCCGGCATCCGTCAGTGCGTCCCCCACGAACAGGTAGTCGGTTTTCGAGCCGCTCTGCCAGCGCCCGCCGTAGAAAAACACCACCACCTTGCGCGCGTTCGCGGCGCCGTCCCCCGGCACGTAAACGTTCAGTGACTGCCGCGGATGATCGCCGTAGGCAATGTCTTCGTGAATCCTCGTCTCGCCCCCATCCACCGACCCGTTGATGAGAGCGAGCGGCGAGCAGGCGGCGGCGATCAGCGCCACGGCGAATAGCGTCGTTGTTCGAATGGTATTCAACATGTTCTTCGCGCCGGGCCCGGCGAGTGCATCGGTTCCACCTTACGGTCGCACCGAAGTCGTGAACGGGCCGTGAAGATCACGCGCCGGTCCGTACGGCGAGCGGCGGTGCGCCGAACAGCCGCGGCGGGTTTTCTTCCAGGATCATGCGCCGCTCGCCGTCGGTAAGGCCCCAGGCCGCCAGCGCCGATGTGAGGCTCGCGTGCGTCGGTCGCGGTCCGGAAAAATCCGGATGCGGCCAATCCGTGCCCCAGAGCAGGCGATCGTTGCGAACGTCACGTAGTCGGCGCACCAGCGGTCCGAGATCGGCATACCGCGGTGGTCCGCTGCGTGAGACACGATAACACGCGGAGAGCTTGATCCATGCGCGACCGGTATCGAGCAATTTCAACAAAGGGTCTGCGGCGTCGGGCACAGCGGGGTCGAGCATGGCAAAATGATCGATCACCACGGTCAACCCGGCATCGATCAATGCGCCGGCGATGGGCAGCGCACGACCGCCGGGTGCGGCAACCTGTACGCACAACCCGGCCGCGCGCAGCGCGTCCATGGACGATGCCACGGCGTCGAGGCCGGGCTCGCGGCCGGAGACCGCGTTGATGCGCACGCCGCGCACGCCTGCCGCCCGCAGCTCCGCCGCAGCGCCAGCGTTCAGCGGGGTGTCGATGCAGGCAATGCCGACGAAACGGTCGGGGTGACGCGCGATTGTCTCGAGCACGAGGCGGTTGTCAGCGCCGTACACGCTGGGTTGGACGATGACGCTGACGGCGATCCCGAGTTCGCGACGCACGGCATCGTAGTCCCGGAGACAGGCCGGTGGCGGTGCGTAGGTGGCATTGGGCGACAGCGGGTAGTTTGCGCCGCCGAACAGGTGCATGTGGCAGTCCCACGCGGCCGGCGTTGTCGACGCCGCGGGTGGCGGCTCAGTTGCCGGCATGGATCCGGTCGAAGGCACGGACCTGCTTGTCGGTCACCCAGTCGCGCACGGCGGTATCGAACGACGCGAAGTGTGCCGAACGCAGATGCACGTCGAAGGCCTCGCGGTCGTCGTAGACCTCGTAGAGGAAGAAACGCCCTGGGTTCTCCGGATCGCGACAGACGTCGAACACGTGGCAACCCGGCTCGCGTTCGAGGGAGTCCGCTGCCTGGCGCAGAACCCGGCCCGCGAATTCCTCCTCGCGGCCGGTGGCGATTTCGAAGATCACGGTCACCACGTGCATACATGTCGCTCCGTTCAGGTGTCGATCGGGAATTGTCGTCGAAGTGCGGCGACCTCGGCGGTCGATAGCGGCACGAAGTCGCGATCTTTCAACAGGAGGTACAGCTTCGCCGTTTCCTCGAGTTCCTCGATGGCGCCGCTGGCGGTGTCGAGTGAACGGCCGGCGACCACCGGACCGTGGTTCGCCAGCAACATGGCGTGATGGCGCGACGCCGTGGTGCGTACGGCCATGGCGAGGTCGGCGTCGCCGGGCGCGTAGTAGGGTACCAGCGGCAGTTGCCCGACGCGCATGACATAGTAGGCGGTCATCGGCGGTAGTACGTCGTCGGCATCGATGCCCTTCAGGCAGCTCACGGCGACCGAGTGGGTCGAATGCAGGTGGACCACCGCGCCAGCCTTCGGTCGCTCGCCGTACATGGCGAGGTGCAGAAACGATTCCTTGGTCGGCTTGTCGCCGTCGATCCATTGGCCGTTGGCATCGAGCTTCGAGATGCGCGCCGGGTCGATCTCGCCCATGGAGGCGCCGGTCGGCGTCATCAGCCAGCCATCGTCCAGGCGCACGCTGATGTTGCCGCTGGCGCCGAAGGTCAGGCGCCGCTCGAACATCGAGCGCGCCACGCGCGCAATGCGTTCGCGAAGTCCGGATTCGCTCATGACAGCATGCCCAGGGCGCGCGCAAAGAAGTCCTCGCTGCCGAAGTTGCCCGACTTCAGGGCCAGTGCCACGCCGGGCGCGCCGAGGGTGTGCGTCCAGGGCACCCCGGGCGCGATCTCCGCGCCGATGACGAGTCCGCGAACGCCGAGCGCCGAGACCACGGCACCGGATGTTTCGCCGCCGGCGACCACCAGGCGGCGCGCGCCGCGCTCCACCAGCGCGCGGGCGATACCGGCGAGGGCCGCTTCGACCACGGCGCCGGCGCGTTCCGCGCCGAGCGCTGCCTGCGCGCGCGATACCTCGTCGGGATCGGCCGACGCGTAGACGACCACCGGGCTTTCATTCCACGCTTCGATCGCCCGCTCGACAACCTCGTCGACGACGTCGTGCTCGGCCAGGCGCAGCGCGTCGAGCCGGATGCAGGGCCACGTGTCGCGAACGTGGTCGAGTTGCCGGCGCGTCGCCACCGAGCAACTGCCGGCGAGCACGACCTCGCGTCCCTCCACGGCGGGGAGTCTTGCGGGCGCCGGTGCGCCGAGCAGTCCGCGCCGTCGAAAGTTTCCTGGCAGGCCGAGGGCGACGCCCGAACCGCCGGTCACCAGCACCTGGTCTGCCGCGGCCTCGCCGATGGTGAGCAGGTCGTCGTCCGAGATCGCGTCCACGACCACGTAGCCGAGACCGCTGTGCGCCAGGGCGCGGAACGCGGACCGTACGGCGTCGGCGCCCGCTGCGACCGTGGCGCGATCGACGAGCCCGACGCGCCGGCGCGACTGTGCGCTCATGAGTCGAACCAGGTTCGAGTCTCGCATGGGCGTGAGCGGATGGTCCTTCATGGCCGATTCCGACAGCAGCGACTCGCCGACGAAAAGGTGGCCCTGGTAGACCGTGCGGCCATTGGCGGGGAAGGCGGGACACACCGGTGCGAAGTCGGCGTCGAGGGCGTCGAGCAGGGCGTCGGCAACCGGGCCGATATTGCCTCTCGCGGTGGAGTCGAAGGTGGAACAGTACTTGAAGAAGAACTGCTTCGCGCCGATCCGCCGCAGCCAGGACAAGGCCTCTAAGGAGCTCGACACGGCGTCTCCCGGTGGGTTGCTGCGCGATTTCAATGCCACGACCACGGCCTCGGCATTGCCGATGTCGAGTGGCTCGCGCGGAACGCCGATGACCTGCACCGCGCGCATGCCTTGCTTGACCAGTGTGTTGCACAGGTCGGTCGCGCCGGTGAAGTCGTCGGCGATGGCGCCCAGCAGCACGCTCATGACGCCGCCCGCAACACAGCGGAGGACGCGTGACCTGGACGAAGGCGGTTGTTGCGCCCGCTCGATGACATGTTTGTTGCGTTCAAGACGCGCACTCCCCGCCGGCCGCCACCTTCAACGTTGCGATGCGCGCGATACCGGGATAATCGGTTGATGGACCGGTTGGCACGATTCTACCAACGTTCGGCCGGTGAACGATCCGCCGGCCGCGAATTCCCTCGAATCGTTCACGCCGACCGACGCCGGCGTCACCTGCCTGGTAAACGGATCAAAGCCCCATCTCGCTCCAGAACAACGTCGACACGAGGCGTTCGACCGGCGCATAGTCGTCGGTCAGCACGGGGATGTCGGCCATCGGCGTACCGAGCGTCGTGACCGGCTCGGCGAAGTCGTACCAGCTTCGTTGCAGGCCATAACGGGCCGTGATGCGTGCGGGAAAGGGCTGACCGTCGGTGGCCGAGACCACGTAGGTGATTCGTCCCGGCCGGTCGGGCGGCGACTCGAGCCATACCTGCACGCGCCCGAAGTGTTCGCCCAGTGTCTTGACCATCGCCTTGACGAGCTTCGAGTCGGGAAACACGTCGACGATGTTGACGAGGTACAGCCCGTCGTCGACGAGGCGGGACTTTGCCAGGGCGACGTACTCCGTCGTGGTCAGGTGATAGGGCACGGCGACATCGTGAAACACGTCGGTGACGATGACGTCGAAGCGATGTGCCGGCGTACGAGGCAGCTGAATGCGGGCGTCGACATCGTGAACGATCATCGATGCGGTGTCGACGAAGAGCGCGTCTCGTGCGGTCTCGGTGACGGCGGGATCGATCTCCGCCACCTCGATATGTGCATTCGGGCGACGATGACGCAGCGCGCGCGGCTGGGTGTAGGCGCCGCCGCCGGCGAAGTAGACACGGGGCGCGGCCTCGTCCGGCATGCGCAGGCGCAGCATTTCGTCCATCAGGTGGGCATAGGTGGCGACCAACAGCTCGGGATCGGCGGCGTGATTATGGCTGTGTACCATGTGATCCAGCACCAGCGTGCGCACGCCGCCGTAGGGCGTGTCCTCGTCCACCACGCGAATGCAGTAATACAGGCTTTCGGTGTCGCAGGGATTGCGCAGGGCATCGGTCGCCGCCAGCGAGGCGGCGAGGGCGCCGCTGGCGACCACGGCGGACAGGGTGGCGCGCGGACGCCGCCACAGGAACACGATGCCCATGGCGACCAGGACGACGCCCGTGGCGACGATGATGTTCCGCGTGCCGAACCACGGCACCAGGTAGAAGCCGGCGGTGAATGTGCCGGTGATGCTGCCGAGCGCGGCCAGCGCGTGCATGGTGCCGACAATGTGCCCCGGCCTCGTACTCAAGGCGAGCGCCAGCGTGGTCAGCAGCGGCGTGACGATGCCCAGCGCCAGCGCCGGCAACAGGAACAGCGCGCTCACGTAGACGAGGCTGGCGCCGACCAGGGAGGCCTGCTGGAGTTGAACGTAATCGGCGATGGCGGCCAGCAGCATCGGCACGATCAGCGTGATCGCGCCCGACGCCACCAGTGTCCAGCCGGCCGCCAGCGCGCCGGCGCCGCGGTCGGCCCACACGCCGCCGAGCCAGTTGCCGAGCGACAGGCCGGCGAGGATCACGCCGATGATGGCGGTCCACGTGTAGAGCGACACGCCGACGTAGGGCGCCAGTAATCGGCTGGCGACGATCTCGAGGATCAGCAGGCAGGCCGAGCTCGCGAAGATGACCGCGGCGTACCAGGCAATGGTCGCGCTAGCGCCCCGTCCGTTTGCCGGCTTCATGGACGCTCCCCGCGGTCACGCCCGGTCGCGTTGCGCGTCGTTTCGGTCCGCGCGCGACAGGCGATCGTTGACACGGGATCCGGGGTCGGGAACACGGGGGCCGGGGTTGTGCTCAGGCCCGTCGCGGGTCGAGACCGCATCCCTTGAGGATGATCCCGACCAGCGAATCCGCGGCCGCGTCATAGTCGGCGCGCGTCAGGCGTGACCTGCCGTGCAGCAAGCTGATCTGTACGGCGTAGTCGGCATAGTGCTGCGTCGCGCTCCAGATCAGGAAGACGAGGTGATACGGGTCCACCGGGTCCATGCGGCCGGTATCGACCCATTGTTGCATCACCTCGGTGCGCTCGCGAATCCAGCGTCTCAGGTCGCCGCGCAGGTAGTCCTTCA
>JAUIDF010000263.1 GCA_030429125.1 Gammaproteobacteria bacterium | reverse complement strand
GCGGAACGATGTACAGGCCGCCGCTCATGGCGATCATGACGAGGTCGATGATCGCCGGCCAGTTTCCGGCGTCGGCGAGGAAGGCGAGCGCGTTCACCGATTCGTCCGTGCCCACGGAATCGGTCATTCCGAGGTGGAGCCCGAAGATCGTCATGCCGATGGCGCCAATGGGTACCAGTCCGGCCTCGATGCGTCCACGCGACAACTTCTCGCAGAGGAGTGACCCGGCGCCGATGCCCACCGAGAACAGGGCCAGCAGCAGCGTCGCCACGGTGGCGTCTCCGCCCAGCACCAGCCGCGTGAAGTTCGGGAACTGGGTCAGGTAAATGGTGCCGAGAAACCAGAACCAGGAAATGCCGAGCACGCACAGGAACACGGTGCGGTTGGTGCGCACGTGGCGCATCAGCGCGACGGTTTCGGAGACGATGTTGTAGCTCACCTTCAGGTCCGGCCGCGCCGGCGGCGCGGAAGGAATGGCGCGGCTGGCGCCGTAGCCGGCCGCGGCCACGGCGACGACGGTGACGGCCACCAGCAGCGGGCCGGCCCCGTCGACGCTGACCAGCAGACCGCCGCCGATGGTGCCGAGCAGGATGGCGAGGAACGTGCCGGTCTCCACCAGGGCATTGCCGGTGGTCAGTTCCCGGGTCGGCAGGTGCTGGGGCAGGATGGCGTACTTGGCGGGTCCGAAGAAGGTGCTCTGCGCGCCGGTGGCGAACAGCACGGCCATCAGCAGCGGAAGCGAGCCCAGCAGGAAGCCGACGGCACCGGCGGCCATGATGACGATCTCCGCGAGCTTGATGCGGCGCATGTACAACGCCTTGTCGTCGCGGTCGGCGAACTGCCCGGCCAGCGCCGAGAACAGGAAGAACGGCAGGATGAACAGGCCCGCGGCGATGTTGACGAGCTGGTTGGTCAGCGCCGCGTCGGCGATGCCGAAAGTCACCATGATGATCAGCGCGTTCTTGAACACGTTGTCGTTGAACGCGCCGAGAAACTGGGTGGCGAAGAAGGGCGCGAAGCGACGCGCGCGCAGCAGGTGGGCGGGCCGGGTGGCGCCGCCGTCGACGGCTGCCGCGGCGTCGGCGGGGGTGGATTCCGTATCGTTCATGGGCGCGGTCCGACCGTCGAAAAAGCGGCAATATAGCACGCGCGGCGGGTCCTCCCGGCGGCGCGCGCGGGGTCGCGCCGGGTCGCTTGAAAACCGGCCGGCGACCCCCAATTAAAGCGCAAACGCGGCGCCCCTGCCGCCAAGCAATCCGCCTATCGGAGGTCAATCATGAACCAGATCGTTAAACCCACCGACCGTCGCTACGGTTGGGAACTGTTCGGCGACTTCGACGAGTTCGTCAACCAGGTGTTCCGTTCGCCGACGCTGCGCAATGGCGAGGGCGAGCGTTCCATGGCACCCGCCATCGACGTCACCGAGACCGAGGGCGCCTACGTCGTGCGCGCCGATCTGCCCGGCATCAGGAAGGAGAACCTGGACGTCACCATCAACGACGGCGTTCTCACCATTAATGCCGAGTCGCGTTACGAGCACGACGAGAAGGAGAAAGGCCGCGTCATCCGTCAGGAGCGCCGCTACGGCAAGTTCGTGCGCTCGATGCGCCTCGGCGGCGACGTCGACGAGTCCAAGGTGACGGCCGACTACACCGACGGCATCCTGACCCTGACCCTGCCCAAGAGCGAAGAGGTCAAGCCGAAGAAGATCGACGTCAAGGTATCCTGATCGTCGCCGGTTGACGGCCTGCGGCCGTCAACCGAACCGAGGGCCGCCCCGCGGGGCGGCCCTTTTTCGTTTCGCGCCGTGCATCGCGCGCGCCCCGTCGGTTATACTTCGCGCCCCCGCAAACGGACCCCGTCGCCGCCCCGGCGCGCCGCTTCCATGATCCACAGCGCCTCGAGCCCCCACCAGATTGCCGGCGTACTTGCCGAGGCCCTGCCGTATATCCAGAAGTTCCACGGCAAGACCATCGTCATCAAGTACGGCGGCAACGCCATGGTGGACGAGGGATTGAAGCGTAATTTCGCCCGCGACATCGTGCTCATGAAGCTGGTGGGGATGAACCCCGTGGTGGTGCACGGCGGCGGTCCGCAGATCAGCACGCTGCTGACGCGCATCGGCAAGAAGAGCGAGTTCGTCGAGGGCCTGCGCGTCACCGACCGCGAGACCATGGACGTGGTGGAGATGGTGCTGGGCGGCCTCGTGAACAAGGAGATCGTGGCGGGCATCAACGCCCAGGGCGGCAAGGCAGTGGGGTTGACCGGCAAGGACGGCAGCCTGATTCGGGCCCGCAAGATCAGCCGCATGGTCGGCGGCGACGCCTTCGACTATGGCCACGTCGGCGAGATCGACACCGTGGATCCGGCGCTGGTGCACTCGCTGGACCAGCAGGATTTCATCCCGGTCATCGCGCCCATCGGCGTCGGGCCCGACGGCAATGCCTACAACATCAACGCCGACACCGTGGCCGGCAAGCTGGCGTCCACCCTCGGCGCCGAGAAGCTGGTCCTGCTGACCAACACGCCGGGCGTGCTGGATGCCGAGGGGCGCTTGCTGACCGGCCTGTCCACCGCCGAGACCGAGGCACTCATCGCCGACGGCGTCATCCACGGCGGCATGCGGCCGAAGGTGGAGTGTGCCCTGGACGCGGTGCGCGCGGGGGTGAAGACGGCGGTGATCATCGACGGTCGCATCGAGCACGCCATCCTGCTTGAACTGCTGACCGACAGCGGCGTCGGCACGCTGTTTCACTTCTGACCATGCGCTCGTTTCCGCTACCGGTTTCCCCGGCGGGCGCGCACCTGGCCTCGCGCCGCCCCTTCTACCGCGCCTTCGCCAGGCCACTGTCGCGGCTGCGGCCGGCCGAGCCGGTACCCGAGCCGGCGTAACGCCCGCGTGATCCGTGGCCGGAAATGGCCGTCGCGATCGACCTCGTTTTTCCTACACCCCATATCCGGCGCGCCGACGCGGCGCGAGACACCATGAATATTGCAGCCAACATCAAGACGGGCGCGTCCACCGACATCGAGCGCATCCGCAACATCGCCATCATTGCCCATGTCGATCACGGCAAGACCACGCTCGTCGATCGTCTGCTGCAGCAGAGCGGGACGCTGGGCGACCGCTTCGGCCCGGTCAACCGGGTCATGGACGCCAACGACCTCGAGCGCGAGCGCGGCATTACCATCCTGTCGAAGAACACCTCGCTCACCTGGAACGGGTATCGCATCAACATCGTCGACACGCCCGGTCACGCCGACTTCGGCGGCGAAGTCGAGCGCGTGCTGTCCATGGTCGACTCGGTGCTGCTGCTGGTCGATGCGGTGGACGGGCCCATGCCGCAGACGCGGTTCGTCACCCAGAAGGCCTTCGCCCATAACCTGCGTCCGATCCTCGTCATCAACAAGATCGATCGCGAGGGCGCGCGGCCGGGCTGGGTGCTGGACCAGACCTTCGACCTGTTCGACCGGCTCGGCGCCAGCGAAGAGCAGCTCGACTTCCCGGTGGTCTACGCCTCCGCCGTGCACGGTTATGCGGGCCTCGGCGACGACGTCACCGGCGGCGACATGACGCCGCTCTTCCAGACCATCGTCGATCATGCGCCGCCACCGCCCGTGGATCCCGACGGCCCCTTCCAGATGCAGGTGTCGACGCTGGACTACAACTCGTTTGTCGGCGCCATCGCCATCGGCCGCATCGCCCGCGGCCGGGTGCGTACCAACACCCCGGTCACCATCGTCGACCGCCACGGCGAAACCCGCAACGGCCGCGTGCTGCAAGTCATGCATCCCCAGGGCCTGACCCGGCAGGAGGTGCCCGAGGCCGGCGCCGGCGACATCGTCGCGGTCACCGGCATCGAGCGGCCGTTGATCTCCGACACGCTGTGCGCCGTGACGCGTCCCGAGGCGCTACCGCCGCTCACCGTCGACGAGCCCACGGTGAGCATGATGTTCCAGGTCAACAGCTCGCCCTTCGCCGGCAAGGAAGGCAAGTACCTGACCTCGCGCCAGATACTCGAACGACTGGAGCGCGAACTCATCGCCAACGTGGCGCTCCGCGTGGCCGAGACCGAGGATCCGGAGCGCTTTCTGGTGTCCGGCCGCGGCGAGTTGCACCTGTCGGTGCTGCTCGAGACCATGCGTCGCGAAGGTTATGAAGTCGCCGTGTCGCGACCGGTCGTGATCGCGCGCGAGATCGACGGCGAGACCTGCGAGCCCTGGGAGGACGTGACCGTCGACGTGGAGACGGCACACCAGGGCGCCATCATGGAAGCGCTCGGCGAGCGCGGCGCGTCGCTGGAGGACATGCAGCCGGACGGCCGCGGCCGCGTTCGCCTTGTGTTCAAGTGCCCGTCGCGTGGACTGATCGGTTTCCGCACCCGCTTTCTGACGCTGACGTCGGGTTCGGGGCTGATGTATCACGTCTTCGACCGCTACGCGCCGAGGAGTCCGGCGGTAATCGAGCAGCGCACCAACGGCGCCATGATCGCCAACGGCACCGGCAAGGCGCTGCCCTATGCCCTGTTCAACCTGCAGGAGCGCGGCCGCATGCTGGTGGCGGCGGGCGAATCCGTCTACGAAGGACAGGTGGTCGGCATCCATGCCCGCGACAACGATCTCGTCGTCAATCCGCTCAAGGCCAAGCAGCTTACCAACATCCGCGCCGCCGGCAAGGACGCCAATGTGCTGCTCACGCCGCCCGTGCGGCTCACCCTGGAACAGGCGCTCGAGTTCATCGAGGACGACGAACTGGTGGAGATCACGCCCGAGAGCATCCGCGTTCGCAAGCGATACCTCAAGGAGCACGAGCGCAAGCGCGCCTCGCGTGGCGCGGACGTGTGACGTCGGCCGCGGTGGGTGTGGGCGGCAGACTCGAATGAGGCCGCGTCGGATTACGCCACCGCTGTCGCGCTGGCCAATCCGATCGACGGAGATCACGACATCGGAGACCTACGTGCAGTACCCGTAGCACCCGTAGGTCGGATTAGGCGAAGCCGTAATCCGACGATTTTCGGACGGTGATCGTGGTCGAGGCCGCGTCGGATTACGCCACCGCTGTCGCGGTGGCTAATCCGATCGACGGAGATCACGACATCGGAGACCTATCCGCAGTACCCGTAGCACCCGTAGGTCGGATTAGGCGAAGCCGTAATCCGACGCCTTTCGGACGGTGATCGTG
>JAUIDF010000262.1 GCA_030429125.1 Gammaproteobacteria bacterium | reverse complement strand
AGACGCTCGCAGGCTGCACGGTGCTGGTACATGGCGAACAGGGCCTGGGCGACGAGATCATGTTCGCGTCCATCCTGCCGGACCTCATCGAGCGCGCCGGGCACGTGGTCATCGGTGCGTCGCCTGCCCTCTCGACCTTGTTCGCGCGCGCCTTTCCGCTGGCCACCGTGTGCGCGCACGACCGATCGCCGCAAGCGGTTCGCCAGTGGCGCGACGAGCGTCCACCGGCCTGGTCGAGTGACCATGCGCCCGACTACCAGGCGCCGGCAGGGTCGCTGGCGCGCTGGTTGCGGCGCGACCGGGCGTCGTTTCCCGGTACCGCCTACCTGTCGCCGGACCCTGAAAAGGTGCGTCGGTTCGAAGCCCGGCTCGCGCAAACCGAAGCGGCGGGCGGACGACCGTTACGCGTCGGCATCAACCTCGCCACCAACCGCGCCACCGGCCTCACGGGCTTGCAAAAGCAGGTGCCGCACGAGCAATTCGCCGCGGTACTTTCACGATTCGAGGCAGAGATTCACTTCGTCTCTCTGCAGGCGCGTGACGCCGCGCCGGTTACCGGCGACGGCCTGGTCAGCGACTTCTCGGCGGATTTGACGGACTTCGATGCCACCGCCGCCCTCGCCGCCTGCGTGGATGTCGTGGTGACCACGGACAGCGCGGTCGCCCACCTGGCCGGCGCAATCGCGAAGCCCACCATCGTGATGCTCCGCCACGCCGCGGACTGGCGTTACGGCGACGAGGGTGACCGCTGCCTCTGGTACCATTCCCTGCGCCTCGTTCGCCAACGTCGGGCGGGTGACTGGACCGACGTGATCGACGACGTCGCCGAGCGGCTCGCGCGGCGACTCGAACGATATGCCCAGGACTCGTCCGCGCCAGGCGCCGCATTGCCCGGCGACGCCGACGACCCGTCGCGTCGCGTCCACGACCCGTGACGGGCGGCGGCGATCGCGTCGCGTCCACGACATCCGAACGAACGGCACCAACGCCGGCACCGCCGCCGCCAGCACGCGGTCCGATTACCCGGGGTAGCGGTCGAACAGAGGAAACAAGCGTGTCCGTCATCGATATCGACAAGAACATCATCTACGTCGCCGGACTGCCGCGCGCGGGCAGCACGCTGATGTGCCAGCTGTTCGCCCATCATCCACTGGTGTACTGTCCCGGGCATTCCTCGCCGCTCGCTCACGCCGTGGATCACATGCGCCGGGGTCTGTCCAACGACAGCTTCCTGCTGTCGCAGCTCGACAACGAGTTCGATCTCGTCTACGGACGGATACGCAACGGCATGCGCGGATTCATCAACGGCTGGTTCACGGAAACGGACAGGTCCTGGGTGGTCGACAAGAACCGGTCGTGGCTCAGCCTGATCGAGACGCTCAACGCCCTGGACTCGAAGTTCCGGATGATCGTTTGCATCCGCGAACTCACCCAGCTATACGGTTCGCTGGAGGCCCAGCACCAACGAACCATCCTGCTCGACACCGAGGACGGCGTTGCCGGCTACACGCGCTACGGACGCGCCTGCCAGTACTTCAACGGCACCGGGCTGGTGGCCCGCTGCCTGACCGGGGTGCGCGCGGCGCTGGAGGAAGTCCCGGACGACATTCGCGACCACATTCTCTACGTCAAGTACGAACGCCTGGTGGCGCGGCCCGTGGACGTGATGATGGAAATCTGCGAATGGCTTGGCCTCGAGTCCTTCGCGTTCAATCCACAGAAACTCGAGGTCATCACGCCGGAATCGGACAGCCACTACCGTTTCAAGTATCCGCACCGGACCTACTCGTCGATCCGCGCGCCGAGTACCCATGGCGTACCGGCGCGCATACGCCAGGACCTGCTCACCCAGTACGACTGGTACTACCGCACGTTCTACCCCGGCCACCTGGACGCGCGCCCGCAGGACGCCGCCACGGCGAGCGCGTCGAACCGGTCCGGGCCAGGACCGGCGCCATGAATCGCGCGCAGGCAAGGAACGGTCGAACGCATGGCGCCCGGGTCCACCCCGGCGTGGACCGTCGGCCCGGTCCGGTCCATGGATGCCAGCGGCCGGCGTCGCGGTCGACGACGAACTCCGGCCTGTACGCGAACCATCCGCGGCGGCGACTCAACTCCTGAGACTGGCGAAGCGAACCACGCTTTGCTGCTTGTCGCCGACTTCCGGTACGTGCTCGCGCAGTCGACGCAGGAAGCTCATGGCGAGGCCGCGGGACTCAAACGTGCCGACGACGAAATTGATTTCCCCGTGCTCCGCGAAGATCGCGCCGGGCCCGCCGAAACCCCACTTCTTCAGGTACCACAGCGCGACGTCGGCATCGTAGAAGGGATAGATTTTCACGGTATACCGATCGCGCGGCTGCACATCGATCCACAAACGCCCGACCTGGAGCGCGTTCGCCCCGTCACTGCCATAGGCCGTGCCGTCTTCGCTGCGGTAGTCCGCTCGCTGCGGCGCGGACGGCGGCGACTCGAGCGGGGGTATCGGCGCCGGTTCGCCGGGCAGGCGGAGTTCCTCGATGGCCGGCACGTCGGGAACGCCCGAGAAAAACAGGGATTCCGGCGCGTCGACGACGCGCGAGAACTCCTCGAGCAGGGCGGTGGCATGCGGATGACCCTGGTCGGACGCCTGCCTGAGTCGAATCATGGACGCCTTCAGCGCCTCCGGGTCCGTGCCATCACCGGCGAGGATGATACCGAGGTTGTAGGCCGCGTTCGGATTGCCGGCATTGGCCGATTCCGTCCACCAGTGCGTCGCCTGCTCCAGCGATTGCGCGACGCCCTCACCGCGAAAGTACAGTCCGGCGAGGTTGTACTTGGCATCGTCGTTGTCATTGAGCGCGGCCATGCGATACCAGAAGAAGGCGAGGTCGTCCCGTTTCGGCACCCCGAAGCCGTTCTCGTGCAACAGTCCCATGTTGTACTGGGACAAGACGTGCCCCTGCTTGGCCAGCGTCTCGAAAATCTCCGCCGCGCGCTCGTACTCGTAGGCGTCGAACGCGGCAACCCCGTCCTCGAACGTTTGTCCATGGACGGTCGTGGTCAGCAGCAACAGGCCGGCAAGCGCGGCCCGCGACCATGGGACGACGCACCAGCGATGCGCGATTCGAGCAAACGTCCGATGCAGACTCATGGACACCCCCAGTCCGGCATCCCGATCAGTATTCCTTCCGGGTCGCGGCCGATCCACGCGGATGGCCATCCCTAGTGCGACTGCGCGACACCCCGAACGCGAACGTTATCCGTGCTGGTGCGCGCCGGGTCCATGCGCGTGACCGTGTTCGAGTTCTACATCCTCTGCCTCGCGCACGCTGACGACCTCGACCGCGAAGTTAAGCGTCAACCCGGCGAACGGGTGATTCAGGTCGACATCGGCATTGAAGCGGCCGACCTTGAGCACGACCACCTGCCGCGGTCCCTCTCGCGTATTCACCGAGGCGACCTGGCCGGGAGACAGACGGCCATCATAGCGCAGGTGCTTGATGGGTACACGCTGAATCCGGCTCTCGTCGCGATAGCCGAACCCGCTCTCGGGCGGAATCTCGACGGTCACCGAGTCACCCGCCGCGTGCCCCTCGAGCGCCGTCTCCAGCGCGGCAAGAATATTGCCGTGCCCGTGCAGATAGTGCATGGGCTCGGAATCGGCGGTATCCTCGATCGTCTCCCCGCCGGCCTCGCAGAGCCGGTAGTTGATGGCGACGACACGGTCTTTCTCGATAATCATCCTGGCATTCCTGCGCATGCGGGTGGCGGGTGGGCGAACGGGCGTATAGTATCAAGCCTGCAGCCGAACGCCATGGGCGGCCGGCACCCGGAACCTCTTCTTCCTGCCATGCGAATCGAGCACTCCGCGCCGCCGGCGCCCGTACCTCAACCCCTGCAGCGCGTCGAACTGGCGCGACGACGGTGCTGGGTATTCGACATGGACGGCACGCTCACGCACGCGGTGCACGACTTCGAGGCCATCCGCGCCGAGCTGGGACTACCGCCCGGATTGCCCATTCTCGAGTACCTCGACACGCTGCCGGCGCCGGAATCGGAATCGTTGCATCAACGTCTATACGACATCGAACTCGAACTCGCGCAAGGCGCCACACCACAGCCCGGCGCGCGTCGCCTGCTCGAGCGACTTGCCTGCTCGGACCGACGCATCGGCATCGTCACGCGAAACAGCGAGGCGCTGGCGCACGTCACACTCGCCGCCTGCGGCCTCGACGACCTGTTCGAACCCGAATTCGTCCTCGGCCGCGAGCGCTGCCCGCCCAAGCCCGACCCGGCCGGCATCCTCATGCTGATGTCGCAGTGGAACAGCCGCGCGGAAGATGTCGTCATGGTCGGAGACTACCTGTTCGACCTGCAGGCCGGACGAAGCGCCGGGGCGATGACCGTTCACTTCGACGCCCTCGGGCGAAACGATTGGGACGAACATACCGATATCTCCGTCACCGACTTCGATTCCTTGTTGTCGCTGCTGTCGGACACCCCGGCCGACGGCCCGGCCTGAAGCATCCACGCGGACTGAAAACGCCGACGAATCAGCGTCTTGGCGGCCGCGTGTTTTGACTTCGTCGCTCCGCCTCCTATAATGCCCCGACTTTCGCGGCGTCGATGCGAGATCGCGCCGACGCCTATAAGAAACTGAAACCGAGGAGAATACAGATGACATCTGCCACCCCCGGCCGTACCCTGCTGTTCGCCACCGCCCTCTCCGTCACCGCCGCACCCGCCCTGGCCGCCGAATGCACCAACGAGGTGTTCAACAAGATCATGGACCGCGGCGTCATCAGCGTGGGCGTCAAAGCCGACTACAAGCCCTGGGGCTTCCGTGACGAGAACGGCAACCTGGTCGGCATGGAGATCGACATGGCGAAGGACGTCGCCGACACCCTGGGCGTGGAGCTCGAACTGGTCCCCGTGCAGTCATCCAATCGCATGCAGTTCCTGGAGCAGGGCAAGATCGACCTGATGATCGCCACCATGTCGGACCGCGACGACCGTCGCCAGATCGTCGGCATCACCCAGCCCAACTACTATACGTCCGGCACCAACATCCTCGCGCCCAAGGCCCTCGAGCTGGACCAATGGGAAGACTTGAGCGGCAAGCCCGTTTGCGGCAAGCAGGGCGCCTTCTACAACAAGATCGTGCAGGAGCGCTACGGCGCCGAGATCGTCGCCTTCACCGGCAACGCAGAGGCCAAGCAGGCG
>JAUIDF010000261.1 GCA_030429125.1 Gammaproteobacteria bacterium | reverse complement strand
TCCGGCGCGCCGGCGACAGTCGACGCGCCAAGCTCGCCCAGCACCCGGGCGAGGGACGGGCCGCCAGTCAGGCCGCCGTCGGCGAAAACCCGTGCGTCGCGATAGCCGATGCAGCGCGCCTCGCTCTCGACCGCGCGGTAGTCGGCGAGATCGCGTGCGTCGAGGGCGATGCCGAGCGCCCGGGCATCGTCGACGACGCGCCGCGCGATGTCCCCGTGGTAGAAATCGTCAGGGCCCTCGCGCGCCAGATGCTCCAGGGTATCGGCCAGCGCGGGATTGACGAGCCGCGGCGGCGGACCGCCCCACTGCCCGGCGGGCACATGGCCGCCGGGGAGGTAGATCGCCGCGCTCGCCGGATACCGGTCGAGCACGGCCGCCGCGGCAGCGATCCGCACCGTCGCCATCCAGTCCGCTTCCAGCCCGTCCCGGCACAAGGCGATGGCCGGCTCCAGCAACGCGCTCCACGGCAGGCGTGCGAACCGTTCGTGCGCGGCGGCGAGACCGGCGACCTGGCCGGGCACGGCCACCGAGTACGGCCCGTGAACGTTGCGGTCGTCCTCGACCGCCGGCCAGGCGAACAGGTCGCCGCCGACACCACCGGACAACGGGTAGTCGCGCGGGTCGAGCCGCCGCGACGCGCGCATGCCGAAATAAATGGACCGCGCGCGTTCGCCGGGCGCCTGGCTGATCATCACGCCGCCACCGCCGATGCCGCTCATCCACGGCTCGACCACGCCGACGGCGAAACTGGCCGCGATGGCTGCGTCGACGGCGTTGCCGCCGTCGCGCAGCACCTGTGCGCCCGCCTCGGAGGCCAGGTAGTGCTGGGTGACGACGACGCCGCGCGAGGATCGCGCGGCCGGCTTGGAGATGTGCCAGTGTTCCAGGGACAAGAGCGAGGTTTCCGGGTTGTTCGTTCTACGGTGTCGTTCTCGAGGGTTCGACGCGGCCGCGCATGACCTTGCCCGGGTTCATGATGCCGTTCGGGTCGATGGCCTGCTTGACCTGTCGCATCACGTCCACCGCCGCGCCCTTCTCGCGCTCGAGAAAGTCGAGCTTGCCGTAGCCGATGCCGTGCTCACCGGTGCAGGTACCGCCCATGTCGATGGCACGGTGGACCATGCGCTCGTGCACCGACTGCGCCCGCTCGACCTCGTCCGGCTTCTCGTGATCGACCAGCAGCACGAGATGGAAGTTGCCGTCGCCGACATGGCCGACGATGGGCGCGACGAGGCCGTTGGCGTCCAGGTCCTCGCGGGTCTGGTCCATGCAGTCGGCGAGACGGGAGATCGGCACGCACACGTCGGTGGCCCAGATCTGTCCGCCGGGGCGCAGCGCCTTGCAGGCATAGGCCGCATCGTGCCGCGCACGCCACAGCCGGTTGCGCTCCTCGGTGTTGGTGGTCCAGGCGAACTTGCCGCCGCCGTGTTCGCCGGCGAGGGCCGCCACCGTTTCGGCCTGCTCCTTCACCGAGGCCTCGCTGCCGTGAAACTCGAGGAACAGTGTCGGTTCCACCGGGTAGTCGGTTTTCGAGTAGCGATTGATGGCATCGATCTGCACCGGGTCCAGCAGTTCGATGCGCGCCACCGGCACGCCGAGCTGGATGGTTTCAATGACGGTCTGCACCGCGCCCTGCAGCGACTCGAAGTTGCACACCGCCGAGGACATCGCCTCCGGTACACCGTAGAGCCGAAGCGTGATCTCGGTAATCACGCCGAGCGTGCCCTCCGAACCGCAGAACAGGTGGGACAGGTCATATCCGGCGGCCGACTTGCGCGCGCGCGTCCCGGTACGAATGACGCGGCCGTCCGGCAGCACCACCTCGAGCGACAGCACGTTCTCGCGCATGGTGCCGTAGCGCACCGCGTTGGTCCCCGAGGCGCGCGTCGACACCATGCCGCCGAGCGAGGCGTCGGCGCCGGGGTCCACCGGGAAGAACAGGCCGCTGTCGCGAAGGTGGTCGTTGAGCTGGCGCCTTGTGACGCCCGGCTGCACCACCACGTCGAGATCCTCGTGGTGCACGTCGAGGACCCGGTTCATTTCCTGCAGGTTGACGGCCACGCCGCCGTGCAATGCCGACACGCTGCCCTCGAGGCTGGTGCCCGCGCCATACGGAATCACGGGCACGCGGTGCTCGTTGCACAACGCGAGCAGGGCCGACACGTCCGCCGTGTCGCGTACCGTGACCACCGCGTCCGGGGGGATCGACGGATGGTAGGACTCGTCCTTGCCGAAGCGTTCGCGCATGGCGCTGCTGGCGCTGTATCGCTCGCCGAAACGGCCTTCGAGACGCGCGAGGAACGCCTCGTCCGCTCCGGGCGCGGTGTCGAAATGCCGGTTCATGGATTCACCTCCTTTCGCATGCGTCTGGCAGGATCGCGACGCCGCGGGCAGCCGCCCGGACGCCGGTGCATCGCCCTACTATTGATGCCGGCATGGGCTTTGTCAACGCGCGACGCGATCAGCTGAACTGCCGCATGCCCGGCGCCGTATCGAGCAATCGCGAGAGACGGCCGCCAGCGGCGATCTCGAAGTCGGCGAAGTCGAAGCCCGGGGCGACCGTGCAGCCGAGCAGCGACCACGCGCCGCGGCATCGGGCCGCCTGCCAGGCGCCGCCCGGCACGCAGTGGAGCAGGGTCGCATCGTCGTCGACGCCGAGCACGCGCTCGCGGTACGCGCCGTCGACGACGTCGGCGAGCAGCAGCGGATCGCCGCCGAGGAAGTGCCAGGTTTCATCGTTCAACACGCGGTGGGGCCGACTGCATTGACCCGGACCCAGCAGGTAGAGGATCGAGGTCATGGCCGGACGCGGCCCGGCCGGGGTATCGACCGACACTGTCGACTCGACCACCCGCCGGTACCAGCCACCCTCGGGGTGCGCCACCAGGGCGTGGCGCGCGATGAGCCCGTCGACCGTCGCCGCCGCGTCAGCAGCCACGCGCGTAGTACCAGGCAGTCAGCTCGCCGTCCACATTCCAGGCCGGTACGTAGCCGGCGCCGATCGTCGCGCCGTCGCCGCCTTCGCACGGACTCGAGGACAGCACCTCGACGTGCCACCAAAGGGAATCGGCGACGCGGTTCGCGCCGATGACGCGCGCGGGCACCTCCCGCGGGCGGTCGAAGGCATGGCGGGTGCGAAACGGCAGCCCCGCGCCCGGCGCCGGCCACAGCACGCCGTCCCAGGCCATGGTCAGGTAGTTCAGACGATTGACGACGACCGATGGCAGCGGTCGAAAGTCACCGTCCGGGACGTGAATCCAGGCAGGCCGGCCGTCGAACCGCACACGATACCAGCCACCCGGCGCGGTCGCGGCGACGACGACGGCCGACTGTTCGTACGCGATTTCGCGTCGATCCAGCGACGACGACGGCGACAGGCGCCCGGACCCGGTTCCCGGCCGGTCGTGTCCGCGCACCCGGGCCGGCAGACCGGCGGTGCGAAGCAACCCGATCACCGCGCCGTCGACCGGCTGCCCTGCCCCCGGCGAGGCAGCCGTGGCAGCCAGTGCCTCGAGCTGTCGCGGCACGTAGCGACCCGGCACGTCGGAGAAATCCGGGATGTCGCCATTCGCCGCCAGCATCCGCGATCCGTCACACGTACCCGTGCGCGACACGCCGGGCGAAGTCGTATCGTCCTGCGCGAAGACGAGGTAGGATCGACCGGCCGCGAGTGGCAGGCCGCACGCGGCGCTGTGAGGGGCGGTCGCCCAGCGACGCGCGATGCCGGCGCCCTTGTACGCAGGCGGGTGAATGTCGAACACCAGGAATACCGTATCGCCTTCGGGCGCGAAGGCGTCGAGCGTGGCAACGAATACGTGGTCGGCCGCGGCGTGATACTCGGCCAGCGACAATGGACGGCAGCGGCAGGCCTTGGCATC
This sequence comes from Gammaproteobacteria bacterium, assembly GCA_030429125.1. Lineage (GTDB taxonomy): Bacteria > Pseudomonadota > Gammaproteobacteria > Arenicellales > CAJQKF01 > BQJD01. Next base: position 1,377 of record JAUIDF010000261.1, on the reverse strand, counting down.
GAGAGCCCACCCACCCGCGACCGTGGCGAGAAAGGCGGCGACGACGGTCCGAGCTTGGGTTCTCATGCGGATCAATGCCATTTGACGAGGGTATCCAGGCGAGGGGTAACGCGGTTCCATTCTACCGCCTGCGGTCCGAAGCCGCGGGGCGCTATGGTCCCCGCCGCACCTCGATCGCCGAGGTTTCCACCACCGTTTCCATGGCCACCAGGGTGCGCGAATCACTCACCCCCGGCAACTGCTGCAGGATGTCGCCGAGCAGGTTCCGGTAGGCGCCCATGTCGCTGATGCGCACCTTGAGCAGGTAGTCGTACTCCCCGGCCACCAGGTGGCATTCGAGTACCTGTGGCCAGCGCCGGACGGCGTCGCGAAAGTCCTCGAAGACCCGGCCGGAGGTGTAGTTCAGGCTGATCTCGACGAATACCAGCAAGCCGGCATCGAGCAAGGCGGGGTCGAGCCGCGCGGTGTAGCCGGCGATGAAGCCGTCGCGCTCCAGCCGGCGCACGCGCTCCAGGCAGGGCGAGGTCGACAGGCCGACGCGGTCGGCCAGGTTGACGAAGGACAGGCGCCCATCGGCCTGGAGTTCACGCAGAATGCGGCGATCGATGTTGTCGAGTCGGCGCGGCGAACGACGGACAGGTTCCATAATATTTTCCGATAATTCCTATTTTCCCGAAGTAATTACTTGGCATCGTCGAAATATAGCAAAATTTATTACCGTCATTTTGATACATTGCCGCCATTCGTAAAACCCAACACCCCCTGATCGGAGGACCCTCGGCATGCATATCGCGGTGATCGGCAGCGGCGTTATCGGCACCACCACGGCGTGGTACCTGTCACGACAGGGTCACAGCGTCACCGTGCTCGATCGACAGGACGGCGCGGCGCTGGAGACCAGTTTCGCCAATGCCGGCCAGATCTCACCCGGCTATGCCACGCCGTGGGCCGCCCCGGGCGTCCCGCTCAAGGCCATCAAGTGGATGATGAGCGAGCACTCGCCGCTGGTCATCCGTCCGCGACTCGACTTCGACCAGCTGCGTTTCCTGGCCATGATGCTGGTCAACTGCAGCGCCGCCCGCTATGCGACCAACAAGGAACGCATGCTGCGCATCGCCGAGTACAGCCGGCAGGCCTTCGTGGCGCTGCGCGAGGAAACCGGCATTCGCTATGATGATCGCCAGCGCGGCACGCTGCAGGTGTTTCGCAAGCAGGCCCAGCTCGATGGTGTGGGCAAGGACACCGAGGTGCTCGACCGCTTCGGCATCCCCTACGAGGTGCTCGATCGCGAGGGCTGCATTGCCGCCGAGCCGGGGCTGGCGGGTTCGCGCGAGAAGATCGTGGGCGGCCTGCGGCTGCCGCTCGACGAGACCGCGC
>JAUIDF010000003.1 GCA_030429125.1 Gammaproteobacteria bacterium | reverse complement strand
AACAGGACACTCGATTTGAAGAAGATGTACGTCGGCGGATGGCCGCAGGAAGCCACCGAGGCAAACGTGTCCGCCCTGTTCGCCGAATATGGCACGGTACGATCCATCCAGCTTGCCACCGACGTGTTCTCGGGCCGCTGCCGCGGCTTCGGCTTCGTCGAGATGGAAGGCCACGAGGCGCGCGCCGCGATCGCCGGCCTCGATGGCCGGGAATTCCAGGGCAAGCCGCTGAAGATTCGCTTCGAGGATCCGCGCGGCCGCGGCAAGGGCCGCGGCAAGCGCCGTTGAACCGGTCGAGGCACTTCTCCCGCCACGCATAACCCCGCCTCTTCGGGCAACCGCCCGGGACGCAAGACAGAAAACCACTCGCCCGCGCCGTCGAGCATCCGGTGCATGCGAGATCATTCGCATGCTTTCAACACTGGAAACGACATGAATTTCGATTCGATGAATCTCGACGACGCGCTGCTGCGCGCTATCGCGTCGCTTGGCTACACCTCGCCCACGCCCATTCAGCAACAGGCGATCCCGGTCATCCTGTCGGGCCGCGACATCCTCGCCCGCGCCCAGACCGGCACCGGCAAGACCGCTGCCTTCACCCTGCCCCTGTTGCAGACCCTGTCCGGTCGACCGGCAAAGGGCGCCAAGCGGGTCCGCGCACTGGTGCTCGCACCCACCCGCGAGCTGGCCATGCAGGTCTGCGACAGCGTGCGCGACTATGGCCGGCGCCTGCCGTTGCGCAGTTCGGTAATATTCGGCGGCGTAAAGATCGGTCCGCAGATCGAGCACCTGCGCCGCGGCGCCGACATCGTGGTGGCGACGCCCGGCCGACTGCTGGATCACGTGTCCCAGCGCACCATCGACCTGTCGGCAGTGGAGATCCTGGTCCTCGACGAGGCCGATCGCATGCTCGACATGGGATTCATTCACGATATCCGGCGCGTCATCGGCCTGCTGCCGAAGGCCCGCCAGACGCTGTTGTTCTCGGCCACCCTGTCGAGCGAGATTCGAAAGCTCGCCGCGACCATGCAGCGCGATCCGGTGCACATCGACGTCAAGCCGGAGACGACCACTGCCGAGGGTGTCTCACAGCTCGCCTACGCGGTACCGGCGGACATCAAGCGACCGGTGCTGTCGAAGCTGATCCGCGACGGGGGCTGGCGCCAGGTGCTGGTCTTCACCCGCACCAAGCACCGCGCCAACCGTGTCGCCCGACACCTCGAGGACGACGGCATTGCGAGCGCCGCCATTCACGGCAACAAGAGCCAGAATGCGCGAACCCGCGCGCTGGCCGACTTCAAGGCGGGGCGCGTGCGCGTGCTCGTCGCCACCGACATCGCCGCCCGCGGTCTCGACATCGAGCAGTTGCCGCACGTCGTCAACTTCGAGCTGCCGAACGTGCCGGAGGACTACGTTCATCGTATCGGCCGCACGGGCCGCGCCGGCATGACCGGTGAAGCCGTATCCCTGGTGGCACCGGACGAGCAGGGCTACCTGCGCGATATCGAGCGCCTGCTCGGAACGAAGGTTCCGCGCGCCCAGGCGCCGGTTGTCGAAGGCGCCGAACCACGTTCGGCGCCTGGCCCACGCACGACGCCGGCGCGCGACGAACGACGCCGCGAAGGCCAGGGCCGTCCACCGCGGGCGCGCGGCGGCGAGTCGGGCGACAGCCGCACGTTCGAGGGCCGTCGCGAGAACAAGCCGGGCCAGGGCCGGCGCAACCGGCCGGCCGAGCCGGCATCCCGGCACAAGCCGCGATCCAGTCACCGCGCCGGCGGCAACCCGGCGGGCAAACCCGGCCGCGCAAGGAGACGCTCCGCGTCCTGACGATCGCTCGGGGCGATCGCGCCGGTTCTCGGCGCACCGCCCCGTGGCGTAAACTCGCCGGGTTTCAACAACCCGGCGACCGCGACCCGGCATGACGGATCCGTTCAATGTCCTCACGTCCACGCGTTTCGGCCAAATGCTGGTCAATCGCAACGACGTCTACGTCGGCAAGTCGCTGATCGTCTACGGCGAGTACTCGTGGAGCGAAGTGGAGCTGTTCCGGCAACTGCTCGGCCCGGGGCACGTGGTGGTCGAGGCGGGCGCCAACATCGGCGCGCACACGATACCGCTGGCACAGCTGGTCGGTCCGACCGGTCGTGTCCATGCCTTCGAACCCGTGCGCCTCACCTTCCAGGCACTCAACGCCAACGTGGCGCTGAACAGTTGCACCAACGTCGTGACCTACGCCGCCATGCTGGGCGAAACGTCCGGGGAATCCCTTGCACCGTCGATCGATCCGACATCGCCGTGCAATTTCGGCGGCGTCTCCATGTTGGGCGTCGAGCAGGGTGAACGCGCCGCCGTGCGCACCATCGACGGCCTTGACCTCGCGCGTTGCAGCCTGATCAAGGCCGACGTCGAGGACATGGAACTTGCCGTGTTGCGAGGCGCGGTCAACACCGTGGAACGCTTTCGACCGGCGCTTTACGTGGAAAACCACGACCCGGGTCGCTCGCCCGAGCTCATCCGCCACATCGCCGGGCTGGGCTACGAGCTATGGTGGCACACGCCGCCGTTGTTCAACCCGGACAACTTTCGCCGCGTCAACCACGACATCTTCGGCAACATCGTCTCGGTGAACATGATCGCCATCCCCGGCGAACGCGACATCACGGTGACGCAGATGCGCAAGGTATCGGGCGAGGACGACTGGCCGCTGAGCTGAACCCGCACCGGCCGCGGCACGGCCCTGAATCACCCGGGCGAGACGACATCAGATCTTGCAGACGAATTCCGTGCGGCTGGCGACCTTGTTGCGCATGTCCTCGTCGCTCTGATCGTCGGTGCGGATGCATACGCCGTTGAGGAAGCGCTCGCCATAGCGGCCGCGGCCCGGACACTTGCAGCGAAGACCCTGGGTGCAGTGGTTGTCGTGGTGGCAGTAGGTGCCGGGATCGCCCGTGCGGTCCTTCGGCGCGCAGCGACCCTGCGGACAGTGGGTGGTCCACCGGTCGCCGAGCAGTTGGCGGTTGCCGCCGGCGCATTGCTCCTCTTTCTTGCACTTGGCGCCAAGCGGCAGCGCGCCGCCGAAACAGCGGTTCTGGGCACAGACCATCGACGCACAGTGATTGTCGTGCTGGCAGAAATCGCCGTTGTCGCCGACGAAATCGCGCGGCACGCATTTTCCCCTTTCGCACCGTGCGGTCCAGTCTCCACCCCAGAAAGCCCGGTTGCCGCCACGACAGTGGTGGTCGCGCTTGCACGACCCGCCGACGTCGACGAGCGCCTGGCACTGGTTGCCGATGCACTTGCCGGAAATGCAGTGATTGTTGTGGTGGCAGTACATCCCCGTGGTGCCGGTATCGTCCTCCGGCGCGCACTTGCCCTGGACACATTGCGCGGCATTGGCGGTTGCCCTGGCACACATGAATTTTCGATTGCACGGCTGACCCAGTGGGATCCTGGTGTGCGCCGAGCACTTGCCCGGCTTGATCTTGCCGTTCGCGCGGCAGAAAGCGCCGTCCTTGTGATCCGGGTCGTCGCAGACACACACGTTGCTTCGACAATGATTGTCATGATGACAATAGTCGGTGCGTCCGGCGTCGCCGAACTCCCACGGAGAGGCGCCCTCGCCGTCCTCGGGAGCACAGAAACCTTCCCGGCATCGACCGGTTCCACAGTCGGGGTCGATCAGGCAGGTATTGCCCAACATGGCCTGGCGCAGCACGCCGAGTTCGTCGTCACCGGCGGTCAATGGCTGCGACGCGACGCCGTACCCGCTGCCGTCGTCGCGCCGCACCAGCGCGCCGCCGATGCCGCGCCGTCCCTCGAGCTCGTCGACGACGCGAAACTCCGGGTCGACGCCACCTGGCAGTCGACCTTCCAGCGCCGACTGGTTGCATTGCGCCAGTTGCGCGGCTGCGAGTTGCCGATCGCCACCGTCCTCGCCGAAGGCCTGCACCGGACCGAGGCGTGCGGCCAGTTGCCGGCAGGTGCCGATGTTGAATCCGGCGAGGAAGGTATCGCGGCTCATTCGTCCGCTACACTCCCAGCGGCCCGCGGTGCGGCGACACTCCCACGGCACACCGCCGATGACCGCCTGGCGCGGCAGTTGTCCGGCACTGTCGATGCGGGCGATAACCGCCACGCCGCCGGCAGACCGGTTGCAGCGGGCGAGTTCGCCCGCGTTGAGCTCACCGCCGACGTCTCCCGAGAATCGTGTGACCCGCGCGTCGGCGCGGTCGGCGAGCAGACTGCAGGACGCCACGGTCGGCGCTTCCCACCCGGTGGAGATTTCGCACCGTCGCCCGCGGCATTGCCAGCTGCCGCCGGCGACGTCGATGCGTCCGTCCCGCACCGGCCGCGAGAGCTCGGCGACGAAGGTGAAGCGCAGACCCTGGTTGCACCGGGCGAGTTCCGCGGCATCCATCGCGCGGCCGTCACGATTGAACGATGCGAGGTGTCCGACGCTGGCGGCAAGCGAGCGGCACGTCGACACGGAAAACGCCGACGCTGCCCCGTCGGCGGAACAATCGCCGCCGGCACTGCAGCGGAATCGAAGTCCGCCGGCCGACACGGCTTTCGTCGCGCCCGGCGCCGCGCGCGTGCGCGCGCGATACCGGTGTCGCGTTTCGGCTGGCGACGCGGTCGACGACGAGCCGACCGACGGCGACGCGGGTGAGATTTCCGGCGCCGGCACCTCGATCTCCGACCCCATGACGATACCGGCATTGCAGGCGTCGAGTTGGGCCGCGCCCAGTTGCGACCCGCCCCAGGCAAATGAGCCGATGTAACCGATGCGGGCGGCGAGGGCCTTGCACTGGCTCACGCCCAGTGCGCCGAACCCTTGCGCCTCGCACTTGAATCCGGCGCAGGACCAGTTCACGCCGGCCGCATTGATCGCGCCGGTCTGCTTTACCGGGTACTCCGTGTAGGCCTGGTAGGTGAGCGTGTCGGCGCCGGCAACGCCGTGGACGCCGACCACGCCGACCAGGCCGATCAGCAGCTTTCGGATCTTTTTCATGGTGCCAGTACCGTTCGCTATTGAGGTACGCGTATCACGCCGGTGTCGCTTTCGCCGACGTACCGGCCGTCGTTTCCGATCGCGATCACGCGCCATTGATACGCTTCGCCGGCGACGAGGTAGCCGGACGCGAGTCGCGACAGCGCGGTCGCCGAATCCTCGCCGGGCACTACCAGTCCCGCCGCGATCCGCCGGTAGGCGTCATCCGTAACGGCGCTGCCGGGCGGCGGCAGCGGCTCGCGGCCGAGCGGATAGAGCTCGAGCACGTAGGCATCGACACCGTCGAGCCGTTGCCATTGGAAGCGGGTGTCGTCCGCCAGCAGGGTTCCCGCCTCGGGACCGGTCAGCCGGATCGGTCGCAGCATCTCGTCGCCGAAGATCGCGTCTTCATCCGCGGTCCCGACGTAGTAACGAACCACCGGCGGTTCAAAGGCGAACGCCGGGCTGTTGACGTTGAGCCTCACCACGTGAAGACCCGGCTGCAGCGCCGGCAGGGGTGGGCTGGTCAATCGTTTTCGGCCGGCGCCGCCCAGGTGTTGCCGAACCAGCGAGACAGTGCGAAAGATCAACGGCCCACCCGGCGACGGCGACGCCACTTCCCAGGCCGCATCGAGAAGACCCGAGCCAGTGGTCGACAGGTCGGCGACCACCGTGACGTCGTCGCCGCCGTTCACGACCCTGATGCGCGAGAAATCGGGGAAGTGCAGGTCCAGGCGACCCACGTTGAAACCGGCACCAACCGCGCCGACCAGGGGCAGGCGCACCCGCGCCGTTCGTTCGGAATGTCCGTCGCTGAAAGTGCGCTCGACGATGACCGCCGGATGTCCGCCCTGGCGTGCGCGTACCGTGACGGCCGCCGGCACGAGCAGATTCTCGGTAACGGTCACCGAGCCGTTGCCGGCGCCCGGCCGCGCAAGGTCGCCGGAGAAGACCCCCAGCACGCTGCCGTCCGCTGCCAGGAAACGGCCACCGGCGGAGCGCAGCGTGAGCTGCGGCGAGCCACCGCGACGCGTGAACCGCGCGGTCCAGCGAAGCGGAACGCTGCCGGCGCGACCGCTGGCCAGGCGTGCGCCGCCGGCCGTGCCCGTCACCTGCGTCAGCGCGTCGAGAATGTCGATGTCGAGCGCGATTCGCGACACGCTGCCGCCGGCGATGAAGTCGCGCGCGTAGACCATGCGGCGAAGCCCTTGTCGGGCGGCTGCCGCGACCACGGCAGCCGGCACCACCAGTCGCTCTCGCAGGCGCGCGCCGCCGCCGGCATTGGCGCGCAGGCGCTGGTTCACGACGGCCCCGATCGCGGCACCGCGGGGGGATCGACGGAATCGGCCCTCGTTGGACGTCACCGTGGCCGACGAACCGGCGACGTCGAGCCGCCACTGGAGATCGAACACCTGGTCGGCGCCGGGCGCGACGGCCACGGGGGACGGACGCACCGAGCCGCCGGTGACGAGTGCGCCGATATCGATTCGCACGGTGCGCTCGAGGGGGATCTCCGCCCCCTGCCCGAAGAATCGAACATAGTTGAGAAACGCGAAACCGTTGTCGATGGCGGCATCGATGACCGATGCCGGTACCAGGAAGTTGTCGCTGAACGCATAGGCGAAAGCGCCCGGCCCGACGGAAAACGTGCCCGTAAATGCCAGGATCTGGCCACCGGGAGACTCGATCTGCCCGGGGTCCAGCGAGAGGATCGGCTGCAGGTTGTCGTCCGTGGTCATGGTCCAGTTGACGGTCACGACACGATTGTCGGGCGTCACGGTCCGCGGCGGCGGCGCGTTGATGTTGAACACCGCGAACGCCTCGCCCGCAACGAAAAGCGAAACGACAGCCGCCAGCATCGCGATCAATGTGCGTGGTGTCATCATGCAGTCCATCAGCGCGGCCGTTGCAGGGAGAACGGGGCATCCATGGTCAGACCCACGAAGACCTGGTAGGGATCGTCTTCAATGTCGTCGAATCGATTGTCCTCGACCTGCTGGTACTGTCCCTTGAGGAAGACCTTCAGTCCCGGCCGGTTGGTCCTCGGTGCCCGTGCCTGCCACTGAAGATCGAGGTCGAGGGTGCGCGTGCGCGTCGACGACGATCCGTCCGTGGCACGCTGGCGATGCCAGCTCAGGTAGGTCGAACCGGACAGCCTGCCCGGCACGATGACGAAGTAGGCATTGATCCCGGCCAGGTATCCGTCGATGTCGACGCCGGTGCCGATCTCGCGCAGGTTGCTGCGCTGAAACTGGGTGCCAAGATACAGCCGGTCGCCGAAGCGGTAGTTCAGCGACAGGTCGGTCAGCGAGTTCTCGCTGTCGGGCGTGCGATCGAGGCGGTCCTCGGACTCGCCGAAGGTATGGTTGAAGCCCCAGTCCCACCGGTCGTGAACGAAGTTCGCACCGAACGTGAACTGGCGGGTGACACCGTCGAGCGCAAAATCGAGACCGCCGCCGATATCCGGTGTCGAGACGTCACGCTGGCGGGTGTAGTCGACGCCGAAGAGAAAGACCGGCTGTCCGAACCATCGCCCGCCCGTGTCGCCCGCCAGCTCGCGGGGCGGTGTGAAGCTCGCGAACAGGCTGGCGATGTCGGATTGATACGCGGCGATCGACGGGTCGTCGTCGACGTTGTCCTGCTCGCGGCTCAATCGGGCGTCGACGCTCCAGCCGAGCGCGCTGAACGCCGAGGACAGCCGCAACGCGCGAACATCGCTGATCGCCCCGGGGTTGGCGACGCTGCGAAAGAAAGTGCCGATCTGCTCGTACTCGAGTTGCGTCTGCCAATAGGCCGGACGATCGCCAATCAGGCGCGAGCGCCACGGATCGAGGGTAATCGAAAACTGGTAGGCGTCGTCCTCGATCTTGCGATCGTCGGCATCGCCGCTGTCGAAATCGAAACGGCTGCGCGCGACCTCGCCCCGTAGCACGAGGCGCTCGTCGTGAAACCCCGCGGCCAGGGCAACGCTGGCGGCATCGCCGTCCACCGGCGCAGCGGCCGCGGCAATACCGGCACCTGTCCGATCGCTTCCCTCCCCGGACAGGACCATGGCGGTCAGGTCGAGATCGCCGCTGCCGGTGGAAGCGAGCGTACCGGAGGCAATGGCGCCGACGACACGGTCGTCGTCATCGTCGATGCCGGTAATGCGATCGAATCCGACCACCGGCTCGGCGCGCAAGGCAAAGCCGCTGGCGCTGAACCGCTCCCGACCCGCCAGGGTGACCGATGCGCCCCGGCGATGAAAGTCCCGCATGACGAGACTTTCCCGTGGCAGGCGGTGGTGTCCGAGTGTCGAAGACAAGGCGCGCGAGCGCGCCGAGAGCACATACTCGCCAAGTTCGACTTCGCGCGTGCCCGGGCGCGCCGTGCCGTCCTCGTCGAAGTCGTCCGCGTCCACCGGCACGCCGGCACTGTCGTAAAGCAGCGAGGCGCTGCCCTCGACCGACCCGTGCGCGTTCGCGGCCGTACCCGCGGCGTCGAGCGCGCCGCTGCCGTGATCGACCGCGCCGTAGTCCCGTGAACCGTCATCCGCGACCCGGTAGCGCGCCGTGAGCGACGCGCTGCCGTCCAGGCGAATCCGCGTGACATCGGCGGCGGATTCGTCGACGTCGAACCGCCAATCGCCTCGCACGTCGACGCCGCCGTCCGGCCGATACTGCACGAGGCGCAGTCGATGCTCGCCGATCGGCAATGCCGCGGGCGGTTCGTAAACGAGCTGCGCACCGTCGACATAGACGCGCGCCGTGACATCGACCCGGTCCAGGTCCAGGGCAAGGTAGTCGAGATCCCCCTGCGGCATGTCGGCGGGCAGGTCGATTCTCAGCGGATCAAGCGGCGCGCGATAGGCGTCCAGCGGGGGCGCCAGCGAAGGCCGCCAATCCGCATGGGCGGTTGGCGGCGCCGCAGTCGAGACGCCGAGCAGCAGGCACAGTCCAAAGGCCGCCGGGCGCCGGGATCGGGATGATCGTGTCCTCATCTCCCGTCTTTTTCTTGTTGTTTGTAGGGTTGTTATTCGCCGACTCTAGCAGAACAGGGGGCGCGTGTCCCGATCGTCCCGCGGTTCATGCCCCATGGCCCGCAATGCGTGACCCGAACCGCCGCCGTTGGGCGGGCGCTTACGCCCGGTACTCACACGGATTGCGCGACCGCGAGCCGAACGCCGGCGCTGGCCAGGGCCTCGCGAAAGGCATCGCCGGGATCATGATCGGTGGCCAGGATGTCGATGCCGTCGAGGTGGCAGACGTGCACCAGGGTTTCGCGCCCGAACTTCGACCGGTCCAGGGCGGCGATACGTACCGACGCCTGGGCCAGCAACGCCCGGCAGAATTCGCTGTCGAGCGGATCGTAGTTGGTCAACCCGGCCGCCACGCTGATCGCACCGGCGGAAATGATCCCGTAGTCGACGTTGAACCTGCGCACGTAGTCGACCGCCGCACTGCCCAGCGCGGCGCCGTCGTCGAGCCGCACCTCGCCGCCGGAAAGAAACAATCGATGCCGGTTCGACGAAGCGACGATGCGCGCGATCTCGACGGAATTGGTGACGATGGTCAGATCGTCCCGGGCGACGAGTTGCCGGGCAATGAAATTGGCCGTGCTGCCGGTCTCGATCATCACCGTCGAACCGCTCTCGATGATCCCCGCCACGGCCCGCGCGATAACCAGCTTGGCGTCGACGTTCTCCTCCATCCGCTTGCGAAAGCGCGCCTCTCGACCGTAGTTCGGCAGCATGACGCTGCCGTGAATCTTGATCAACTCGCCGCTTTCGGCCAGCGGCCTGAGGTCGCGGCGGATCGTCTCCAGCGAAACGCCGAGTTCGCCCGCAAGTTCCGAGATACCGCAGGAACCACGCTGGCGAAGCATCTCGAGAATCTGCGGCTGCCGCTTGGTGTATTTCATCTGGATGGTTCCGACACCCGGGTTTCGGCACCCGAACGATCAGGACGGAAACGGGAATGGTGCCGCCCTGGAAAGATAACCGGCCCCTGCACGGTTGCGCCACGGAAACATCTGCCCGCGCTGAAACCCCCGGGGCATCGGTGGATACCGATGGTTGGGGCGCCCGCTTGATCGTCCAAAATCATGCAGAAAGCCAACTAAAACCACATAATTCCATTGACAAAACTAATTTTTGCCACATACTACCACACATTCGGTCACCTTTTTGGTATCGACCCTCGGCCCGTCGCCAGTTACCCGGAGCAAGACACCACGTGACGACCCCCGCCGCCCGCTACGTGACGACGGCGCCCCGCCTGCCGGGATTCACTCGCGGCGCGGCGGGCGAAGAGCAGTACACCATTCGCGGCGGCGGCTGTGTTGCCATCGACGTGGCCGCCGGCGACGCGTTGTCGGTTCACGATCCGGAAGGGGGACAACCCTGCGTCGTTTTCGCGTTCACGACAAGTGGCGTCCCGGCAAGCGACGTGCTGTCGGGCGACCTGCGGCCGACACTCCCGGACGTGGCGCCGGCTGGCGGCGCGGACCGGCGTGCACCGGCGGATCACGGCCTCGATCTCGCCCACGCGCGATACGATACCGTACTGGGCCGGCAGGAACCCCCCGGTACGACCGTGCGGCTGATCGCGCGACAGGATGCGCGACTGGTCATCAGTGCACCGGGCACCGCCATGCGTCCCGATCAGTCCACACCACCGACGGACCTCGCGCTGCATGTGACCCGCGCCGTGCCCGCGCCGGCGGCTGAATCGCGCCTTCCCGAACCGTTCGCCGAACCACGGCTCGAATTCACGGTCCCCGCGGCAAGCGCGCTGGCCTATGAAGTCGCGGCGGGCGAGTTCATCCAGATCATCGACGTCGCCGGCCAGCAATGCTCGGACTTTCTCGCATTCGATGCACGGCGACTTCAGTCGGGCGTGGAGCGCCATCTCGACGCGACGACGACCCGAACATTGATGGGCGCCAGCTACCCGTCTCCCGGTCTTCACTCGCGGTTCTACGATCAGGACATGAGGGCGCTGGTCGAGGTGATGCAGGACACCGTGGGCCGCCATGACACCTTCGGACTGGCCTGCACGGCACGCTACTACGAGGACGCCGGCTACCCCGGCCATGTCAATTGCACCGACAATTTCAATGCCGAACTAAACCGTTTCGGTGTCGCGAGCCGCGCCGGCTGGCCGGCGCTGAATCTCTTCTTCAACACCGGCGTGGACGCGGCCAACCAGATCTACTTCGATTCACCGTGGTCGCGCGCCGGGGACTACGTACTCTTTCGCGCCGAGTGCGATCTCGTGTGCGCGACATCGGCCTGTCCCGACGACATCTCACCGGCGAATGCGTGGCATCCGACCGACATACACGTGCGCGTCTACCCGGCGCGGCATTCGTTTCCCAAGGCAACGGGGTTTCGCATGAACCCGGAATCAACAACGGAACTGACGAAACAGACGGGATTTCATTCGTCGACGTCACGACTGACTCGCAACTACGCCGAGTATCGCGGTTACTGGATACCGAGCGACTACACGGCCAGCGGGCCGATTGCGGAGTACCATGCCTGCCGCGAACAGGCCGCGGCGTTCGACCTGTCGGCATTGAGGAAATTCGAGATACTGGGCCCCGACGCCGAGGCACTGCTGCAGTTCGTCCTGACTCGCGACGTTCGTCGCCTGGATACCGGCCAGGTCGTCTACAGCAGCCTGTGCTATGACAGCGGCTGCCTGCTCGACGACGTGACGCTGTTCCGCCTCGGCGACGATCAGTTCCGCCTCGTCTGCGCAGAACCCTATGCCGGCGAATGGATTCGCAGGCAGGCGCTCGATCACGGCTTCAACGTGCAGGTGAAGTCGAGCACGGCCCAGCTGCACAACCTCTCGGTGCAAGGTCCGCTCAGCCGCGACATCCTCACCGAGGTGCTGTGGACGCCACCGACCCGGCCGCGCATCGACGAGCTGGGCTGGTTTCGTTTCTCGATTGCCCGCATCGGCGACGCGAACGGCCGCGCCGTCGTCGTTTCGAGGACCGGCTATACGGGAGAACTGGGGTACGAGGTCTGGTGCCATCCCGACGACGGCGAGACCGTCTGGAACGCGGTGTTCGATGCCGGCACGCCCCGTGGCTTGCGACCGGCCGGCCTCGACGCGCTGGACATGCTGCGCATCGAGGCGGGCCTCGTCTTCGCCGGCATCGACTTCGACGATACCCATACGCCATTCGAGTCGGCAATCGGCTTCACGGTAGCAAAGACCAAGCAGGACGACTATATCGGCAAGGCAGCGCTGGCACAGGCACGCTCGTATTCGCGCCACCGCCTGGTCGGACTCGAACTGGACGGCAATGAGATGGCGATTGCGGGCGATGGCGTCTACGTCGATCGCGAACACGTCGGCACGATCACGAGCGCAACGCGATCGCCAATCCTTCGATCCAACATTGCATTGTGCCGCATCAAGGCAACGCACGCCGAACCCGGACGTTCCGTGGAAGTCGGCAAGCTGGATCACCATCGCAAACGCATCGCCGCCGTGACCAGCGCCCTGCCCTTCTACGACCCCGAGAAGAAGCGGGTACGCGCCTGACATGTCACTGATTCATCGAACAACCGTTCGAGACGATACCGGACGGCTCTCGCGCGAGCGCGCGCCCGCCGGATCGACGAGCCACCCCCAACCCCATGAATCGTCTATTGAGGAAGCGCAACCATGCAACCAGCCCTGAAGAAACGCCACCCCGTCATGATGTCGATGCTCGGCGCCGCATGCGCCGGCCTGCTACTGGGATCGAGCGCGCAGGCCGCGGCGCCCGAGTCGGATGATCCGATCAAGATCGTGCTGAACAACTGGACGAGCCAGGTCGTGCTGGCAAACGTTGCCGCCGAGTTGTTCAAGAAGCTCGGTTACAACGTCGAACTCGTTCCGTCGGACAACCAGTTGCAGTTCGCCGGCATGGCGAATGGCGATCTGCACCTGCAGGTGGAAGTGTGGGAAGGCACGCACAAGACGAACTTCGAAAAGTTCGTCGATTCCGGCAACTTGCTGGACGTCGGCGCGCACGATGCGATCACCCGCGAGGAGTGGTGGTACCCGACCTACATGGAGGAACGCTGCCCGGGCCTGCCCGACTGGGAGGCACTGCACGCGTGCGCCGAGGAATTCGCTACCGTTGAAACCGCGCCCAAGGGGCGTTATCTGGGCGGCCCGATCGACTGGGGCAAGCACCACAACGAACGCGTACAGGCGCTCGGCATGGACTTCGTCGTCGTCAACGCGGGTCAGGCATCGACGCTATGGGCCGAGCTCGACGCCGCCTACCGCCGAGAGGAACCGATCGTCCTGTTCAACTGGACGCCCAACTGGGTCGAAGCCAAGTACAACGGCCGTTTCGTCGACTTTCCCGACTTCGAACCCGAATGCCTGAGCGACCCGTCATGGGGCATGAATCCTGACCTCGCCTACGATTGCGGCGCGCCGAAAAAGGGATGGCTGAAGAAGGCCGCATGGTCCGGTATGCAGGACAAGTTTCCCACCGCCCTGGCACTGTTCAAGCGGGTAAACTTCACCAACGCCCAGATCGCGGAAGCCGCGGCGCTCGTCGACGTGGACGAACTTTCGCCCGAGGACGCCGCCGCCCGGTGGCTCGAGTCCAATGAAGCCGTCTGGAAGGCCTGGATGGAAGGTCTGGAAGGCTAGACCGGAAAACATCGCCGGACCCCGCGGGGTCCGGCGATGCAACGATCCGGACCGCCCGTGCGCGATCGGGCGGCATCGAAACGGCATGCCGGCCTGCGTCCGAGACGGATCATCATGACTACCCGGAGACCGCGACGTTGAGCATCGACAATGCCCAGGGCATACCCCGTGCGGGCTTCGCGGTTCCCGGGTTCGTCGTCTTCGCGATACTGGCGGCGATCGTGGTCGCGCTGGGCGACACCTTTCCCTGGATCCTCGACTACCCGTCCGAATGGCAGCTGCCTATCATCGAACTCGTCGATGGCGGTGCCAACTGGCTCATCTTCTCCCTCGACTTCGGCCTGTTCACGTTCAAGGAGCTGACGCGGGCCCTCGCCTGGCTGGTGAGCGTACCGCTCGAGTGGACGGAATCCGCCCTGGTGTCGGGATTCGGCGAGGACGGTGCCGTGCGGATTCCCTGGTTCGGTGTGCTGTGCCTGGTGGCGATTGTCGGCCACTACATTCGCGGCTGGCGACTGGCGCTCGCCGCGTCGCTGGGCGTCGTGTATCTCGCCGTCTTCGACCAGTGGCGGCCCGCCATGCAGACGCTGTCGGTGGTCATCGTCTGCGTACCCGCGGCGGCATTGATCGGTCTGGTGCTCGGGGTCGCCGCCACGCGCCGGCCCTGGATCGAGAAGCCGGTGGTCGTGCTTGTCAACCTGATGCAGAGCATTCCGCACTACGCGTACTTCCTGCCGGTGGTGTTCTTCTTTGGTATCGGTCTCGCCCCCGGCGCCATCGCCACCATCGCCTTCGCGACGCCGCCGATGGCCCGCTGCGCGCTGCTCGGATTGAAACGCGTGCCCGCCGAAGTACTGGAGGCCGGCGCGATGTGCGGCACCACGCCGTGGCAGAGACTGGTCAAGGTCGAACTGCCTTCCGCCCGCCCCACGCTCATGGTGGGGCTCAACCAGGTCATCATGCAGACCCTCGGCATGGTCGTCATCGCGTCGCTCATCGGCGTGAAAGGCCTCGGCTACGATCTGCTGTTCTCGCTGCAGAACCTCAAGCTCGGCCGTGCCCTCGAGCAGGGTCTCGCCATCGTCGTCATCGCCATCGTGCTCGATCGGCTGAGCCAGGCCTATGCCGAGGAGGCGCCGTGGCTGCGGCACCGTCCCGAGCGCTGGACGGCGCGCCACGCCCATGGCATCGCCGCGCTGCTCGCGCTGGCCGTGCTCATTCCCCTCTCGCAGCATTGGACGATCCTTCACGCCCTGCCCGCGTCGTGGACGATATCGACGGCGGCATTCTGGGACGACTCCATCCGCGCGGTGACGGACGGACTCTACGGCGTGCTCACCGTGGTGAAGAATTTCCTCGTCATCTACGTCTTCCTGCCGATCAAGAAGGCCTGCCAGTCACTGCCATGGAGTCTCGTCATCCTCGCCGTCGGCGCCATCGGGTTTCGCCTCGGCGGATGGCGGCTGTGCGCGCTGGTGTCCGCCATGCTCCTTGCCATCGCGGCCAGCGGCTACTGGGATGTCACCATGCTGACCGTGTACCTGGTCACGGTGTCGATCATCCTCTGTGTCGTTATCGGCATTCCCGTGGGTTTCATCGCGTCGCGCAACGAGACCGCCAACCGCGTCATCGCACTGTGGTGCGACACGTTTCAGACCTTTCCCTCGTTCGTCTACCTGATCCCGGTCGTGATGCTGTTCAAGGTCGGCGATGTCGCGGCAGTCATGGCCGTGGTCATCTGGGCCGTCATCCCGATGATTCGCTACACGAACCTGGGGCTTCGGGGCGTGCCGTCGGATATCGTCGAGGCGGCAGTCAGCGTGGGCTGCACGCGCCGCCAGTTGTTCTGGCGGGTGCGGCTGCCGATGGCCCTGCCCGAGATGCTGCTGGGATTGAACCAGACCATCATGTTCGCGTTGTTCATGGTCGTCATCGCGGCATTGATCGGCACCCAGGACCTCGGCCGGGAGATCATGCTCGCCCTGTCCTACAGCGACATCGGCGCGGGGCTGGTGGCGGGCCTGTGCATCGCCTTCATCGGCATCATTTCCGACCAGTTGATCGGCCAGTGGAGTCGCCAGCGAAAGCACGCCCTCGGCATTGCCTGAACGCGAGGCGCGCCTGCGCCCGGGCTAGGGTCTGTCAACACTATCCGATCGCGGCAAGCTTGCGGGCGCCCTCGATTGATCAAGGGCGCCCTGACGGCGTTGCATCTCGTCGTCATGTAACCACGATGACGCCTCAATGCGCCTTGTCGGAGGCGAAAATTGCTCGAAATCTCGCTCGCCCAGAGTCGTCCCGTTCAATCGGACGCCGAATCGGATTCGCGCCGCGCGTGTTGTTCGCCGGCGGCCGGGGACATGGCCCGCGCCAGCGTGTCGTAGCTCGGCGGATGACCGTTACGTAGCGGAGAAAGAAAGTAACGCGCGGGCTGGTAGTGATGCTCGGCGGTGTACGGCGCCTCGAAGGCATCGCCCGAGGCGTCGCGATCGACGAAGAACGCGTTGCCGCCGATGAGACTGCAGCCGACCAGTCGATAGTCCCGCGCGGCCATGACCTTCGCCAGGAAGGCAAGGGAGGCGCCGAAACAGTCGGATCCGTCCCAGGCGTGCCGCGGATCGTAATCCAGGCAGTACTCGACGGGCGGCGTGAAGCGCGCGTTGTACTCCATCACCACGACACGGGCTCGCGGTCCCTCGATGGCATCGAACACGTGCCAGTCGTTGCCGTCGATATCGATGGAGAGGAGATCGATGATGTCGTCCCGCTGGCCGCGCGAGAGCAGGTCGTTGATGTTCTCGCGCGACACCCGTGCATTCACCAGTTCGAGACGGCGCTCGCCGATGACCTTCGCGAAGCCACGACGTATTCGTTCGCCGGCCGCGGCGTCGCCCTCGATCCAGGTGCCGCGCCAGTCCTCGAACAGCAGCGCCAGGGTGTTGTTCTCCAGGCCGTCGCCGACGCCGATCTCGACGAAGCGGCGGTTGGTAATACCGATGCGACGGAATATTTCCGCGAGGATGCCATCCTCGTCGTTCTGCGAATAGATCTTCGCACCGAAGGGAATCAGCGAGCGTTCACCGCGATGACGCGGCTCGGCCTTGAGCGCGTCCAGGTAACGCGCCTGCTCGAGCGTGAGCAGGCGCGTTTGCTGAATGAGCAGGTTGCGAAGCAGTTCGCCTTCCATGACGCGCGCTCGCGGCGATCAGCTGGCGTGAAACGCGGCGCGTGCGCGCACCAGCCGGTTGTCGCGGTAATCCCTCATGGCCTGCTCGATTTCCTCGCTGCTCGTCATCACGAAGGGGCCGTACTGCACCACCGGCTCGCCGATGGGCCGTCCGCCGACCAGGATGAAGCGTGCCCCGGACTCGCCGGCCGCGACGAGCACGCGATCGCCCTCGCCCAGCACCGCGAGATGATGGCGCGGCAACTCGGCGTCGCCGATGCGCGCCACGCCCTCGAAGACGTTGACGAAGGCGGTGTGTGATACCGGCAGCTCGTAGTCGAAAACGGCGTCCGGTTCGAGTTCGACGTCGAGGTAGACGACGTGGGTGTTGGGATCGTCGATGGGGCCTGTCACGCCCCCGTACTCGCCGCTCAGCACCCGCACCCGCGCGCCAGCGGCTTCCACCGCCGGGATCGCGCCCGGCGTCAGCTCCTGGTAGGCGGGCTCGGACATCTTCTCGCTCGACGGCAGGTTGATCCAGAGCTGGAAACCGCGCATCAAGCCCTCGGTCTGTTTCGGCATCTCCGAGTGGATCACGCCGCTCGCGGCCTTCATCCATTGCGCGCCACCGGCCCGCAGGTCGCCCTGGTTGCCCATGCTGTCCTGGTGCTCCATGTGGCCGTCCAGCATGTAGGTCAGGGTGATGAAGCCGCGGTGCGGGTGCGACGGAAAACCGGCGATGTACTGGTCGGGATCGTCGCTGCCGAAATGATCCAGCATCAGGAACGGATCGAGGTTGCGCCGCGCCGGCGTACCGATGGTCCGGTGCACGGTCACGCCCGCGCCCTCGGACACGGCGGTGGCGCGCACCAGCTGCGAAACATTGCGTACGGTCATGTCAGGATTCTCCCATGTGGACTGCATTGTGCATCACGACCGGCCGGCGGGGAAGGCGCCGCCCTGCCCGCCGGCCAGTCCCGATTCGATGGCGTTATGCGTAGGCGGCCTTGTCGCCCTCGCGAACCGGCAGGTTGAGGCGATACGCGCCGGCACCGAGCAGCGCCTGCACGATCGACGCAATGGCCAGGAACGCGGGGTACTCCCAACCGCCACCCTCGTTCGAGAACACCCAGCCGGCACCCCAGTGCACGGACAGGGCGCCGAGCAGGACGGGTACCAGCGCGAGGCTGACCCAGCGCACGGCGATGCCCGCGATCAGCGCGGCGCCGCCGCCGATCTCGGCAACGGTGACGACATAGGCGAGCCACCCGGGAAATCCCGTCGACTCGAAAAACGCCACCGTGCCGGGCAGCGTGAACACGACGACCTTGAGCAGGCCGTGGGCGAGGAACATGGTGCCGAGGGCGAGGCGCAGGATGAGGGCCGCGTAGTCGGCGTTTCGTTGCGTGGTCATGATCTGTTGTCTCCAGTGAGGACGTATGGAAATCCGGTGTCCTGT
Organism: Gammaproteobacteria bacterium; assembly: GCA_030429125.1. GTDB lineage: Bacteria > Pseudomonadota > Gammaproteobacteria > Arenicellales > CAJQKF01 > BQJD01. Next base: position 19,298 of record JAUIDF010000003.1, on the reverse strand, counting down.
GCGATGTATTGGCCAGCCGCCGCTTGTCCTGTCGCACCCGCTGTCGCGCGTCTCGACATCCCGCCATCGTTCGACGACGAGCCGTCTGTACGCGCCGACAGCGATCACGCCAGGCGCCGGGGCGGGCAAGCGGTTCACCCGCCAGGACACCAGGGCCTGTTCACACGACGCGTTCGCGGCGATCTTTCGGCCCTTTTTTCGCCCTGACGGCGTTGCATCTCGTCGCCATGGAACCACCATGACGCCTCGATGCGCCTTGTCAGATGCGAGACGGGTCGTTTTCTCGCGGGCACGAAAACTCACTCGCTCAGCGTCGTGTGAACAGGCCCTAGGCCGCCGCGCGTCGCGTCACCCGGGAAAAATCGAGTGATGCGACCTGCGAACGTGCGTTGTCGACAGCGGTTTCGCCGACGATGTTCTGCCGGTCCGCGCCGATGACCTCGACCTCGGTCATGCCGAGGAAGCCGAGCACGTGGCGCAGCCAGGGCGTGGCGAAGTCGATCGGATCGTCGATCCCGACGCCGCCCGACGCCACCACGAGGTAGACCTTCTTGCCTTCGAGCAGACCGACCGGCCCGTTCTCGGTGTAGCGAAACGTGACGCCGCTGCGCGCCACCATGTCCACCCAGGCCTTGAGCGCAGCGGGAACGCCGAAGTTGTAGACGGGCACGCCAATGACGACGACGTCGGCCGCCTGCAATTCGCCGATCATGGCGTCGGACTGCGAGAGTTCCGAGCGCTGGGCATCGCTGCGCTCGCCGTCGGGCGTGAAGTAGGCATCGATCCACGCTTCGTCCACCAGGCGCACGCCGCGCGAGACGTCTCGCCGCGTGACCGACACGGGACCGGCAGCCGCCGCGATGGCGTCCACCACCTGTGCGGTGAGTTGGCGGGTGCTGGATCCGGCGACGCGACCGCTGGCGTCGACGCGAAGAATCCGAAGGGCCGGGGTTGCCCCCTCGACTTGCAGTGCTTTCATGTTCGTGCCTCCGATTGGGTTTTCCGATCTCGTTCCGCGACCGGTGTCGCGACGTGGGAGGCATTGTGATCGTTGTCTTATTTGGAATAAACTATCTATAAGAAAACTGTTTGTTCTTTACAGGAGAACAATAATGGACCGATTCGACGAGCTCAATACGTTCGTGCGCGTCGCCGAGAGCGGCAGCTTCACGGCCGCCGCGGACGACCTGGAGATGGCGAAATCGGCGGTCAGCCGACGCGTTGCCGAGCTGGAAAAGCGACTCGGGGCGCAACTCTTCCACCGCACCACGCGCCGCCTCAACCTGACCGACAACGGTCGCGGATTCTACGAGCACGCCAAGCGCATCATCGAGGACCTCGACGAAGCGGAGTCACGCGTGGCGCAGGCAAACTGCGAGTTGAGCGGGCGGCTGCGTATCGCCCTGCCGATGTCCTTCGGCCTGCGCCACCTGTCCTCCGCGCTCTGCGCTTTCGGCGAGCGACACCCGCGCATCGAGTTCGACCTCGACTTCAACGACCGTCGCGTGGATCTCGTCCAGGACGGCTTCGACCTCGCCGTGCGCATCGGCCGGCTGGAGGACTCGAGCCTGGTGGCGCGACGGCTGTTCGACGCCCGCACCGTGATCGTCGCGAGCCCGGGATACATCGACCGCCATGGCGCGCCCGCGACGCCGGACGACCTCGTGCACCACGAGGTGCTGGTCTACACCAACGTGCCGCTGTCCGATCGCTGGTCGTGGTGGGACGACGACGGCGAGCAACATTCGGTGCAGGTGAAGGTGGCGCTGAAGGCGAACAGCGGCGAGTACCTGTGCCAGGCGGCGGTCGCCGGCTACGGCATCGTCATGCAGCCGACGTTCATCGTCCACGGCCACATCGCGCGCGGCGAACTGGTGCCCGTCCTCACCGGGTACGACTGGCCGGTCAGTTCCGCCTATGCCGTGTACCCACCCACCCGCCACCTGTCCTACCGGGTGCGCGCCTTTATCGACTTCCTCGCCGAACGCTACGACGGCATACCCTACTGGGACCGGGAAATCGAATCGGCGATGCGCGCGACTACAGCGTCGCGCCCGGCTCGGGCATCCCGTGGGCGGAAAGCTCCTTGACGATGTAATCGTAGGCGTCGTCAACGGAATCGGTTCGCATCATCAGGTCGACGTCGGCGGCATCGATGTTGCCGTACTTCACCAACGCATCGAAGTTGACCACTTCGTCCCAGTAGCGACTGCCGAACAACACCAGCGGCAGGTGCTTGCGGATCTTGCCCGTCTGCAGCAGCGTGAGCAATTCGAACAACTCGTCCATGGTGCCGAAACCGCCGGGAAAGACGATCACGGCCTTCGCCAGGTAGGCAAACCAGAATTTGCGCATGAAGAAGTAGTGAAAGTGGAACGACAACTCGCGCGTGGTATACGGGTTGTCGAATTCCTCCTTGGGCAACGAGATCGTCAGGCCCACGTTCATGCCTCGCGCCTCGGATGCACCTCGATTGGCGGCCTCCATGATGCCGGGACCGCCGCCGGTGCAGACGACGAAACGGCGCTCGGGATCGGACAGGCCCTTGGACCACTCGGTGAGACGGCGTGCCAACTCCCTCGACTTCTCGTAATAGGCGGCCATCTCGACGTCGATCTCGGCACGTTCGACGTCGCCGCCGTTCGCCAGCGCATCCGCCAGCGCGGCCTCGGCCTTTTCCTGCGACGGCGTGCGCGCCGAACCCATGAACACGATGGTGTCCTGCACCTGGTAGTGCTCGAACCGACTCTCGGGCTCGAGATACTCGGCAAGGATGCGCAGGGTGCGCCCTTCCTTGCCATTGAGGAACGGATCGTTCCGATAGGCCTTGACGAATCGCGATGGCTGGTCCATTGATGCACACTCCTGGGTGAAGATTTGGGACGTTATCGGATAGCGGGACTGTCGACGTGCCGAGCCGGGTTACAACGTGCCCGGCGGGTACACCAGTGCGGTAACGCCCGGACAGTCGTACCGTGCGACGGGCTCGCCGGCGGCCGCGGTCACCACGCCTTCGTCGAGCGGATAGCTCAACCGCGCGGAGGCGTACACCGAGGTCGGGACCGGGGGATCGGCAAGCACCAGTCGAACCGGCCAGGCGTCCCACGCGCGCGAGCGCTGCCAGCGCAGCGGCGCCAGCGAATTGCCCTTGACCGGCCGCAGTCGCAGCCGATGCCCCGTCAACACGCTGTAGCGATTGGCATCGTCATAGGAGGCAATGCCGTACCGCAGGTTTTCGCGCTCGGCCAGCTCGACGAGGCAGTCCCGCGCCCGCTGCAGCTCGGCCGCGCGCGCGTCGTGCCGCGCCGATGTCGAGTATGCCAGCGCGGCCGCGACACAGGCCAACAGCGCGGCGGGGGCGGCGCGACGCACCGGCGCCAGGGCATCAAGGATGAAGCCCGTACTGAGCGCGGCCCAGGCAATGGCGCCGTTGGTGGCGAACAGGCTGTACCGGGCGAAGGCGCTCGGCTCCGTGTCCAGGCCCACCACGTGCAGGTTGGCGAGCATGCCACCGGCGAAGAACGCGGACACGGCGAGAAACCTCGAGCGGGTCTCACCCCCCCAGGTAACGACGAGCGCCCCCACCACCGGCACGAGGGCGACGCCATAGTAGGGATCGATCAACTGCGACGCTGCGAAACGGATGCCCTCGAGATGAGTCAGCGGATGAAACAGTCCGTAGCGCAGGTGCAGCCCGCTGGCCCAGGTCGGGTCGCCGGGGGCGTTCGGGGTGAGGAGAAAATACAGTCCATAGCCGCATAGCACGGCGGCGGCCACCACCGGCAGGCAGGCGAGCGTTCGCGCGGCGCGACGGCCGCGGAGCCAGGCGACCGCCGCGAATCCCGTGGTCGCGGCAGTAATGATCGGAATGAACAGGAAATCCGAGACCACCGCCGCGGCCACGATCGCGAACAGCGGCAACAACCATGCCGGCCTCGCCGCGCTGCGCAGGAGACACCCGGCCGCCAGCAGCGCGTTGATGAACACGCCGTAGTGAAAGATCGGCCGGTTCCAGAACGTGTCCGCCTCGCCCACAGCGATCAACCCCGCCATGGTCGCCAGGGCGACGAACCATGCATTGACACTGTTGGTCAGCAGCGCGCGCGACAACCACGCCGTCGAGGCCACCGTGACCACGGCGATGACCAGGGCGTAAGCCGTCGCCACGGCGTCGAGCGGCACGGCCGCGGCCAACAGGCCGAAGTAGACCGCCAGGTCGGGAAACCAGTAAGGCGACGCGGGCAGGTACCAGTCGGCCAGCGCGCCCCCGTCGACGAACAGGTCGTGATACAGCCGCGCCGGCATGAAGTCGTCGGCGGAGGTGCGCAGCCACGGGGTGACTCGCACCACCCACCACGCCATGCCGGCCGCCGCCAGGGCCAGGAGCCATGGTGCCAGGGACGCAGACGGGCGGGCGTTCACGACGCGGCGCGGATGTTCGCTGACGGCGCGGGATCGAAAGGCGTCGCGCGAGCGGCTACTGCGCCGGGGACTCGTTGCGCGAGTAGTACAGTTTCACCGCGACGGTCAGCAAGTCTTCCTGCGGATTGGCGTCGCAGTACGATTCGACCCATGCGCGCAGATCGCCCGAACCGACAACGAATGGTGCACGCCGGGTGACATGGGCGAAGTTGGCCACGTTCATGCCGCTCAGGAAGCCCTGGAACCAGCTCTGGTAAAAAGGCGCCACCTTGCGGTTGCTGTTCCACTTGCTCTCGGATAGGTCGTACATCTGGCGACAGGTCTGTGTGCCGGCACCCTGGGCCAGCGAATCGCCGTCGGCGCGAGCGACATCGGCGTCGGTCAGCAACGACAATGCAAGGCACCCGGCGACAAGTCGTGGAATCGGGATCGGTTTCATCATCTTTCGTGGTCGCGGATTCGTCGATCGACTACGCAGTGTCCGCGAGCGTGGCCAGTATATCAACCCCGCGCCGCGCGTTCAGGAGCGGCCGCGCCGTTGCCGGTCCCGGGCGGCTGTGACAACATTCAGGTTCCCTCCAACCAGGTGGTGACCTCGACACGGGAGTGAGAATCATGACCGCGGAATTGACTTACCTCAGCTGGGTTGCGCTGCTCACGGCGGTACTGTGGATACCGTACATTCTCAACATGATCGCGGTACGGGGACTGATCGACGCGGTGGGTTACCCGACCGACCCGAAACCCATGGCGCCCTGGGCGGAACGACTCAAGGCGGCTCACTACAACGCGATCGAGAACCTGGTCGTATTCGCCGCGCTGGTGCTCGTCGCCCACGCGGCATCCGTGAGCAACGAGACGACCGTACTTGCCTGCGCGGTTTACTTCTGGGCGCGGCTGGTTCACGCCATCGCCTACACGTTCGCCATTCCCTGGATTCGGACGCTGGCGTTCGCCGCGGGCTGGCTGTGCGTGATCGCGCTCGGCCTGCAGTTGCTGTCCCCCTAGCGGGCCCGGTCGACGGCGTACCGCGGTCGGCACGCGGCCGCCTCGCCGCCACGACGAAGACTCGCAACGCGGTTTGACCGGCGCGACACGAGCCGGCACCACACGCAACCACAGCACGGCATTCCCGGTTCAGGTCGCCACGACCGGGGGCACGAGCGGTCGATTGAACCGCCGGCGCACGATGCGCGACCCACCGGTCGACAATCACGAACCGTTGGGGGATCGCTCATGCACCGGAATCGACGCCGTTGCGCTGCCGTCGCGGCAGCCAGCACGTTTCTGCTCACCGGCGCCGCTTTCGCGGCGGCGACGGTAAAGACGTTGCCGACCATTTCAGTCGCACAAAAATCCCTGCCCGGAATCGCGACGATACCGACGGCAACGCCCCGGATCGAGGCGAAGAAACCCCGGTCGACTGCGGTCGACCGCAGCACCGCGACGGTAGGGAAGAAGAAGCGCGCGATGCGCGCCGCGAACCCGGCGCCGGCGAAAAAGACCTTGCATCCGGTGGCGACGACGTCTCGCGACAAGCCTGGTGCGACGGCAAGTTCGGCCGGGCCGGCGAAGACGGCCAGGGCCGCGTCCCCCCGGGCCTTCGCGAACCCGAACGCCGAGGTGGTTACGCCTCGCAAGGCGGCGGCCGCCCCGACGGCAACCGTCCCCCGCGGCGTAGTGGTGCTGCCACGACTTGCTCACCTGGAGAAGCGGCTCGCCGGCATCAGGGCGAAGCATGAACTCGAGCAGGCGGGCCTCGGGCCCGACGTCGGTCCCCGGGTCGGAGCCACCGACCCCATGACCGGCAATCCGCTCACGCTGGCACGGCCCCGGGCGGCCACGAACCCCCTCACCGGCGAGGGCGTCGCCGGATCGCGAAACGTCGCCGCGCGCGACCCGCGCAGCGGCCGCTCCCTGCTCGGCGGCGACGACGGCGACGGCGCCGGCAGCGGGCCGGGTCCTGACGATGCGCGCGAAGCCGGCAGGAAGGGCCGCGGCATGGCCATGAGCGACGACAGCGAAGGCGAGACCACCAACGACGACACCAAGGTCTACTACGAGATGACCTACGGCGAAGCGTCGACCGGCGGCATGGACGGAGACAACCTGCCGTCGCCGGCCGGCACCCGAACCGGTACCATCGTGACCGATGGCGACGTGGTATGGGTCAAGATCTCCGACGACGAGGGCAACTACGTGCTGACGCGCTACGAGCGCGGCAAGAAACCGGTGCAGACCTTCGGCAAGGACGACAAGCCGCGCCCGGATGACGCCGGCAGCGCCCCGAGGCCGAGCCTGACCGAGGAAGAGCAGCGCCGGCTCGCCGAGGAAATGCCCAAGCCCGTCGATATTGCCGGCCAGCCGGTGGACGACGACGACGCCCCCCGGATGGCCGTGCAAACCGATCCCGCCGACTGGATGACCGACCTCGTGCTGGCGGGACAGCCGGTCGACGACTCCACCGACGGCGGTCGCGGCGCGCCCCCGGCCGGCGCCGTGCCCACGGACCTGGGCCTTGCCGGCCAGCCGGTGGACGACGACCCGGATTTCGGCACCATCACCCCGGGCAGCGGCCGCGGCGGATTCGGCAGTGCCGCGAGGCAAATGAAGCGTGCCGCCCTCGCACTCGGCGGCCGTCGCCTTCACGACGCGCCATCCGTCACCCGCGTGTCCCGCGACGACGTCGACTAGGGCCCGTTCACACGATCCATCCGCGGCAGGCTGGCGGGCGCCCCTTGCATGATCAAGGGTGCCCCGACAGCGTTGCATGGCGTCGCCGGGGAACCACCATGATGCCTCAACGCGCCTTGCGGGATGCGAAGAACAGCCGGAGATTTCGCTCGGCCGGCATCGTGCCGGCGGGCCGAGGGATCTCGCGGCGGGTCGTTCACCCGGCGCATGGCGGCGGAACCCGGGCGGCGAGTACACGCCCCGGACCGACCGAAGGTCGGCCTCCCGTGAACAAGCTGGCGCGTACACACGCCAGACCGGCTCATCCCGGCGAGGCGGTCGCCTTCAACCGGTCGGCGACCGCTTCGCCTCCTCCAGCACCCAGTCGCGAAACGCCGCCACGCCCGGACGGGCGAGATGCGCCGGCGGACACACGAAGTAGTAGCAGAATGCATTCTGCACGTGTGTCGCCTGCGGGAACGGGCGAACCAGGTTGCCGCGCGCGATGTCGTCCACCACCAGCGCGCTCGACACCAGCGCCACGCCCTGCCCGTCCAGTGCCGCCTGCGCCGCCATGCTCTCCATGCTGTAGCGCGGCCCCTGCTCCACGTCGATGCCCTTCACACCCGCTGCATTCAACCACATGCGCCAGTTCGGCGCCGCCTCGGGCTCGCCGGTCCAGTGCAGGTGGATCAGCGTATGGTGCTCGAGATCGGCGGGCTCGCGCAGCGGGTGCTCACCCTCGAGCAGCGACGGCGCGCACACCGGAATGACGAACTCCTCCAGCACGCAGTCGACATGCAGGCCGGGATAATGACCGCGACCGTAGCGCAGTGCGAGGTCCACCGATTCGCGTGCGAAATCCGCCGGCCGATCCGTGGCATCGAGCCGCACCTCGTAGTCGGGACAGGCCTGGCGAAAGCGTCCGAGCCGGGGCACCAGCCACTTCGCGCCGAATGACGGCGGTACGCTCACCACCAGCGAATCGTCGTCGCGCCGATGGCGCAGCACGCGGTCGGCCTCGGCCAGCTTGTCGAAGGCCTCGCCAAGCAGCGGCAGGACGGCCTGCCCGGCGTCGGTCAAGCGCAGTGCGCGCGTGAGGCGCCGGAACAGGGGCATCGAAAAATGGGCTTCCAGCGCCTTGACCTGCTGGCTCACCGCCGCCGGCGTCACGTGCAGTTCGGCCGCCGCCTTGGAGAAACTCAGGTGACGGGCGGCCGCCTCGAAGGCGCGCAGACTGTTGAGTGGTGGCAACTTCCGGCTCATATTAAAGATTTTCTAATTTATATTGCCAGAAATTCTCGCTTGTGAACGCTACCAAAACGCGGAAAATTGGGCGTCACGATACACCATGCCGAAGCCAAATACTTTAGTGATCCTATCGCATCTGGTGACCGGCGCCAACCTGAAAGGAGGTTCGCCATGTGGCTTACATCATTCCTCTCGAACGAAACCGCTCGAACCCTGGGCCGCTCCCGCCGGCTGGCAGAGGGCTTGTCGAACCGGGGACGCATCGCACTCACGACGCTATACCGCCTTCGCATCGCGCTACAGCAGTACCGAATGGTCCGCGCGGCGATGCACGACCTCTACCGCCTCGGTGACAGAGCGCTCGACGATATCGGCCTGGCTCGCGAAGACGTGCCCCGGGTCGCCCGCGACATGACCGCACGGCACTTCGCCACCGCCGCCGGCGACGCGGACACCGCGACGCGTTCCGTGTTGGCGGCGAACGACGCGCCGAAGGCGGGATGCTGCGCGGGTACCTGACCCCCGTCTCGACACCGGCCGCGCCGCGTCTCAGGCGGACTCGCCGGTCGGTGCGTGGTCCGGCACCGCCAGCGAGGCCACGTGAAGCGTCGAGGTCGGGAAGGCACACTCGGCGCCGTGGCCCTCGACGATATCCAGCGTCTTCAGCAGCACGTCCTGCTTGACGGCGTGATAGCGTTGCCAGTTGGTGGTCTTCGTGAAGCAGTAAATGAAGAAGTCCAGCGAGGACGCGGCGAACGCGTCGAAGTTCACCATCAGGGTGCTGCCCTGATCGATATCGTCGTGCGCCTTCAGCATGGCGGTGACGTCGTCGACGATGACGCGCATCCGCGCGGCGTCGTCGTAGCGGATGCCGACGGTCTCGTAGATGCGCCGGTTCTGCATGCGCGAAGGATTCTCCAGCGCGATATTGGCGAACGTCGCATTGGGCACGTAGAGCGGGCGGCTGTCGAACGTGCGGATGCGCGTCACCCGCCAGCCGATGTGTTCGACCACGCCCTCGATGTCGCGGTCGGGCGATCGAATCCAGTCGCCCACCGAAAACGGCCGGTCGAGGTAGACCATCAGGCCGCCAAAGAAGTTCGACAGCAGGTCCTTGGCGGCGAAGCCCACCGCGATGCCGCCGACACCGCCGAAGGTGAGCACGCCGGCAATCGAGAAACCCAGCGTCTGCAGGATGACCAGCACGGCGGTGATCACCACCGACAGGCGCAGCAGCTTGGCGATGGCATCGACGGCGGTGCGGTCGATGGTCTCGCCCTTCGCCTCACGCTTCTCGACGAGGCGCTGTTCCCCGCGCTTGATGAAGCGGATCAGGAACCACGCGGCGACGACGATGACGCCCACCTCGCGCACCGGATCGACGACCTGCAGCAGTACGCCGGGACGGTCGAATTGCATGGCCTCGACGGCAAGCGACAGACCGAGTATCCAGATCAGCACCGACACCGGGCGCGACAAGGCATCCACGAGGGTGTCGTCCCAGGCGTTCCTGGTTCGCTCCAGCCGGCCGCCGAGCCGGGCCAGGACGATTTTCGCGACCAGCGCGAGGGTCAACGTCGCCAGCACGATGAGGAAGACCTCGACCATCCAGAACTGTAGTCCGAATCGCTCGAGCCACGATGTGATGCCGGTCATGTCCGCTCCCCGTGTTGCCGCGAAAAGCGGGGCATGATAACAGTCCACCCTTGAACACTTCGAATCAATCGGGATACACCATGAAGCCAACGGTCGCCGCGCACCATCTCGCCGCCACCTTCGCGCGCCTGCGCCCCGACGCATCCATCGAGACCCTGCCCGTCGACGACACCTTCTGGCCCCGCCTCACCTCGGGCCAGCTGGGCGACTTTCACCACGAGTATCTCGTCAGCCTGCACGCATTCGAGACCGACTGGTCGGGCTGGGAACGCCATCCCGAGGGCGACGAGATCGTCTGCCTGATCGACGGCGATGTCACCTTCGTGCTCGACGTCGACGGCGAACAGAGCGTGCGACTCTCGGACAGCGGCGCCTTCCTGGTGGTGCCTCGCGGCACCTGGCACACCGCGCGCGTCGCCGCGCCTTCGCGCATGCTGTTCGTTACCGCCGGCGAGGGCACCGAGCACCGGCCCGTGGCGGGCTAGGATTGTCGCGACGTCAACGCGCCAGGCGCCGCTCGCGCCACAGCAGGACAGCGCCGAGCAACGCCCCCGCCGCGTCGGACCACGCCGCGCCGGCGAAGCCGCCGGCGGGCACCAGCAGGGCCAGGCCGGCGGCGGCCCAGGCGAGGCGGTTGACGGCACCGAGCGGACGCGAAAAGTGCCCGGCCATGGCTACCGACACCAGCCACACCCCCGCCACCGAGGTCGCCACGGCGACGGCCGTTCGCTGCGGGTCGCCCATCAGCAGGAGACTCGGCGAGGCGACGAACAGAAACGGCACGACGTAGGCGAGCCAGCCGAAGCGCATCGACTCGAAGGCGGTGCGCAGGGGATTCGACTCGGCAATGCTCGCGGCGGCGAAGGCGGCGATGGCGACAGGCGGCGTGATCATGGACATCATGCCGAAGTACAGCACGAACAGGTGGGCGGCGATGGGCTCAATGCCGAGTTCGACCATCGACGGTGCCACCAGCGCCGCCAGCAACACGTACACGCCGATGGTCGGCATGCCCATGCCGAGGACGATAGACACCAGCGCCGCGACCATCAGCAGGAGCAGCAGACTGTGCTGGCTGAGTTCGACCAGCACCAGCGTCAGGCCAAAGCTCAGTCCTGACAGATTGAGCACACCGATGATCAGCCCCGCGGCGGCCGTGATGAGGATGATGCCGAGCACGGCGAAACCGACGTCCCGAATCACGCGCAGCATGTCGACCAGGCCCAGGCGCCGCCCCTTGCGCCTCGACAGGAAGCCGAGCAGCGCGACCACCGCGGCCGCGCCGAGTCCCGCCTTGGCCGGCGGATAGTTCAGGAAGAAGAGCGTGGCGATGAGGACGACGAACGGCGCGGCATAGAACCATGCCGACGGCAGCGTGGCGCCAAGTGGCGGTATCTGTGACGCAGGCACCGCGGCAATGCCCGCGCGCGCGGCCCGCAGGTCGGCCTGCACGAACAGGGCCAGGTAGTAGAGCAGCGCCGGCACCAGCGCCGCGACGACCACGTCCGTGTAGGGCACTTGCAGGAACTCGGCCATCAGGAACGCCGATGCGCCCATGATCGGCGGCATCAGCTGACCGCCCGTAGACGCCACGGCTTCCACGCCCCCCGACGTGGCACCGCTGAACCCGGCACGGCGCATGAGCGGGATGGTAATGACGCCGGTGGTGGCGACGTTCGACACCGCGCTGCCCGATATCGAGCCGAAGATACTGGAGGCAACGATGGCGATCTTCGCCGCCCCGCCCCGGTAGCGGCCCATCAGCGCCAGCGACAGGTCGGTGAAGAAGGCGCCGCCGCCGCAGCGATTGAGCACATGACCGAAGAGCACGAAGGCAACGACGACGGTGGTAGCGATCACCAGCGGCGTACCCAGCAGGCCGTTGGTGTCCAGCAGCAGCTGGGTCAGCATGCGTTCGATGGCGAGATCGCGCCCTGCCAGCCGGCCGGGGACGAGGTGGCCGACCAGGCCGTAGCCGATGAACCCGATGACGATAACGGTAAGCGACCATCCGGCCACGCGACGCAGTCCCTCGAGGATCAGCACCAGTAGCACCACCGCCAGCGCGACGCCGCGTGTCGGCTGGTAGGCGAGTTCGAGCGACAGCTCGGGATAGGCCACGGCGATGGTGGCGCCGGCACCGAGGCCGAGTCCGGCCGCGACGATGTCGTACCATGGCGGCGCGGGGCCGACCGGGCCGCGGACACGCACACGCAGGAAGACGAGACCGAGGGCAAGACCGAGCATGGCGCCGAGGAACTGCTCGGTGTACAGCGGCCAGCGCAGCATCCGCGGCACGTCCGCCGCCCAGGCCGCCGCGGTGAGCGTCAGGCAAAAGGCAAGCAGGTTGCTCGCCTGGTCGCACGCCCGGGTCAACCGTCCGGGCGTCTCGGGGTCCGCCGGGATGTCGGCGCCTCCGGTGACGGTGGCTCAGTCGCGCGCGATACGGTGCGCGGTCACGACTTCGGCGGCCAAAGACCTTGCTCCTCGTAGTACCGGATTGCCCCCGGGTGATACTCGGCCCCGGGCAGTTCGACGGCCATTTGCGCAGGGTCGAACCGGTTGAAGACGCCGTGTGCCGCGGCCAGTGCCGCCTGGTTCTCGTGCAGAGCCTTCACCACCTGGTAGACCGTGTCGTCGGAAACGCCCGCATGGGTAACGAGCGTGTACTGGTAGCCGAGCAGCGTGGTCGGCTCAACGATGCCGGCGAGGCGCGGATTCGGCTCCACCACCGTCAGGTAGGTGCTCGGCAAGGCCGCGGCGATGGACTGCGCCACTTCCGGCGTGTCGGGAATGGACAGGAAGCGGATCGGCGTCTGCGCATTGGTCTTCGATACCACACCGGAGCCGGGAGCCAGGAGCACGCCGGCCACGGCGCCTTCGGCAAGCAGTTCCGCGCCCTTGACGAAGTTGGGCACCGGCACCGGGTCGAGATTCGATTCATCCATGCCGAGGCGCGCCGAAGATCGCCTCCTGCATAATGCCGACCAGCCGCATGCGCGCATAGCCGGTCGGAAACGGCCTGCCCTCGAGATCGGTGATCTCGCGGATGTCCGAATCGTTCTGGACCATCAAGCCAACGGTGAACGGTACCAGTGCGGCAGCGACGCGCAGGTTGGGATTGGGACGTCCCTCGAAATTGCCGGTGCCCTGCGTGGCGAAGATCGATTCGAACGTGTTGGAAGTGCCGAACTCCATCTCGCCGGCGTTGATCTGCGGGATATAAACGCTCGATCCGCCGAGACCAACCGCGCGCGTATCGATTCCGCCGGCCTCGGTCGCCACTTTAGCCATGGCCGAGGCAATGGAATAACCGAGCGAACCCTGCGGCAGGGAACCGATGGCGACCGGTTGCTGCGCGTTGGCAGGGGCGGCGGATGCCGCCGCGACAAGGGCGGCGGCGAGGACAAGTCGTTTCACGTAGGCTACCTCTGGATGAGCATGATCGTGTCGTCGTTCACCTTAGCACGATCCCGCACAGGCGCGACATCAGCCGCCCTTGGGGCGCCATCAGCTCAAACGTCATGTCGAAGTGGTTGCAGTCCGCGAGGGTCAGTGTCTCGCATACATTTCCCGAGCGATGCCACGCGTCGGAAAAATCACGCGACTGGCGTTTGAACTCGTCGAGTTCGCCCTCGCCCCAGGCCACGACGAGCGGACAAGCTGCCTCTTTGATCCGGCGAATCGGGCTCATCGCACGAGCGCGTTGCGCGTCGAGACCCAGGTAGTCGTTGCGCGCGCTCAGGCGCACCGGCTCGAGGTCGTACAGTCCGCTCACCGCCATGGCGCCCTTGACCAGGTCGGGCGGCAGGCCGAACCGCGTCCAGTCCTCGGTGACTGCCATGCCGGTGATGTGAGCGCCCGAGGAATGGCCGAGCAGGTAGATGCGTTGCGGATCGCCGCCCAGGGAAGCCGCGTTGCGGGCCAGCCAGGCGATGGCCCGCAGGTTCTGGTCGACTTGCGTTTCCAGTGTAACGCCCGGCACGCGGGCCGAGCCGATGACGGCGAAACACGCGCCCGACGCCACCACGGCCGCCGCCGGGTAGGCCGACTCACTTCGCGACTGGCGGGTCCAGGCGCCGCCGTGAATGAAGGCCACGATCGGCGCGCCGTCGCGGCCGGCCGGAAAGAAATCGAGCCGCTCCACGGGGTCGTCACCATAGGGCACGTCGCATCGGCAGTCGAGATCCCGGCGCAGCCGCTCGCTCTCTTCGCGCCATCGCATCACGTAGGGTTCGATGTCCGGCACGAGTGTGCGCTGATCGTACTGCGCGTCGAGGGCGACCTGGTCGTAGGGGCCGAAGACGGCCGTTGGCGGGCTTGTCCTTTCCATCAGCGGCCGCGTCACGACGGCGTTTTCTCGTCCCTCGATCTCGTTCCACCGCTGAATCGCGACGATCGAAGTCTCTTTACGACGTCCGCCATGCCTTCGATAGCCTCGAATTTTTCACGTAGCGTGAGCGAGCGGAAATACTTCAACTGCGCAACCTGGTGCTGCTGCCAGGGATCGGGGCGCCCCGAGGGTCGTGACCTTCCCTTACGATTCATCGTCGGAATGCTCCAGCAACAGTTTCAATTGACGAACGTCCTCCAGGTCCTTTTCGCGTCCCGCGGATTGCTTCATCGTGATGAGCGTTTCGATCCGCACGAATTTCGCCGTCAAACCAGGAAGTAGTTCTCCTTCCATTGCGTGCGAATGCTCGAACTCGAAGTCGAAGGGCTCGGTGACGAATAGATCGATCGGCGTATCACGGTGGCTGTCACTGTGAAGCTGGAACACCACCATGTTCTTATCCTTTATCCAGGATTCCCTTACGTCTTCATCGGCGAATGACGCAGCGGGCACGGGAACCAGCGGCTTGTAGTCCAGGGATTCGAATGCTCGCATCGCCCTGAGCACGTTGTCCGATTGCAGTTGCAGCACGATGTCCAGATCGAACGTCAGTCGTCCATGGCCGTGAGCGGCGACGGCCAATCCACCGACCACGAGATAACGGACATCGGCCTCGTTCAGAGCCTTGAAAACAGCTTCCAGACTGGCGACTTTCATCCTGTATTTCGTTCTACCTTAACGAAAAATCGATCGACTGCGGAGAATAACAAGAATCGACCCGCTCGCGTTTCCTTGGCGAATGCGCGACGTGTCGGCGTCCTCGCCAGGACCATGCCGAATTGCGCATGGCGCCAGGGATCTCGGGCAAGCCAGCGAATGAGGCGCCTGCGGGACGGCATCACGTCCTGTACCCCAAACACCGAACGGTTTATGCCATGGTCAATACAAGGCCCTCGGCAGCCACGTCGCGATCGCGGGTAGCATCCACACCAGCGCGACGCCCAGGGCCTGCAACACGATGAACGGCGCGACGCCGCGGTAAATCTGTCCGGTGGTGACTTCCTTCGGTGCGGCACCGCGCAGGTAGAACAGGGAGAAGCCGAAGGGCGGCGTCAGGAAGGACGTCTGCAGGTTGATGGCGATGAGCACCGCCAGCCACATCGGGTCATGACCCATGAGAATAAGCGGCGGCGCCACCAGGGGCAGGACGATGACCGTGATCTCGACGAAGTCGAGGAAGAATCCGAGCACGAAGATGAGTGCCATGCAGAACAGCAAGGCGCCGAACGCACCGCCCGGCATGGCCTCGAGGATGGCCGCGATGCGCTCTTCGCCACCGAGGCCGACGAAGACCAGGGAGAAGACGCTGGCGGTGAGAATCGTGGCGAAGATCATGGCGGTGATGGTCAGCGTCGAATCCATGGCGGGCTTCAGCCGTTCGCGCCGCCACAGCCGCGCCAGCGAATACGTCATGGCAAGGATGCCGGCAACGGCGAGCATGGTGTAGATGCCCGCCAGCACGTAGTCGCCGCCGGTGGTATCGCCGCGCTGCAGGCGCACTGGTATCGTGCCCGCCACGACGGCCAGCAGTACCAGCGCCACCGCGCCCGGCACGATCAGTTTCGACGACACGCCGAGGCGCGAACCGGCCATCAGCAGCGCACCGACGGCGCCCACCGAGGCCGCTTCGCTGGGCGTGGCGACGCCGCCGAGAATGGAGCCGAGCACCGCCACGATGAGCAGCACCGGCGGTACCACGGCGCGCACCACGGCGCCCCGCGACGGCCGCTCGTCGAGTTGCGCCAGCGCGGGCACGCTGCGCGGCGTGATCCTCGCCCTGACCAGCAGGTAGGCGATGTAGATCGACACCAGCATCAGGCCCGGCACGAAGGCGGCGGCAAAGGTCTGTCCCACGGAAATCGTATCGATGGTGAACTTGCCCTGGGCGAACTGCGCCTGCTGGTAGGCGTTGGACATGACGTCGGCGAGGATGATCAGGAGCGTCGATGGCGGGATGATCTGGCCCAGGGTGCCGGCAGTGCAGACGACGCCGCAGGACAGGCTCGGCGAATAACCGTTGCGCAGCATGGTCGGCAGGGCAATCAACCCCATGGCCACCACGGTGGCGCCGACGATGCCGGTAGACGCCGCCAGCAGCGCGCCGACCAGCACCACGGAAATGCCGAGCCCCGCCTTCATGCGACCGAACAGGCGCCCCATGGTCTCGAGCAGGTCCTCGGCAATGTGACTCTTCTCCAGTACCACGCCCATGAACACGAACAACGGAATGGCGATGAGCACATCGTTGGTGATCAGTCCGAACACCCGCTGGCCGAGCGCGCCGAGCAGGGAGAGATCGAACTGTCCGGTGAGCGCGCCGAGGAAGGCGAACAGCGTGGCCACGCCGGCAAGCGTAAACGACACCGGGTAGCCGATGAGGATGCCGCCGATCAGCGCCGCGAACATCATCAGATCCAGCGGCAGTTCCATCATGCGCCCCCGCCGTCGCGCAGGCGACCGATGTCGCGCGCCAGGTTGGCCGCGCCCTGGATGACGAGCAGGATGCAGAAGGCCGGAATCAGCGACTTGAGCAGGAAGGAGGCGGGGATGCCGCCGACCGAGATCGGCCCCTCGAAGATGGACCAGGCGCGGCGCACGGAGGGCCACGAGTAAATCAGCAGCACCGTCATCGACGGCAGCAGCAGGAGCAGGTGTCCGCCGATGTCGATGATGGCGCGGGCGCGCCTGGAGGCACGGGCATAGAAGATGTCCACGCGCACGTGGCCGTCCACCAGCAGCGTGTATCCGGCACCGAGCATGAACAACGCGCCATGCAGGTACAGAACGCCCTCGTTGAGGTAGATGAAGCTGACGCCATAGACGTAGCGCAGCACCACCAGGGCGAACTGCAGCAGCACCATGAGCAGGGCGCACCAGCGTACCACCGCGCCCACGGTGCGGTTGATGACGTCGACGCGGTCGGAGAATGCAGTCATCGATCAGCCCCACAGCAAAAAGGCGGCCCGCGGTGCGGGCCGCCCCGGGTCAGGACCGCGCGGCGCATCGCCGCACGGCAGCCGGCTCGGCCGCTAGTACTTGTAGTCCAGGTTGCGCGCGTTCATCTGGCCGTTGTCGGCGTACACCATGTAGTTCGACACCGACTCGCGGTAGGCGAGAAAGCTCTCGACGATGCGCTTGACCAGCTCGTCGGAATCCTCGCGCAGCTCGGCGATGACCTCGCCGGCGGCGTTGCCGAGCGCCACCATGACGTCGTCCGGCAGCTTCTTCACCTGCACCCCCTGCTCGGCGACGAGTTGCGTGAGCGCCTGCGCGTGCTTGGTGGTGTACTCGGTCCACACCGGGTTGTAGAGACTCTCGCAGGCGTACTGCACGGCCTGCTTGAGATCGTCGGGCAGCGCGTTGTAGGCGTCCATGTTGACCGCGCATTCCTCGGCCGAGGACGGTTCGCCGACGCCCGGCCAGTAGTAGTTCTTCGACACCTGGTAGAAGCCGAGCGCGCTGTCGGTCCACGGACCGATGAACTCGCCGGCATCGAGCGCGCCGGACTGCAATGCCTGGAACATGTCGCGACCGCCCATGGCCTGCACCGCCATGCCGATCTTCGCGCACATCTCCGAGGCGAGTCCGGCGGTGCGAAAGCGCAGGCCCTTGAGGTCATCGACTGAATTGATCTCGTTTCGGAACCAGCCCGCCCACTGCGGACCGGAATTACCGCACAGGAAAGGCTTCAGGTCGAAGCGGGCATACATCTCGTCGTAAAGCGCCTGGCCACCGCCGTGGGTGAGCCAGCCCACCTGCTCGTCCGCGCGCAAGCCGAACGGTTGCGAACCGAACAGCAGGATGCCCTTGGACTTCGAACCCCAGTACGCGGGCACCGCGTGGTAGAGCTCGGCGGTACCCTCGGAAACGGCGTCGAACACGCCGTTGCCGGGCACGAGTTCGCCAGCGGCGTACAGCTTGACTTCGATGCGCCCGCCCGACAGCGCGGTGATGCGGTCAGCGAGCATCTGCGCGGCCACGCCGGGCCCCGGCAGGTTCTTCGGCCAGGCGGTGACCATCTTCCATTCACGCTTGTCCTGGGCGATGGCGGGCGCCGCCAGGGCGGTGGTGGCGACCGTGCCGGCCGCTGCGGATTGAAGGAAACGTCGTCTTTGCATGATTACCTCCGATGAGGGGTCGCGTTGGTTTTCAGGTATCCACCCGTGGTTATTGTCGCTGCTTCAAAGCTCGATGGCACCGAGATTGAGCCCCTGCTTCTTCGCCCAGTCCTTCGCGTCGCGGTAGCCCGCGTCGGCATGGCGCATCACGCCGGTGGCCGGGTCGTTCCACAGCACGCGCGCAATGCGCCGGTCGGCCGCCTCGGTGCCGTCACACACGATGACGACACCGGCGTGCTGAGAGTATCCCATACCTACGCCGCCGCCATGGTGCAGCGACACCCAGGTGGCGCCGCCGGCGGTGTTGAGCAGGGCATTGAGGAGCGGCCAGTCCGAGACGGCGTCGGAACCGTCCATCATCGACTCGGTCTCGCGGTTGGGACTGGCCACCGAGCCGGAATCGAGGTGATCGCGGCCGATCACCACCGGCGCCTTCAACTCACCCTTCCTGACCATCTCGTTGAAGGCAAGACCGAGGCGGTGACGCTCGCCGAGACCGACCCAGCAGATGCGCGCCGGCAGCCCCTGGAAGGCGATGCGCGCCTTCGCCATGTCGAGCCAGTTGTGCAGGTGTTGGTCGTCGGGGATCATCTCCTTCACCTTTTCGTCGGTGCGGTAGATGTCCTCGGGGTCGCCGGACAGCGCCACCCAGCGGAACGGGCCGACGCCCTTGCAGAACAGCGGCCGGATGTAGGCGGGCACGAAGCCGGGAAACTCGAAGGCGTTCTCCACGCCCTGGTCGGCCGCCTGCTGGCGGATGTTGTTGCCGTAGTCCACGGTGGGAA
>JAUIDF010000260.1 GCA_030429125.1 Gammaproteobacteria bacterium | reverse complement strand
CTGTCGAGCATCTGCTGGCCGTAGCGGGCGCGCGACGCACTCGTCTGGTAGTGGCCGGTCATGACGAAGTCCACGTTACGAACCGACGAGATGCACACGAGCGCGGCATGAAACATCGAGATGATCAGGTCATAGCCGCGCGTGGATACGCGAAACTCGCTCTTCGACGTGGAATAGCTGAAATCCCGGTAGTGCCGCCAGCAGTAGTCCACCACGTCGGCGACCGCGTCGTTCTCGGCCAACTGACGGTTCTCCCGGTTCGACAATTCGATATGGTGGGCATGAACCTCGTGCTCGGTGTGCTCGAGTACGTTGGCGAGTACCGACACGCTATCGATACCGCCCGACAGCATGACCAGGGTCTTGTACGCGGACCCGCTGCCGCCCCCGTTTGCCTCGAGAACGGTGGCGAGTGCGTCGGCGACGGCCCGGTTATGCGGGTAGTCGGTGTATTCGTGATGGTCGGTCATACGCTGTGGCGCCCTGGCACGTCGAAAGTATACGCAAAGCCGGCGCCCGGCCGGCCGCGATCAGTTTCCGGTCCGCGATTCGCGCAACGCCTGCCGGTAGGCGTCGCGCTCCAGGATCCACGAGATCGCGCAGCCGAACACCAGGCCCCAGAACGGGGCGCCGAGGTTGAACACCGGCACGTCCGCCAGCGTCACCAGGAAGGTAATCAGCGCTCCCAGGCCGACACTGCCGGAGAAAGCGGTGGCGAGGGCGCCATGCAGTACCTTCAGTATGGCGAGACCGGCGAGCGCGGCGATGAAGGCCGGCGGCATGGCCAGCATCAGGCCGGTGAACCACGAGGCGCCGAGGCCGAAACCGATGCCGAGCACGCCGACGACGATCCCCGCCGTGTACTGTCGATGGTGTTCGCCGGAAGACGAGATGATCGCGTTCACCGGCCCGGTGAGGCAGGTCGAGACGGTGCCGACCGTCGCGGCGACGAGCGACATGGCGCCGCACGCGGTGGTGATGGCGTTTACCGGCGGGTCGTGACGCACGGCGCGCAGGATGGCGATGCCCTGGCCGTTTTGCACCACGATGACCGTGATCGCCAGGGGCACGACCAGTTCGAGCAGGGCGGCAATCGACCATTCGGGGCGAGCCAGGGTGGGCAGCACGAGACCTTGCCCGGTCGACATCGTTTCGAGGCCGCCGGTGATCGCAATGGCCGCGATGCCGGTGACCAGGGCGCCGATCAAGGGCGGTAGCCAACGGCCGAGGCGACCCACCGCGCTGAGCACGATGAACGCCACGCACATCGGCGCGGCAATGGCAAAGCCGTCGCGCAGGGAGAAGACGAGGTCGAGGCCGAACTGCAGGAACACGCCCGCCACCATGGCCATGACAATGGGCATTGGCACCAGGTTCATGGCCCGGCGTACCCATCCGCTCAAACCGAGCGCGAGCATCAACAGGCCGGTGACGAGATAGGCGCCAATGACCTCGGCGAACGTCAGGTGGGCGAGGGCGGCGCCCACCAGCACCGTGCCCGGGATGGTCCAGAAGAACACCAGCGGCTTGCGATACAGGGCGCAGAAGGCGATGGTCAGCAGTGAATTGAAGAAAAACGCACCGAACAGCCAGGACGCGAGCTGCGTCTGGTCGAGTCCGCCCCGAGTACCCATGGTGAGGATGATCGCCACCGGTCCAGAGGCGGAGAAGATGAAGCTGACCAGTCCGTTCGCGGCGTACACGGGACCGAGGTCGCTGAGTACTCGCTTCGCGGACGTACGCGGTTGAACCGGCTTTTCGAGTGACATGCTGGGGCTCGGTCAGGGTGGGGAGTCGACGTGGGTTGAACCCCGCGATGTCGAAGCAACGACGGGAGGACGCTGCCGGTCAGGATGAGCGCTTGCGTCGCGCCCCGGATCGTTCGCGGCGTTGTCGGGTCAAGCGTACCAGTTCCGCCGAGTAGTCCGCGAGCTGGCCGAGTACCACATCGGCTTCCGGCGCCGAACGCCGTTCGACCGCGTCCGCCAACTGTTGGTGCAGGTCGGCGATGCGCGTGCGGTCGCGAAGGCGGTAGGTGACCATGTTCATCAACGGCTGCATCGCCTCGACCACGCCGACCATCTGAAAGGAAATCACCGGATTGCCGGCGGCGTCCACCAGGGCGCGATGAAACCGGACGTCCGAGGCGCAGAATGACTCGTCGTCGAGTTTTCGGCTTCGCTGTACGACGATCTCGCGCCGCATCGCCGCGAGGTGTACCTCCTCGCGGCGCGCACAGGCCAGCGCCAGGCAGGAGGCTTCGAGCGTGTAGCGCGCCTCGCCCGCCGTCTCGAACGGAATCTCGTTCATGCCGAGCAGCAGCGTGGCCGTCGTCAGCAGGGACTCGTGGGCCTCGGACCAGCTCAGGCGATTGACGAAGACGCCGCCGGACGATCCTCGCCGGGTACGGATAAGGTTCTGCGCCGCGAGGCGCTTCAATGCCTCACGAACCGTGGGCCGGGATACGCCGAAGCGCTGGGCGAGCTCGTTCTCGCTCGGCAGCCGTTCCTCGACCACCAGTCGCCCCTCCATGATGGCGGTGCGGATGGCGTCGGCAATCTGCTTGGACATGCCTTCCCTGTTGATGTTGTCGTACTCGATGCTCATGTCTGTCCCGTGGTTGCCGGATCGCGCCAAGTTATTCGTCGGTCGCGTCCTTGTCAAGAATTAATATATTTAATTGTTTGACAATAGACAGGGGGCGAAATTACTCTCCGGTTCGTCTGCGCATCAGCCCACCTGCTCGAGGTGATTCGCCCATGAATCCGACCGCTTCCGGCCCGCTGTTGACCCTGTCGCGGCGCACGCGACGTACGCCGTTTACCGATCGCGTCAACGCGGCCGGCGTCAAGGCCTACTCGATCTACAACCACATGCTGCTGCCGACGGTGTTCGAATCCCTCGAGGCCGACTACCACCACCTCAAGCGGCACGTGCAGGTGTGGGACGTCGCCTGCGAACGCCAGGTCGAGATTCGAGGCCCGGACGCCGGTCGGCTCGCACAGTGGCTGACGCCGCGCGATCTCTCTTCAATGGCCGACGACCAGTGCTTCTATACCCCCATGGTCGACGAGACCGGCGGCATGTTGAACGACCCGGTGACCCTGCGGCCGGGGCCGGACCGCTACTGGGTGTCGATTGCCGACTCCGACATGTTGTTGTGGATCAAGGGCGTCGCCACCGGCATGCACCTGGAGTGCGACGTCACGGAGCCCGATGTCTCACCGCTGGCGGTGCAGGGGCCGAAGGCGGACGATCTGCTGGCGCGCGTATTCGGCGACGAGGTGCGCTCGATCCGGTTCTTCCGCTTCAAGCGTCTGCCGTTCGCCGACACCACGTTCGTGGTTGCGCGATCAGGCTACTCGAAGCAGGGCGGCTTCGAGATTTACGTCGAGGGCTCGAGTTACGGCGAGCCGCTCTGGGATGCGCTGTTCGCGGCCGGCGGGGACCTCGGCGTGCGAGCCGGTGGTCCGAATGCCATCGAGCGCATCGAGGGGGGGTTGCTGTCCTACGGCAGCGACATGACACGAGAGAACACGCCCCACGAATGCGGACTCGGTCGCTTCTGCGACACCCGCGACTCGTTCGGATGTATCGGGCGCGACGCCCTCCTGAGAATGCTGTCGGACGGACCGTCGCGCCAGGTGCGTGGCATCTGGATCGACGGCGGCCCGTTGCCCCCGTGCACCGAGCCCTGGGCGGTGAGCGCAGGCGACGCGTATTGCGGTCAGGTCACGTCGGCTGCGTGGTCCCCTGACTTCGAACGCGGCGTCGCCATTGGCATGATCGACGCTGCGTACTGGACGCCGGGCACGGCCGTGCGCGTGCAGACGCCGGACGGCGAGCGCCGCGGACAGGTCAACACGCTGCCGTTCGGCGCCTGAGTGTCGGTCGACGGCCACCGACGACGAGAGATTTCAAACAAGGGAGACGACCATGACATTCAACGCACTACTGGTAGAGAAAGACGACGAGGGCAACACACACGCCGCCGTTCAGGCCATCGAGGAGGATCGCCTGCCCGAGGGCGACGTCACGGTGGCCGTCGAGTACTCCACGCTGAACTACAAGGACGGGCTGTGCATCGGTCCCGGCGGCGGGCTCGTACGCGAGTATCCCCACGTGCCAGGCATCGATTTCGCCGGTACCGTCGAGTCCTCGTCGAGCGACCGCTATGCCCCCGGTGATCGGGTGGTGCTCACGGGCTGGCGCGTCGGCGAGACCTGGTGGGGCGGGTACGCGCAAAAGGCGCGGGTGAAGGCCGACTGGCTGGTGCCCCTGCCGGAGGGGCTGAACACGCACGACGCCATGGCCGTGGGCACCGCCGGCCTCACCGCCATGCTGGCCGTTATCGCTCTCGAGCAGCACGGACTCGAACCGGCGAACGGTCCCGTGCTCGTCACCGGCGCGGCCGGCGGCGTCGGCTCGGTGGCCACCGCCATTCTCTCCCATCTCGGCTACTCGGTCGCCGCGGTGACCGGGCGCCCGGAAACCGCCGCGTACCTGCACGCACTCGGCGCCGCGACTATCGTGCCGCGCGAGGAGCTCAATGAGACCACCAGGCGTCCGCTCGAGAAGGAAACCTGGGCCGGCTGCGTCGATGCCGTCGGCGGCAGTATGCTGGCACGCGTACTCGGCCAGATGAAGTACGGGGCGCCAGTGGCCGCCGTGGGTCTCGCGGGCGGCGCCGCGTTGCCTGCCACGGTCATTCCGTTTCTGCTGCGCGGCGTCAACCTGCTCGGCATCGACAGTGTCATGCGTCCATATACGGACCGCGTCGTCGCCTGGCAGCGCATCGTCGGTGATCTGCCGATGGGCAAGCTGCGCGAGATGGTGGTGACGGCTGCACTCGCCGAACTGCCTCGACTCGGCAGCGACATTCTGAATGGGCGGATCCGAGGTCGCGTGGTGGTGGACGTCAACGCCTGAGTCCGGCGCGGGCCACGGCCTCCGGCGGGGGATGGCCCGCGCCTTGCGCCGATTTCCTGCCGCCGGTGCGGGCGGGCGGGGGATGAACAAGGTAGACTTCAACCTTTCCCAACCGCGAAGCAAGGCCAGAGACCGGTCCATGAAACCCGACGTTGTCTTCCTCTCCTACGATGAACCGGCGTGCGAGCAGAACTGGGCGCGGGTCAGGCGGATCGTCCCCGCGGCAAAGCGGGTGCACGGCGTCAAGGGCATCTGGAAAGCCCACCAGGCGTGCGCACGCATCGCGTCCACGGACCGCTTCTTCCTCGTCGACGGCGACGCCGAAGTTCTCCCCGAGTTCCGCTTCGAGACACCGCCC
>JAUIDF010000259.1 GCA_030429125.1 Gammaproteobacteria bacterium | reverse complement strand
GCTCGCCGCGGCCATCGGCCGCAACGGCGTCGACGACTGGATCGGGCTGCAGAGCGCGAGCCTGGCCGGCGCCCCGCCCGCCCTGATCGTGCTCGGCGTGATCCTCGGCGTCGTCTTCCTCACGGAGCTCACCAGCAATACGGCCTCGACCGCCGCCCTCGTGCCGATCCTCGCCGCGGCGGCGCCGGGCGACCAGGGGTGGGCCTTGACGCCCCTGCCGCCCCGCGCCCTGCGGCTGACCGCCGAGCAGGACGAACTCATGACCCGCTTCGGGCTGACCCGCATCGGCCAGCTTTTGGAGATGCCGCGCGCGCTTCTGGCGCCTCGCTTCGGCCGGCTGCCGGCCTTGCGGCTGGCCCAGGCCTTGGGTGAGACGGGCGAGGCCATCTCACCGCTGGAGCCGCCGCCGCGCCCGGCCCCGGCAACGGCTGGAGCGAGACGCTGATCTACGAGGCCCATGTGAAGGGGCTGACCCAGACGCACCCGGGCGTGGACCCGGCGTTGTCGGGCAGCTACCTGGGGCTTTGCACCGACCCGATGCTGGAGCATCTGACGAAGCTCGGCGTCACCACGCTGGAGCTTTTGCCGGTGCATGCCTTTATCGACGACCGGTTCCTGATCCAGAAGAAGCTGACGAATTACTGGGGCTACCAGTCCATCGGCTTTTTCGCGCCCGAACCCCGCTACATGGCGCAGAACGAGATCTGGGAATTCCAGGTGCGCGGCGGCAGCTCGATCGACTACGGCAACTGCTGATCCGGAATCGTTGCGAGGCCGGGGCCGGTCTCCGGCCGGCGCAAGGGAAAAAGCCTGCCACACGGCAGGCTTTTTTCATGGTGCAGACAGGCGGTCCCGTCGGGGTGGTTCGCCTGCCGTCGCGAGGACCGCGGTGCCTGCCGGACAGGGTTGCGATGTCGAGCCTCGTGGCCAGTGACTCCTCGTCGCGCCGCGACCGGTTGGACGCTCAACCCGGGATGGCGTCCGGCCTCCTTTGCGTGATCCGGTCCTAGCGAGCGTCGCCAGGGCGTTCTCGCGAGCGGCGCCAGCCGCTGAACGGGATCAGCAGCACGAGCAGCGCCAGCGCGCCCAGCAGGTAGCCGTAGACCTGGGTGAAGAGGTGATGGGAGACGGCGGTGAGCTTCGCGATCTGTCCCGGAAATCCAAGCAGCTCGAAGATGAACGCCCATGTCCCCTCGTAGGCGCCGAAGCCGCCGATGCCGGAAATCGGCAGGCTGGCAGCCAATTCCGGACCAATCAGCCCGATGAACACGCGGGGTACATCCAGTTCGGCCAGCGTGTAGCCGAGCGGTGCCAGCAGGGCGTAGAGGAGAAAGTACAGCGATCCGTACTTGCCAACCCTCACCAGTAGCGAGATCAACAGCAGCTTGGTGTAGACGCTGCCACCGCGTGCCCGGTTCAATTCGCGCTCGACGTCCGCGAGCGCACTGGCCCACTGCTCGCGGTAGCGTGCCGGCAGCAGGGAGAGCCGCTCGACGAGACGCGCGAAGTGGCCTGTCAGCGACGGCAGCACGACGAGCACCAGGACGAAGACGCCCAGCAGCGCGGCGCTGGCGATCACCAGGGTCATGGCGGACATCGCACCCGTGGATCCGACCAGCAACGCGGCCACCAGGATCATCGGTGCCAGGGCGATGATGTCGAACAGGAATGCCATGGCGAAGCTCGACGCGGCGGCGCCGAAGGGAACGCCGAGCCGGCTGTTGACGAGGTAAATGTAGATAAGCGTGCCGATGCGGGCGGGCAGCAGGTCCGAGAAGAAGTTTCGCACGATGACGACGAGAAACAACGCCACCTTGCCGGGCCGGAATCCCGACAGGTTCAGCACCAGGGCGTAGCGCCAGGTTCGCATCACGCTCATGAACACGGACATGGCGAAAAACGCCGCGAGCCCGCGACGGTCCATGTTCACGATCAGGTCGATGACCTCGGTGAGCGTCACGTGAGTGAACAGGTACCCCATGATGCCCACGGTGACCGCGATGCTGAAAAGCAGGTAAATGATGCGCCGGCGAAACGATGCCGCGGGCCGGTCTTTGTCGTTGGTTGTCATTAATAACCTGCCACGTGCAATGGGGCGGTTCGGGGTTGTGATGGCGGATTGCGACCCCTATGGTAGAAGTCCGTCGATCGACGCGAAATTACCGAATCGTACACCTTGCGCCGCCCGGCGCCCGTCGATGGACAGGCGGTGGGCGCGCGTCCCCAAACCAGTGCGCCATCGCGCGCCCCGGTGCCTAACCGGTCGGGCGCGACCTGGTGCCGGAGGCGTTCTGCCTTGAATGAATCGATAAATCCTTCCGGGAACAGATCGTGCCGGGCCGACCGTAACGACGTCGAGCGTGAGCGCGGACCGATCCGGCTGTTGCTGAACTGTTCGGCCCGGCTGATTGCCGCTGCGGCCCTCGGCGGGACGTTCCTGCTCGCGGCCTGCGCCGACGCCCCCGAACCGAAGCCGGCCGCGGCCTCGCCGGCGCCGCCCGTCGAAGGCGTGGCGGCATTTCAGCGCGGCGACCACGTGTACTTGCAGAACATCGGTGGTGAGCCGCGGCTGCTGTCGCGCAACACGTCCTGGCCGCGATGGTCGCCGGACGGCACCATGATCGTCGCCGTTCGCGGGCGCGAGATCGTCGAGTTCACGCTGAACGGCGGCGGCGCCCGGGTGCTCGCCCGCGCCGACGACCCGCGCGCCGTGGCGTGGCACCCGACCGGACGCCAGGTGTTTTTCACCGACGGCGATCGCGTGCGGGCGGTGGACCGGGAATCCCTCAAGGATTGGACGGTGGCCCGGGACTACACGTTCCGAGAACTCGACGTCAGCCCCGACGGGCGACGACTGGTAACCACGGTGCGCGACTTCGGCGTAAAGATCCGCATGGTGGACATACGCAGCGGCGAATCGCGCGAACTCGCCGACGGCTGCTCGGCCAGTTTCTCCCCGGGCGGCGAATTCGTCACCAACCTGCTGAGCGGTCACCGGCAGATCGCGCTGCTGTCGCCGCGAGACGGCAGTCAGCTACGCGTTCTCGATGCCCCGGCGGGCCTTGAGTACGACAACCAGTACTGGACCAATCACCCCGATTGGGTGGCCGGCGAATCCGAGGGCGATCGGCGAGACGTGATTCTGATTCACGCCGGCGACGGGCGCGTTTTTCGCGTGACCGACGTCGGCGACGCAAGCCGCGCCGACGTTTTTATCAGGGGATGAGGCGTGTATCGCCGCAGGCGGCAGGATGTATCCGTCGCGCCCGACCGGGCATCCGACGGCGTCGCCTCGACCGCGAGGATGACGATCCGCCCGCCGTCGCGTCCGCATGCGCCTCGAATCCGGCCGTCCGCGATGACCTGAGCGTGACCCGCACCGAACCGGGTGTTATTCGGGCTGGCATGCCGCAATGTCGTGCAGCAGGCGCGCGCCCGATGTAAAATCGGCGCAATTCGGGCGACGAGTGGTATTTCCACGCCCGACCGCCAACATACCCGGTTAGCCGCCGTTTCTGCCGTGATGAACAAAGCCGCCGACATAGACCGCGAAAATCTCGAAAAATACGGACGCAGCCGTAACATTCACGTCGTCAACGAGATCGTCGACAACGGGCTTTGCGTTCGTTGCGGGGCCTGCGAGCCATCCTGCCCCGTGGATATCATCCGCTTCGACGAGCACGCCTACCCCTATATCACCGACGAGGCGCAGTGCCTGTTCGGCTGCGTGCGCTGCATCAAGATTTGTCCCGGCGAACACGTGGATTTCGAGGCCCTGGACCAGAAGATGTTCGGCGTGTCGCCGAGCGTCAACTCGGTGTCCGGCATCATCCGCCGCCACCTGGTGACGCACTCGACGGAGAGCACGCTGCGTCGCGAGGCGACCAGCGGCGGCTTCGTCACCCAGTTCCTGATGTTCCTGATGGATCGCGGCCACATCGACGGCGCCCTGGTGCTGGGCAGCGAGTCGGGCAGCGACGGCTGGGTGGAAAAGCCATTCATCGCCCGCAGCACGGCCGAACTGCGCACCGCCATCAAGTCCAAGTACCGGCTGGTACCCTACCTGCGCGTGCTCGACGAGATCGAGAAAACGCCCGGTCGTTATGCCGTGGTGGGGCTGCCCTGCCACCTGCACGCCATTCACAAGTACGTGAAGGCGACGAAGAAGCTCGAGGACCGCATCACGGTCCTGATCGGGCTGTATTGCAACGTGGCCTTCGATCCGAAAGTGCTCGACGAGGTCTGCGAGGTGAACGGGCTGACGCGCGGCGACATCAAGCATCTCGATTTCCGCGCCGGGCACTGGCCGGGCACCATCCTCGCCACCCTCCAGGACGGCGTGTCTGCGAAGGCGCTCAAGGTCGACGAGATGCGTGACGAGTTCAACCTGCTGAAACTGTTTTACGCGCCCAACCGATGCAACATGTGCATCGATTTCGGCGCCGAGTACGCCGACATCGCGGTCGGCGACCCATGGCTGCGCGATCGCCCGGACGGCGAATTCAAGTTCCCCGAAGGCTGGACGTCCATCGTGACGCGCACCGAGCAGGGCGACCGACTGGTGCGCGAGGCGGAGGAGGCCGGTGTCATCGGCGTGTTCGAGTCGTCCATCCGCACCTACATGGTCAACTGGGAGCGCGCCGCGCGATACAAGCGCGAGTTCGTGCCGAACAACATCTGGCTGCACAAGCTGCTCGGCTACCGGGTCCCGAAGTACTTCCGCGACCTGCCGAAGACGAGCACCAAGAGCAAGATCATCGCCATCGCGAAGTTCATCAACTATCGCCTGTCGTTCTTCAAGCCCTATCGCATGCTCGGCTTGAAGGTATTCCAGAGCAACGCCGCGGTGCAGTTCTTCCGCCGCAATCGCGGCAAGAAGGCAGCCCGTTTCCTGCAGGATCTGCCGCGGATGGAGCGGTTCTACGAAGCCAACAAGCCGCCGGCGCCAAAGCTGGAGGATGAGCTTCGAAACGTGCGCGTGCGTTTTCGCGAAGAGTAGGCTTTCCGGCGCAGGCGGCTTCGCTCACCGTCGCCGGTGCCGCATCCACAGAATCGACGACTGCAGCCAGATCAGGGCGAACAACCCGAGCCCGGCCATCGAGGCATAGTCCCGAAACGAGCGGGGGTGCAGGTGGAAGTCATCCACCCGCACCGTATCGGTGCTCGTGAACTCACCCTTGACCGAGATCAGCGCCGGCGGCGACGCCGCGACGCCGGCGAGATGAATCGTCTCGCCGGTAAAAATCCGCGCGATCGTATAGTCCTTGCCCTTGCCGATCACGGCGGCCCGATCGAAGGCGACGGCGTGCCCGGTGC
>JAUIDF010000258.1 GCA_030429125.1 Gammaproteobacteria bacterium | reverse complement strand
GTCCGCGAACGACAGTGGCCTGCCAGCCAGCCGCTGCTCCAGGCAGCGACTGGCGACATCGAGAAAGTAGTGAAACATCCGCCGCTTGAGCCGGGAGGCATCCTCCATGCGAATCATGATGCTGGTACGGTGGTTCTCGAGCACACGCGGCGAAGTAAAGTGATAGGTCGGCCCGATCTCCCGGGAATCCGCCATGACCGTCTCCGGGCTTTCGGGGCAGCACACGCAGAAACCGGCGATATGCGCCTGGGCGTAGGAGATGAAATGGTCGCCGACCCAGGCCATCGGCAGGTAGGCGATGACGGAATCGGTCTCGTTGAGTCCCTCGAGATCGCAGCAGACCTGGGCGATCGTGCGGATGTTCTCGAACGTCAGCACCACACCCTTGGGTTGGCCTGTCGTACCGGACGTATAGAGCATGACCGACGTGTCCGCTCCCCTGCCCCGGTCGATCTCGCCGTCGACGAACGCCGGATCGGCCTCGAGCTTGTGGTCACCCGCCGCCTGCACCGAATCGAAACTGCGGACCAGGTCGGTGTCGTAGTCGGCGAGTCCGCGATCGTCGTCGTAGATGATCATGCGGACGTCGGGGCAGCTGTCGCGGATCTCCAGCACCTTGTCGACCTGCTCCTGGTCCTCGGCGACGACGAATCGCGCCTCGGCGTGGCCGATGACGAACTTCATCTCATCGGCCACCGAATCGTAGTAGGTTGGCACGGGGATGCCGCCGAGACATTGTGCGGCGGAAATGGCGACGTAAAGGCGCGGGCGATTCTGGCCAATGATGAACAGCTTGTCGCCGCGTTCGAAACCCATGGCCGAAAGGCCGGCGGCGAAGCGGCGGACTTCGTCGTGGTACTGCGACCAGGTCCACGTCTGCCAGATGCCGTAATCCTTCTCCATCATGGCCGGTCGCGAGCCGATGCGTCCGGCCTGGTGGCGCAGGAGCTTCGGAAAGGTATCGAGCTCGGCCATGGCGTGGTGCCTCCTCGTCGTGGCGACCGGAATCCCCCGCCAAGGTCGTCGGCGACGGATTTCGCGGTTCCTGCCTGGTGATCTTCGTCTTTGACCGGTGTCCCGCACGAGGCGGCCCCGATCGTGTTTATCTTCGGGTGTCAAGCATCCCGCGCCAAATCATACCGTAACGGATGGCGTTGTCTGTTCAGATTTTATATCCTTTATGTAAGCGTTTTGTAAAGGCCTCGACGGGGCCGTCCCCCGACCCATGCCGAGAATCTGCGGTGACCGCACGCAACCCGATCATGAACGTCGCTCCCTTCGTACTGAATGCGCTCGATCATCTCGACCAGGGGATATCGGTCATCGACGGTGATTTGCGCATGATCATGTGGAACCGTCACATGGTCGACCTGCTCGGATTCCCGGCATCGCTGATGCGGGCCGGCGTGCCCCTCGAGACGTTGATCCGGTTCAATGCCGAACGGGGAGAGTACGGTCCCGGCAACCCGGAGCGACTGGTACGCGAGCGAATGGACCTCGCGCGCCAGTTCAGGGCCCACTGCTTCGAGCGCACGCGTCCGGACGGCACCATCATCGAGGTGAAGGGACACCCGCTGGCCGACGGCGGATTCGTGACGGTCTACTCCGACGTAACCCGCCGCCGCGAGGACGAGCGCGCATTGCAGCAGAACGCGGTGGAGCTCGAACGCCGCGTGCAGGAGCGCACGGCATCGCTGAACGACCTCAACCGGAACCTGCGCGAGGAGATCGACGCGCACCGCAAGACCACGCAGGCGCTTCGCGAGAGCGGACAGTGGATGCGTACCATCACCGACAGCATTCCGGTCCTGATTGCCTATCTCGATCCGGCGCTCGAATGTCGTTTCGCCAACCAGCGTGCCGTGGAGTGGTTCGGCGACGCGGCATCCGAATCGGCGGGTCGGGACGCCGCGATCAGCCGCCGACAGGCCTTCGTCGACCAGATCAAACCGCTGGCGCAGCATGCCCTGTCCGGTCACGCCGCCAGTACCGAGGTGAGTTTTTCCGATCGCCGCGGCAATTCCCGCATCGCCGCGGTCGATCTCGTGCCGCACCGAGCCCCGGATGACGCCAGCCGGGTCCAGGGCCTGTTCCTGCTCGCCCAGGATATCACCGACATCAAGAGCACCCAGGAAGCGCTGCTCGAATCCAGCAAGCTGAACGCCGTCGGGCAGTTGACCGGCGCCCTGGCGCACGACTTCGGCAACATGCTGGCGATCGTCAAGGGCAACCTCTCGTTCATCCAGCAACTTGCCGGTGACGTCGACGACGACCTCGCCGAATCGCTCGTATCGTGCCTGCGCACGGTGGATCGCGGCGCGGACCTCACCCGTCGACTCCTGGCGTTCGCCCGCCGCCAGTCGCTCAAGCCGCAGCCCATCGACGTGGGCGGCATGCTCGAGGACCTGCGCGCCCTCACCCGCCATCCACTTGGCGAAGAAATACGCTTGAACGTGCGCGTCGCCAGCGACATCGCCCGCTTGCGCGCCGATCCCTCAGGTCTCGAGAATACGCTGCTCAATCTCGTGTTCAACGCGCGCGACGCCATGTCGAACGGCGGCGCGATACGGATCGATGCCTCGAACTGCCGCGTCGACGGTCCCGCGCGCGGTCGTCCCCCACTCGTACCCGGCGCCTATGTCCGCCTGCGCGTGAGCGACAACGGCGACGGGATCGATGCCGGCGACCTGCCGCATGTCATGGAGCCGTTCTTCACCACCAAGCGCCCCGGCGCCGGCACCGGACTCGGCCTGAGCACGGTTTATGGCTTCGTCAAGCAGTCCCAGGGCGACATCCGTATCGAGAGCCGGCGCGGTCGCGGGACCCGCGTGGACATCTACCTGCCCGCGGCAAACGACGATACCGTCACGACGGCCGTGCCATGAGCGCCAATCGCAATACCATCCTCATCGTCGACGACGAGGTGGAAATCCGCCGCCTAGTCGAACGCTACCTCGGACGGGAAGGGTTCGACGTACTGTGCGCGCCCGATGGCGATGCCATGTGGAACGTGCTCGACCACCACGCCGTCGATCTCGTCATCCTCGATATCCGGCTGCCGGGTGACGACGGGCTCAACCTGACCCGGCGCCTGCATCGCCAACACGATTGCGCCATCATCCTGCTGACTTCGCGCGCCGAGGTCATCGATCGTGTCGCCGGACTCGAGAGCGGCGCCGACGACTACATGGCGAAGCCCTTCGACCCTCGCGAGCTGCTCGCCCGAATCAACGCCGTGCTTCGACGAACGCAGGCCGCGCGCGATCGGGCGGATCCCCAGGCCCCGCCGGCGGGCTACGATTTCGGGCAGTGGCACCTGAGCGTCGCTCGACGCGAACTGCTCGACGCGCGAAGCCAATCCGTGCCGCTGTCGCCAGCCCAGTTCGACCTGCTGCGCCTGCTCGTGGAGCATCCGAACCGCGTTCTCACGCGCGACTTCCTGGTGCAACGGCTCTACGGGCGGCGCTGCATGCCCTACGATCGCAACATCGACGTTCGCGTGGGACAGTTGCGAAGAAAGCTTGGACAGTCGGCCGGACAGGACCGGCCGATCAAGACCGTGCGCGGTAGCGGCTACCTGTTGAGCACCACGGTAACGCCGCAAGAGGCCTCGACGTAGGCGCGTGTACCGCAAAGAACACCGACTCCCCGTCAAGGCGCATTCGATATACGCAACGTCGGGTCGCCGAGCAACACCCAATTCAGTCCGGCATCGCCCGCCATGGCCTTTCGGGCATCGCGCACGGCTTCGCCCAGGGTCGCCCCGTCACGCAACTGGCTGTCGAGGACTGCGCCGACCATCGCCTCATTTTCCTGGTACGAGGACAACGTCGCAGCGCCATGCACGGCGACGGCACCATTGGTGGCGCCCGGCACCGGGTTGTTCGAATCGTCGACACGGTAGCCATTCATGAGTCGGTGCGCCAACGTATCGGAAACCGGTGACACGAAGTAGCTGGTGTAGCATGTCAGCGTGTTGACCAGCGTCGGCTTCCCTTCGTTCCCCAGATGCCGGATGTCTGCGGCGCCAAGGAGCCCCTGGAACGTCCACGTGCCGGGCGAGCCGTGGCCAGTAAAACCGGTCAGCGTCTGCCCCCGCTCCAGCGCTTCAAACAGTTCGGCCCGCGCCGTCTGCGCCACCGACTTCGACGGCAGTGGCGTGACCTGATCGAAGTAGATGCGCGTGGCATTCTCGGACGGCCACGGTTCTGAAGCGTTTCCGGCCAGCGGTGTCACAAGGCGGTCAATCATGCGCTCGGCCTGTGCCGCGAACGACGGCACCTTCGGATCCTCGCTATCGCTTACCCACGTGCTGGTCCTCATCGACGCCGTGCCTGTCAAGAGATCCTCCCAGTCCATGACCTTCTGCACCGTGGATTCAAGATCGGCCAGGGTACGCACCGGCCACCGGCCGACCGCCTTGTCGCCGCGGCCGTCGCCGTCGATATCAGTCATCAAGGCATCGTTCGGGGCATGCAGCGTCGAGCCGGCATGCGCATAACGAGTCGGGATGAAACTCAGACTGCCCAATCCGCGGATGTCGTGGTAGTCGTAGCTGTCGCCGCCGACGAGAAGCACATGGCTGTACTCGAAGGCGTTGTCCGCCGCCGCGAGAAAACGCGACAGCGCACCTGGCAGCGGCATGCCGCCGCCATAGGCGTCCTGGATGTCCAGGATCGACACCAGGCGCACGCTCCAGCCCTGGGATTCGCGCAGGGCGACGTACTGGCTTAACGGGTGGGTATCGTCACCCGCCGACGGCAGGAAGGCCGGGTGCGCAATCACGAGGAACTCCGCCGCGTCGCCAAGCAGGTCGATCGGGTCGACCGTGCCCAGCATTTTCGGGGTGTTGATCGAACCCGTCGTCGAAACCCACAATGCCTCGAACACACCGTTACGGTGTTGCTCGACCGGAACAGTTGCGGTGTAGTCTCCGCTGCGCGGTTCGCGCTGCAGGTGCGGTCGCAGCTCGAACAGTCCGCCTTCGGCGTCGACGGCGTAAGCGACAACGTCGTTCGAGGTTAGCCCGGACACGCTGAGCGCACCGGACTCGAGCCCGGATTCAACCAGCAGCCGGTCGGCGTGCGCCGAGGTCGAGCCGGGATACCATGCGGTGATCGTGTCGACGTAGATCATGTCGTACGCCGCCCCGGTGCCGCCCGGCAGCGACACGACAACCGAATTGTCGCCGGGCCGCAACAATCCGCCGGGCAGCGGGAAAACCAACGTCTCGGCCTCGTGTCCATCGAAGTCGCGTGTACCCAGCGACTCGCCGTTGAGCGTCACCTCGACGCGATGATCGATGTCTAGCTCGGCAATGTCCGTGACACCTGCCACGTGGACCTCCAGTCGTCCGCCCGGCGCA
>JAUIDF010000257.1 GCA_030429125.1 Gammaproteobacteria bacterium | reverse complement strand
CCGGCCGACTTCGGCCACTACGGTCCCTTCTTCATTCGCATGGCCTGGCACAGCGCCGGCACCTATCGCATCCAGGACGGTCGCGGTGGCGGCGGCACCGGCAACCAGCGCTTCGCGCCGATCAACAGCTGGCCCGACAACGTGCACCTGGACAAGGCGCGTCGCTTGCTGTGGCCGATCAAGCAGAAGTACGGCCGCAAGATCTCCTGGGCCGACCTCATGATCCTCACCGGCAATGTCGCGCTGGAATCGATGGGCTTCAGGACCTTCGGCTTCGGCGGCGGTCGCGCCGACATCTGGGAGCCGGAGAAGGACATCTACTGGGGCAACGAGCGCACCTGGCTGGACGACGAGCGCTACGCTGGCGACCACGACGATCTCGAGAATCCGCTGGCCGCGGTGCAGATGGGGCTCATCTACGTGAACCCGGAAGGTCCGAATGGCAATCCCGACCCGGTCGCCGCCGCGAAGGACATCCGCGATACCTTCGGCCGCATGGCCATGAACGACGAGGAGACCGTGGCGCTCATTGCCGGCGGTCATACGTTCGGCAAGACCCACGGCGCGGGCGACGCGGCGCTGGTCGGCGCCGAGCCCGAGGCGGCAGGCATCGAGCAGCAGGGGCTCGGCTGGAAGACCAGCCATGGCACCGGCAAGGGCGCGGACACCATCGGCAGCGGCCTGGAGGTGACCTGGACCAGCAAGCCCACCGAGTGGAGCAACCTCTTCTTCAAGAACCTGTTCGAGTACGAGTGGGAGCTCACCAAGAGTCCCGCCGGGGCCCACCAGTGGGTGGCGAAGGACGGCGCGGGCGCCGACACGATTCCCGATGCCCACGACCCGTCGAAGCGTCGTGCGCCGACCATGCTCACCACGGATCTCTCGCTGCGCTTCGACCCCGAGTACGAGAAGATCTCGCGACGATTCTACGAGAACCCGGACGAGTTCGCCGACGCCTTCGCGCGGGCCTGGTTCAAGCTCACCCACCGCGACATGGGTCCGGTGGTTCGCTATCTCGGTCCCGAAGTTCCCGGTGAGGAACTGATCTGGCAGGATCCGGTGCCGCCGGTCGATCACGAGCTGATCGGCGAGAAGGACATCAAGGCCCTGAAGGAGAAGATTCTCGATGCGGGGTTGTCTGTCGCGGACCTGGTGTCCACGGCCTGGGCGTCGGCCTCCACCTTCCGCGGTTCCGACCTGCGCGGCGGCGCCAACGGTGCCCGCATCCGCCTCGCGCCGCAGAAGGACTGGGAGGTCAACGAGCCCAGGCGGTTGGCGAAGGTGCTCGATGCGCTGGAAGGCGTGCGCCAGGCCTTCGGCAAGCCGGTGTCTCTCGCGGACGTGATCGTGCTGGCGGGCTGCGCCGGCGTCGAGAAGGCGGCGAAGGATGCGGGTCACGACGTGACCGTGCCGTTCTCGCCGGGCCGCACCGACGCCTCGCAGGAGCAGACCGACGTGGATTCTTTTCAGTACATGGAACCTCTCGCCGACGGATTTCGCAACTACCAGAAGGCGAAGTTTTCGGTGTCGCCGGAAGAGATTCTCGTCGATCGCGCGCAGCTGCTGACCCTGACGCCGCCCGAGCTGACCGTGCTGGTCGGCGGACTGCGCGTGCTGGGCGCCAATCACGGCGAGAGCCGGCACGGCGTGTTCACCGACCGTCCTGGGACGCTCAGCAACGACTTCTTCGTCAACCTGCTCGACATGGGCACCGAGTGGAAGGCGACCTCGGCCGACGAGGACGAGTTCGAGGGAACCGATCGCAGGAGCGGCAAGGCGAAGTGGACCGGCACGCGCGTCGATCTCGTGTTCGGCTCCAACTCCGAGCTGCGCGCCCTGGCCGAGGTGTACGCCTGCGCCGACTCGGGCGAGAAGTTCGTCAAGGACTTCGTCGCCGCCTGGAACAAGGTGATGAACCTCGATCGCTTCGACCTCGCCTGAGTCGCGAGGATCGTCGCGGTATGACCGACGGCGGCACTGCACGCAAGGTGCGGTGCCGCCTTGTCGTTTTGTCAATCGGCAGCGTCTTCGCGTCCGGCATTCGTTGCTAGACTGCCCGTCCCCGCGCGCCCCGCCGGGGCTTGCGCATTGCATCGAACGAGGTCAACGCCATGCGAATCGAACTCGATCATGTCATCGTTCCCGCCACCGACCGCGACGCCGCCGCCGCCCAGCTCGCCTACCTGCTCGACGTGCCATGGGACGAAGCGGGGTCGGGTCATTTTGCGGCCGTGTACGTCAACGACGGGCTCACGCTCGACTTCATGAGCACGGGCAAGCAGATCCGCGCACATCACTACTGCTTTCGCGTGAGCGAATTGCAGTTCGACGACATCCTCGCGCGCATCACGGACGCGGGCATCGATTACCGCAGCACGCCCGGCGGGCCCGTCGACCACCGGGTCAACACGAGCCATGGCGGTCGCAATGTGTACTGGGACCAGCCCGACGGTCACGCCTGGGAAATCCTCACCGTCAGCTACGCACGGCAACCGCCCGTCGCTTGAGGCGACGGCCAGCCGCGCCAGCGCCCGATCGGGCGCGCGCGAGCCGATGGCGACTGGTGAAACGCCGGCGCATGGTCGTCGGCCGGCCGAGCCTCTAGAATGCGTGCCTTGCATCCGAGCGGACGACGCGCGGCCGCCCGTCGCACGTCGTCCCCAACCCAACCAGGAGCCGCATTGCATGCGCCAGTGGCAAATCAATTCCCTCGACGGCATCGACGCCCTCGAACGGGTCGACGTCGATCGACCCGAGCCCGGACCCGGCGAAATTCGCCTTCGCGTCCATGCCTCGTCGATCAACTATCGCGATCTTTCCACCATTCGCGATCCGGCGTCGCGCAACCTGCCGCTGCCGCGGGTGCCCAACTCGGACGCCGCCGGCGAGGTCACCGCGATCGGTGCCGGCGTCGAGGGGATAGCGGTGGGCGACCGTGTCGCGAGCTGTTTCTTTGGCGACTGGCAGGACGGTCCGTGCAGCGCAGCCATCATGGCCACCGCGCTCGGCGGTGCCAGGGACGGCGTGCTCGCCGAAGAGGTGGTGCTGGCGGCGCGCGGCGTGGTGCCGCTGCCGGACCACCTCGACTACGTCGCAGGCTCGACGTTGACCTGCGCCGGCCTGACCGCCTGGAACGCGCTTTTCCGTGCGGCCCGCATCCGCGCGGGCGACACGGTGCTGCTGCTCGGCACTGGCGGCGTATCGGTCTTCGCGCTGCAATTCGCCGTGCTGGCCGGTGCGCGCGTGATTATGACGTCCTCGAGCGACGAGAAGCTGGCGCGCGTGCGCGACATGGGCGCCTGGCAGACCGTCAACTACCGCACCAACCCGGACTGGGACAAGGCGGTGCTGGACCTGACCGGCGGCGTCGGCGTCGACGCGGTGGTCGAGGTCGGCGGCGCCGGCACCCTGGAGCGCTCCATCGCCGCGACGCGCGTCGCCGGCACCGTGGTGCTGATCGGCGTGCTCACCGGCGGCGAGATCAACCCGGTGAACATCATGCGCAAGTCGATCCGCGTGCAGGGAATCTACGGCGGCTCCAGGAACATGTTCCTCGACATGAACCGCGCCATCTCGCACCACCGGCTCGAGCCGGTCATCCACCAACGGTTCGGTTTCGAGTCGGCACGCGACGCCTATCACGCCATGGCAGCGGCGGGCCACTTCGGCAAGCTGGTCATCGACGTGAGCGACTGAAGAGACGGCCCTGACGACGAGCCGGTCAACCCCCATCGAGGGATCAACATGACTGAACTGTGGAAGCTGTCCGCCGTCGACACCGCGGCGCGCGTGGCGAGCCGGGAATCGACCGCGGTGGAGGTCGCGACCAGCGCGCTCGAGCGGTTGTCGGCGATCAACCCGGCAATCAACGCGGTGGTCCAGGAAATGCCCGACGAGGCGCTCGAGGCGGCGAGGACCATCGACGAGCGCATCGCGCGCGGCGAACCGGTCGGCCCGCTCGCGGGCGTGCCGGTCACGGTCAAGGTCAACGTCGACCAGGCCGGTCATGCCACCACCAATGGACTACGGATCCAGCGCGACCTCGTCGCCGGCGAGGACAGCCCGGTGGTGTCGAATCTTCGCAAGGCCGGCGCCGTGATCATCGGCCGCACCAACACGCCGGCGTTCTCGCTGCGCTGGTTCACGCGCAACTCGCTGCACGGCCACACGCGCAATCCGCGTCACCCCGCGCTGACGCCGGGCGGCTCGTCCGGCGGGGCGGCGGCGGCGGTGGCCAGCGGTATCGGCGCCATCGGACACGGCACCGACATCGGCGGCTCCATCCGCTATCCCGCCTATGCCTGCGGCATCCACGGACTGCGTCCCTCGGCGGGCCGGGTCGCGGCGGCCAACTTCACCGCACCGGACCGTCACATCGGCGCCCAGCTCATGGCCGTGTCGGGCCCGCTCGCGCGCACCGTGGGCGACCTGCGCCTGGCCCTCGCCGCCATGGCCGCGCGCGACCTGCGCGATCCGTGGTGGGTGCCGGCGCCGCTCGAGGGCACGCCGGCCGCGCGGCGCGTCGCGTTGTGCGTCGCGCCCGACGGCATGATCGTGGACGCGGCGGTCGAGCACGCGCTGCGCGATGCCGCGCGGCGGCTCGGGGACGCCGGCTGGCAGGTCGAGGAGATCGACTGTCCCTCGTTTCGCGAACCGGCGCGGCTGCAACTCGTGTTGTGGCTCACCGAGTTCCGGCGCGCCGGCGCCGCCATGATCGACAAGGAGGGCGACCCCGACGCGGCCTTCGTCTATGGTCAGCTCGATGAACTCGGTGCGGCCTGCGACGTGAACGGCCTGCTCGATGCCCTGCAGCAGCGCGCGGCCCTCGTGCGCGAGTGGCAACTGTTCCTGGAGGCCCATCCCGTGCTGCTCTGCCCGGTGTCGGCCGAGCTGCCGTTCCCGGACCAGCTCGATGTCGAGTCGCCGGCCGCCTTTCGCCGCGTGGTCGAGGCGCAGCTCACCCAGGTCGGCCTGCCGCTGCTCGGCGTGCCCGGCCTGACCGTCAGCACCGGCATGGCCGGCGAGGCGCCGGTGGGCGTGCAGCTGGTCGCCGGCCGATTCGAGGAGGAGCGCCTGTTGCAGGCGGGCGAGGCGATCGAGGCCGCGGGCGCGCCCGCCTCGCCCGTCGACCCGTTGAGCTGATGCGAAGGAGAAGGACGAACGGGCGTCGCCGGGGCTGTCGAATTCGAGGTGCGCCGTGCGACGAGTGTCTTGTCCGATTGAATCGATGATCTCGTCGGCGGTTTTATGCCAGATCAATGGCTTTGGGTTTTCGTTGTAGTTGGCGAGGTAGCTTCGAAAGCAGTCTTCGAGCCGCCGGGTGGAGCGGTGCGTTCCGCGTCCAGGCTGCTCTTCGGTGAGTCGAG
>JAUIDF010000256.1 GCA_030429125.1 Gammaproteobacteria bacterium | reverse complement strand
GCCATCATTACCGTCTACGACCTCATGGGCGAGACGCGTCGTGCCTTCTCGAGGACGTTCGACTTCCAGACCTACATCTGGGCGGCGGTCATGTACCTGGTCATGGTCGAGGCGCTTCGCTACCTGTGGGACCGCCTCGAGGCGCGGCTGACGCGGCACCTGAAACGGTAGGCAGGCGAATCCCGGCAGGCCCGCGACCGCGGCGTCTCGATCGGGCAGGGTGTCGGTGCGCGCCAACGCCTTTGTATCGTACGGGTGCGGTGTGCGCCGAGGCCGGCCTGTCGACACGGCGCGCGCCGCATTCGATACGAGGCTGCGCAGCCGCCTCAATGCACGGTGGGGCCGTTCAGGAGGGAGCGCAGTCTGGCCGAATCGCTGTCGTACAGCGATTCGCGCGCCGTATCGGTAACCGGCGTGACGCGGGTTCTCAGCACTTCACGCTTCACCGCGAGCAGGGTGGCGGGGTCCATGGAGAATTCGCGCAGGCCGAGTCCGAGCAACAGGCGTGTATAGGCCGGATCGCCCGCCATTTCCCCGCACATCGACACGGGGATATTGTTGTTCTCGCCCGCCTCGATGGTATGGCGAATCAGTCGCAGCACCGCCGGGTGCATGGGGTCGTACAGGTAGTTCACCTCGTCGTCGACCCGGTCGATGGCCAGCGTGTACTGGATCAGGTCGTTGGTGCCGAGGGAGAGGAAGTCGAGCTTGCGCGCGAACAGGTCCGCGGCGATTGCCGCAGCCGGCACCTCGATCATGCCGCCGATGGGCACGTCCGGCTTGAAGGCAATGCACTCCCGCGAGAGTGAATTCTTGACCTCGCGCACCAGTTCCAGGACCTGCTCCAGCTCGTTCAGGCTCGACAGCATGGGAATCATGATGCGAACGTCACCGTGCACCGACGCCCGCAGCATGGCGCGCAGTTGGGGGATGAAGAGTCCGGGATTGGACAGGCACAGACGCACCGCGCGCAGTCCCAGGGCGGGATTCACGGCCGTGTTGGCGTCGGCGCGGCCGCCGTCCACCTGCTTGTCGGCGCCGAGATCCAGCGTGCGTATGGTGACCGGTCCGCGAACACGCGTGGCGACGTCGCAGTAGGCGGCGTACTGCTCCTCCTCGTCCGGCGCCTCGCGATTCATGAACATGAACTCGGTGCGATACAGGCCGACGCCGTCGGCATTGGCGTTGATCGTGGCGGCGACGTCCTCGGGCAGCTCCACGTTGGCCATCAGCGACACGCGTACCCCGTCCTCACTCGCGCTCGGCACGTCGCGCAGGGACTCCAGGCCCAGTGCATGCCGCCGGGCGCGTTCCTGGCGTCTTTCGTACTGTTCGAGAATACGCTCGTCCGGCGCCACGACCACGGTACCCGACGCGCCGTCCACCACCACGATGTCGTTGTCGCGGATCAGGCGGCTTGCGCCGTGCAGGCCCACGACTGCCGGCAGCCGCAGGCTGCGCGCGAGAATGGCCGTGTGCGAGATCGGTCCGCCGAGATTGGTGATGAAGCCCGCCATGTGCTTGCTGCGAAAATGCACGGTATCGGCCGGCGTGAGGTCGTTGACGACGATGATGCGGTCATTGAGATCGTCGTCGAGCGCAAGCAGTTGGCTCGAATTGGTCGACAGTTCGGACTGGACGCGCTCGACCACCTGGCCGATGTCGTTCTTCTTGCTGCGCAGGTAGTCGTCGTTGATGTTCTCGAAGACTTCCTTCAACCGTA
The DNA here is from genome assembly GCA_030429125.1 of Gammaproteobacteria bacterium. Classification (GTDB taxonomy): domain Bacteria; phylum Pseudomonadota; class Gammaproteobacteria; order Arenicellales; family CAJQKF01; genus BQJD01. The sequence continues at coordinate 3,656 of JAUIDF010000256.1, read as the reverse complement.
CCTCCTGGCGATGCAGGGCGGCCTCGGCATTGATCCGCTCGCGGCGAATGGTGCCCGCCGTCTGATCGATGAGCAGCGGATCCTCGAGCATGAGCACGTGGGCGTCGAGAAATGCCGCCAGCTCCGCCGGTGCGTTCTCGGGCAGTTCGTCGCGCATCGATTCGAGTCGCTGACGGGCGCGGGCCACGGCTTGCGTAAATCGGCCGATCTCCTGTTCGACCTCTTCCTGCGACAGGTTTCGAACGCTGATCTCGTCGTCGCGGCGATCGAGGATCAGCGCCCTGCCGACGGCGATGTCGCCAATACCGGTGCCGTTGAGCAGCAGCACTATTCGTCTTCTCCGAAACGCTCGGCGAACAGGTTGCTGATGGCCTGTTCGGCCTCGTCGGCGTCGTCGCCGTCGACGCGCATCGACACCACGCTGCCATGCGCCGCGGCAAGCATCATCAGTCCCATGATGCTCTTGGCGTTCACCGACTGGCCGTTGTACTCGATCCACACGTCACTCTCGTAGGCCGACGCCGCATTGACGAGCTTGGCCGCGGCGCGGGCGTGGAGGCCGAGCTTGTTGACGACTTCGATCTGCTTCTCAATCACCATGTCTGAAGATCCGGAGCGGTTCGCGGCGTACCGGTTCGCCGCGTTCAATGGGACAGGGAAAGCTCGCGATGCCATACCTGCACGTGGATGTCGCGTTCGGCAAAGTGATCCCGCAAGCGTTCGATGATGTAGACCGAGCGATGCCGCCCGCCGGTACAGCCTACCGCCACCGTGATATAGCTGCGGTTCTCCTGCTCGAAGTCGGGCAGCCAGCGTTCGATGAAGCCACGGATGTGGTCGAGCATCTCGCCCGCCGCGGGCTGTGCCTGGAGGTAGCGGCACACCGGCTCGTCGAGCCCGGTGAGCGGCTTCAGCGCCTCCTGCCAGTGCGGGTTGGGCAGGCAGCGGACATCGAAGACGAAGTCTGCGTCCAGCGGCGTGCCGTGCTTGTAGCCGAACGACTCGAACAATACCACAACACCGGAAAACGTCTCGATGCCGGCCACGTCGCGCACCAGTCGACGCAATTCGTGCGGTGTCATCACCGAGGTGTCGATGCGTCGCACGGCGTTTTCCGCCAGCGGTGTGAGCAGGTCGGCCTCGAGCCGGATGCCGTCGACCAACGGCGTGTGACTGTCCGTGAGAGGATGCTTGCGCCGGGTTTCGCTGAACCGTTTTACCAGTACCTTTTCCTCGGCCTCGAGAAAGATGATGCGGTAGTCGATGCCGAGCGCCTGCAGCGACTCGAGGCTCTGCGGGAGCGAGGAAAGAAAATAGCGGTTGCGCGAGTCGATACTGACGGCCACGCGGAAATCGCGCGAGTCGCGGAACTGCGTCGCCGTCAGCTCGGCGAACTGCGGAATCAGCACCGCGGGCATGTTGTCGATGCAGTAGTAGCCGAGGTCCTCGAGGGCGTTCAGGGCCACCGTCTTGCCCGAGCCGGACAAGCCGCTCACGATCAACAGACCGTACTGGAATTTGGGCTCAGTCATGTGGTCATGGGAGCGTCGCGCTGTTCGCGGGCCGTGCCGCTGTCGGCGGGTCGGCGCCGCGAGTGTTCGAGTCGAGGTCGCTCCGCGATCGGCGCGGCGCACGGCGATCGCCGAGGCTCGTCAGTGTACCGCAATTTTCGTGACAGGCTTCAGCTATCCCCGCGTGGCGATCCCAGGTGCCGGCCCGCGCGATTGCGCCTCTCGATGAGCTTTTGCTGCTTGTCGACAAACGCCTTGACCGGGTCCTTGCCGAACTGGAACTGGATATGGGTGCGTACGGCGGCGTCGACGAGCACCGCGAGGTTGCGGCCGGGCGCGACTTTCAACGTGATCTCGGGCACGCTGGTGGCGAGGATGGTGCACTGGCGAATGCGCGGCGTGAGGCGTCCGTGGGCGTCCCGGATGCCGGGCTTCTCGGGCTCGAGGTGTACGATAAGGTCGATCGGGCTCGAGTCCATGACGGCCGTGTTACCGTAGATGTCGGCGATGTCGAGAATACCGAGTCCACGGACCTCGAGGTAGCCGCGAATGAGTTCCGAGCAGAACCCGGTAATCTTGTAGGGCGAGGAGCGATAGACCTGTACCACGTCGTCCGCGACCAGCCGGCTGCCGCGATCGATGAGATCCAGCGCGACTTCGCTCTTGCCGATACCACTCGGGCCGGTGATCAGTACGCCGACGTTGCGAATGGAAAGAAACACGCCGTGCAGGCTGGTCAACTGGATCAGCTTGCGCGCGGCCCGGTGCTGCAGTCGTTCGTACAGCTGCGAATGCGACAGCGCGGAGTGATAGATGCAAACGCCCGTCTGGTTGCCCGTTTCCAGCAGCCAGGCCGGTGCCCGGCGCTCGTCACTGATGACGACCATGGCGACGGCGCCGCTTTCGAACAGGCGCCACACCTGGCGGGCGTCGTCCGCGGACGGGTCGACGAGGCGATCGTGGCGATCGGGGTCGACGATCTGCACGGGTGCCGGGTGGTCGAGGTCGAGATAGTCGACGAAGTCCACCCGCGCCGCCAGCGCCGGCGCCGGGTCGAGCGTGCGCCCGAGTCCGTTGGCGCCCGCCGCGAGCACCAGTCCGAGCCGTTCGGCCTTGCCGTGGAAGGCCTCGGCGACGCTGATCGGTTTCGCCGCCGCGTTCATGTCTTCGATGGCGATGTCATCGCCGGGTGGGGGCGACCGACGTCGTTCTCGACACGCCGCCTGCCCGGGCTAGTCCAGGTCGTTGACGGCACGAAAAAAAGTGTCGTCGTCGTGGCATGCCATGATTCGCTCCCTGATCTCGGGCTGACTGAACGCCTTGGCCAGCCGGGAGAGGATCTGCAGGTGGGTCTGGTTGGCGTCGGCGGGCACCAGCAGGCCGACGATACAGCGGACCGGCTGATCGTCGATGGAGTCGAAGTCCAGGCCCTGGTCGAGCAGGATGGCGCAGATAATGGGTTGATCGATGCCGTTGATTCGCCCGTGCGGTATGGCGAATCCCTCACCGATGCCGGTACTGCCGAGTCGCTCGCGCTGGTTGAGGATCTGGTAAACGGTATCGCGGTCGAGATCGCCCGAGTAGGAGCTGAGCAGGTCGGCCACCTCCTCGATGAGTCGCTTCTTGCTCGACGCGTGCAGGCCGGTGCGGACCCGTTCGCGGGTGACGAATCGCGACAGGAATCCTTCCCCGGGATTCATCGGCGCGGGGTCCGTGGATGGTGATGGTTGCATCATTTCACACCTGGGACTTGGCCGCGCTTTCCGCGTGGTGGCTGCTGACCTTGTCCTTGTGCTTGAGCACCTGCCGGTCCAGCTTGCTGGTCATGGAGTCGATGGCGGCATACATGTCGTCCGCCTCGGCGGTCGCGTGGAAACTTACGCCACGGGCGTTGATGTTGACCTCCGCCTTGTGCCTGTTTTTTTCCACCTGCAGGACGACGTGGGTATTCGTCATGTGGTCGAAGTGCCGGATGACCTTGTCCAGCTTCTCCTCGACGTGCTCTCGCAGTGCGGGGGTGACGTCCAGGTGTTGGCCGCTGATGGAGATCTGCATCTTGGAACCTCTGATCGATGGCTGGTGTTACAAAAATCCCTTCCGTTGACTCGACGGCGGGATGTGCATCTGTTCGCGGTACTTGGCGAC
>JAUIDF010000255.1 GCA_030429125.1 Gammaproteobacteria bacterium | reverse complement strand
CACGGCTGGAGGCGCTCGCCGAGCCGGGCGGCATCTGCCTGTCGGATGCCTTCCGTGTCTCCGTGGGCAGCCGCTTCGATCTCGGCTACGAGTCTCTCGGCGAGCAGCGGGTGAAGAACATCGACGAGCCGCTACGCGCCTACCGGGTCGTCGACCGCGAGGGGCGGGCGCCCGGGCCGGGGGATGCCACCGACGCCCGTGCCCCGGGCGAGACCGTGTCCATCGCGGTGCTGGCATTGCAGAACATGAGCGGGGACGCGGAGCAGGAGTATTTCAGCGATGGCATTTCCGAGGACATCATCACCGACCTGTCGAAGCTGTCCGGCCTCACCGTGATCGCGCGCAATTCGAGCTTCGCCTACAAGGGTCGCCAGGTCGACATCCGTGAGGTCAGCCGGCAGCTCGGCGTCGACTACGTACTGGAAGGCAGCGTGCGCAGGGCGGGCGGGCGCGTTCGCGTCACCGTGCAGCTGATCGAGGGGAGAAGCGGCGCCCATGCCTGGGCCGAGCGCTACGACCGCGAGCTCACCGACATTTTCGAAGTGCAGGACGAAATCTGTCGCGAAGTGGTCGGTGCGGTCGGCGCGAGGCTGACGGCGCACGAGGCATCGGCCCAGGCGGCGGCCTGCACGTCGAACCTCGAGGCCTACGACTACTTCCTGCGCGGTCGCGACCAGGCCCTGCGCGATACCGGCGATGCCAATCGCAGTGCGCGCGAACTCCTGGCGCGGGCGGTCGATCTCGATCCCTCGTTCTCGCTGGCCTGCTCGCACCTGTCGCGCTGTTTCGTGCTGAGCTACGTCAATCGGTGGAGCGACGATCCGCACGGCGACATCGGACGCGCGCTCGAGCTCGCCGCGCGCGCCGTCTCGCTCGACGACGCGAATCCCCATGCCCGTTTCGCCCGCGCCATGGCGCTGCTGTGGTCGCAACGGCACGACGATGCGCTCGCCGCCATTGGCGAGGCCCTCGATCTCGACGCCAACTTCGCCGATGGGCATGCCGGCAAGGGCCTGATCCTGGTCTACGTCGGCCGCGCCGCGGAGGCGATCCAGTGTGTCGAGCGCGCCATGCGGCTCGACCCGCACTATCGCGACATCCTGCTGCACGTGATGGCAATGGCGCACTTCCATGCCGGCCATCTCGATGCCGCCGCCGAATGGCTCCGCCGGCGGCTGATCCGCAAGCCCGAATCGGACATCAGCCGGGTATTGCTGGCGTCCACGCTGGGGCACGCGGGCGCCGCCGGCCAGGCGCGCACGCAGTGGGACGCGCTGATGGCCGTTAATCCGTCTTATTCGATCTCTCACCGGCGCCGCGTTCTTCCCTATCGCGACCCGGCCGCGTTCGACCATGTCGTCGACGGCCTTCGCGCCGCCGGCATCGAGCCCGACGCCATCGAGCCCGACGCCATCGAGCCCGACGCCATCGAGCCCGACGGCAACGGGGACGACGCCAACTTCACCACCGGGAATTCGCCATGAACGATACCGTGATCGCCCGCGGCGGCTGCCTCTGCGGCGCCGTACGCTACGAAGTGGTCGACGAACCCTACAAGGTTTCCTGGTGCCATTGCCGCACCTGCCGCAAGGCAACCGGTGCGCCCGCCGTGGTCATGGTGATGTTCGACGAAGGCGCGGTGCGCTACAGCACGGGGACGCCGGCGCGGTACGAGTCATCGCCGGGCGTCACGCGCACGCACTGCGCGAGGTGCGGCACGCCCCTGACCTGGGAAGGCCAATGGGACGGGCGGATGGTGTTCGAACTGCATGCGGGGACGCTGGACGAGCCCGGGCGCTTTGCGCCGACCCGGCACGCCTTCGTCGACCATCGCATCGACTGGGTGCGGTTCGGGGACGGACTGCCCGAGTTCGACCAGGCCGGTCCGTCTACGTAACGCCGGGCCGTGCGCGCGCCAGGCGCACTGGCATTCGCTTTCGTCCCCAGTCGCCGGGTGTCGCCTCGAAGCGGCCGGCGCAGGGCTCGCCGCATCGGTCGCATCGACCCCCGGCATCGAGACGCCACTCGCCGAGTTCGTACCAGTCCCGCTCGATGAGCCGCGCACCGCAGCCATGGCAGAAGGTGCTTCCGCCGGCGCTGTCGTGAACGTTGCCGGTATACGCGTGGTGGATGCCGCTGTCGACCGCGATGGCGCGCGCGCGGCTCAGCGTGGCGGCCGGCGTCGGCGCGATGTCGCGCATCTTGAAATCGGGATGGAAGGCGGTGAAGTGCAGCGGCACGTCCGGGCCGAGTTCGTCGACCACCCAGCGGCACAGGGATTCGATTTCGTCATTGCCGTCGTTCCTGCCCGGAATCAGCAGCGTGGTGATCTCGAGCCAGGTGTCGGTCTCGTGGCGAATGTAGAGCAGCGTGTCCAGCACCTCGGCCAGACCGGCGCCGCAGATCTTGCGATAGAACGATTCGGTGAAGGCCTTCAGGTCCACGTTGGCGGCGTCCATGCGGGCGTAGAACTCCCGCCGCGGGGCCGCGGTGACATAGCCGGCGGTAACCGCCACGCTGAAGACGCCGGCCGCCCGCGCGGCATCGGCGACGTCGATGGCGTACTCGTGGAAGATCACCGGGTCGTTGTAGGTGAAGGCGATGCTGCGGCAGCCGAGCCGGCGGGCCGCGTCGGCCAGCATCTGCGGCGCCGCGGCGGCGCCGAGCGTGTCCATTTCGCGCGACTTGCTGATGTCCCAGTTCTGGCAGAACTTGCAGGCGAGGTTGCAGCCCGCCGTGCCGAACGACAGCACCGGTGTGCCGGGGTAGAAATGGTTCAGGGGCTTCTTCTCGATGGGGTCGACGCAGAAGCCGCTGCAGCGACCCCAAGTGGTGAGCACCACCGCGTCGTCCTCGCGCAGGCGCACGAAGCACAACCCGCGCTGCCCCTCGCGCAGGCGGCAGAAGCGCGGACACAGGTCGCACTGGAGGCGGCCGTCATCGAGACGGTGCCAGTACTTCGTCGCTACGTGTCCGGTCGGCACGTCGTGGAAAACCCGTGTGTCCCGCCCGCTACTGTGGCGCACATCGGGCCGGCGTTCAATCCCGGCGACGACCCCGGAGCGATGTTGTCGCCCGCGCTCCCGCGTCCTACACTGGCATCGACCGACCACGACGGAGGCAAGTCATGCCTGACACCGCCCATGCCGCCGATACCCGCCGACCCGCCGTCGCCGGCCTGTTCTACGGCGACGACGCCGACGGACTGCGCCGGGAAGTACAGGCGTTCGTCGACGGCGGCGTGCCCAGTGACCTGGTACCGCGGGCGCTGATCGTGCCCCATGCCGGCTACGTCTATTCCGGCGCCGTGGCCGGCAGCGGCTATCGCGCGCTGGCCAACATCGAGCGGCCCGTGCGCCGTGTCTACCTGCTCGGCCCGGCGCACCGCGTCCACACGCGCGGCGTGGCGGCGCCTTCTCATCGCTGGTTCGCCACCCCGCTTGGCCGGATCAGCGTGGATCGCGCGGTGCTCGACGATCTCGTGAGCCGATACGATGTCGTCCAGGTGTTCGACCAGGCGCATGACCACGAGCACAGTCTCGAAGTGCACCTGCCGTTCCTGCAGGCGGTGCTCGGCGATTTTTCCCTGGTGCCGCTGGTAGTCGGCGAGATCCATCCGCGCCGCCTGGCGCCGCTCCTCGATGCGATGTTCGACGATGACGAGGGACTGGTCGTGGTCAGTTCCGACCTCAGCCACTACCACGCCTACGACGAGGCGTGCGCCATCGACGCGGGAACGGTCGCCTGCATGGAGCGTCTCGACTGGCAGGCGATGCGGCCGGAACGCGCCTGCGGCTTCCTGCCGGTGTCGGCACTGTTGCTGAGCGCCGCGCAACGCGGCTACCGGGTCCACGCCGTGGACGTGCGCAACTCCGGCGATACCGCGGGCCCGAAGGATCGCGTGGTGGGATACGCCACTTTGCTGGTGCACGAGCGTCGGCGCCGGTTCGATGCAACCACGCGCGACCGCCTCCTGGCGCTCGCCCGCGACGCCATCGATCACGGCATTGACGGTCGACCGTTCGCGGTGGACGCCTCGTCGTGGCCCGCGCACTGCGCCGCGCGCGCGGCGACATTCGTCACGCTCACCGTCTGCGGTGCGCTGCGCGGCTGCATCGGCAGTCTCGAACCGGATCAGCCATTGATCGCGGACGTGGCGGACAACGCGGTTCGCGCCGCACTGCACGATCCGCGATTCGGGCCGCTCTCGCGCGCCGAGTTCGACGGCGTGCGTCTCTCGATCTCGGTGCTCGGTACACCGACGGCCATGGAATTCTCGTCCGAGCAGGACCTGCTGCGCCAGCTTCGCCCCGGCGAAGACGGGCTGATCCTCGCCTGTGGCGACAAGCGCGCAACGTTCCTGCCGAGCGTATGGGAATCGCTGCGCGCGCCGGACGCGTTCCTCGCCGCCCTGCGTCGCAAGGCGGGTCTGCCCGCGACTTTCTGGTCCGACGCCATCGAGGTGAAGCGCTACACCACGGAGTCATTCGCCGAACCGTAGCGCCCGGCGCCGGCGCGGCCTTGAGCCGTGCGAGACGCCTCACATACACTGCAGGCGAACCAACCTTCCCGGGCCGATGAGCGCCCGGCTGCCGGACCTGCTTCGACACGCCACGACATGAACAACACCCCCGGTACCGGTTCGGTACTGCCCGAGGAAGTACTCGAACGCCACCCCGGCCATCCGCTGCTCGACGGTGCGCCCTGCGCCCTCGGTCTCAGCCGCTTCCTCAGCCGCAGCCTCGCCGCCGACGATGAACTTGCCCACTGGATCCTGTCGCATCCCGCGAGTCGCGCGTATGGCGAGGGTCGATTGTCCGCGAGCATCGCCGATGCCCTGGCCGGGGTGGACGACGCCGATTCGCTGTACCGCGCCATCCGTCGACAGCGCCGGCGATGCCTGTGTCTCGTGGCATGGGCCGACCTGTCCGGGGCCTGGTCGCTGGCCGATACGCTGTCCGCGCTCTCGGAGGTGGCCGACGTGCTCATCGACGCCGCCCTCGAGCGGGTCTACGCCGATCTTTGCGCGCGTCACGGCACGCCCATCGGTCGCGACTCCGGCGAACCGGTTCGGCTGGTGGTGCTGGGCCTGGGCAAGCTCGGCGGCAGGGAGCTGAATTTTTCCTCGGACGTGGACCTGATGTTCAGCTATGCCGAGGCGGGCGAGACCGACGGGCCGAAGGCCATGACCAACGAGGAGTTCTTCGTGCGTCTCGGTCGCCAACTCGTGCGTTTTCTCGACGAGCCCTCCGCCGACGGCTTCGTGTTTCGCACCGACATGCGCCTGCGGCCGAACGGTGCCAGCGGACCGTTGGCGCTGTCCTTCGGCGCCATGGAGCACTACTACCAGGCCCATGGCCGCGACTGGGAACGCTACGCGCTGATCAAGGCGCGCGTGGTGGCGGGCGATG
>JAUIDF010000254.1 GCA_030429125.1 Gammaproteobacteria bacterium | reverse complement strand
GTCTGGTAGCAGCGCTTCTCGCCGCGATGAATTTCGAACTGGGAAGCGGCGTTGGTATCGATGACGAAACGCGTCTGCACCTCGCCGCCCGTGGTCCGGGTATCGCCCAGCAGGAGGGCAAGGGCCGGGGCCAGCGAGTCGACGCGGCACTCGACCTCGACGGCGCACTGACCCAGCGCGACGCGCGTCACGACCGGGTTTGTCATTTAGTGTCCTGTCCGGTGTATTGCGGATTGAAATCGATGCGCCTCGCATTCGCTGACGAGGCGCCATGATCGATCGTAACGGCCACCTGGCGCGGCATTGCGACGCCGTACGGCCGTGGCGCCAGGCGCCGCGATGGCGGGCAAGTCAATCGGGCCGGACACTAGACCTTGAGCGCGCCCTGGTCGTGAAACGAATCCAGCGCCTTGAGCACGTCGTCGCCGAGGTCGCTGCCCGAGTCGGGGAAGCTCTCCGAGAGGATGTCGACGATCTCGCTCACTTCGCGTTTGCCGTCGCAGAGCTGCCAAACCAGTGCAGCCGTGCTGTTCATGTAGACCGTGGCGGTCGACTGCGGATGGTACAACAGCAATTCGCCGTCGATTTCCTCGACGCGATAGCCGTCGACGGGCGTGGGAATGGACTGGGTGGAGATCATGGTCTGGTAACGTCCGACGAGGTCGAAATCGATATCGGGTGCAATGGGCCCGGCCCGGCGGCGGGGTGCGAAGAAAGGGCGATTCTAACCGATTCGCCGCAGTTTTTCGCCCGAGGCACGCCGGTTGCGCCGCGCCCGCTGGAAACGTTTCGGTGCCGGCGAGCGGTCGCTGCCGGCGGGTCGCAGGCGCTAGCCGACGGAGGAGGCGAGACGGCGCCCCATCCACACGCCCAGGCGAAAGACGTGGCGCAGCCGGGCGACGAACGCGCCGCGACCGCGTTCGTCCACGCCATAGTAGCTGCGAAACCACCACTCGGGCGGCGACAGGAGTTCGGTCATGCCGCGCAGGCGGTCCGGGCGGGTGAATACCTCGCTGACGGTCGGAATCAGGCGGCCCGGCTGCGGCAGGGCCGATCCGCCGTAGGCGAACCGCGCCAGCGTTGCTGGCAGCGGCGTGACGAGGTCCAGCAGGCCGAGAAAGTTCGGGATGTAGGGATGTCGTCGGGCCAGCGCCGGCCAGTCGATCGTCTCGTCGAAGTGCGCGCAGTAGCCCTGGATGTCCATCACCGACACCAGTCGCACGCGGGCGCCGGGCTCCAGCGCGTGCCGGCACAACTGGTTGAGCATGTCGCGGTGGCCGAGGGCGTGGTAGCTGCCCGCCTCGGTGGTCACCGGTTGCAGGGGTTCGTCGAGGCGGTCCAGGGTCAGGCGGCCCGGCGTGTCGCCGCTGTTGGCGCGGGTGTGGATCTCGATGCTCACCGTCAGCCCGTCGACCAGCTTGCGGGCGTTGGGCAAGTGGTGGTGGTATCGCATGAAGCGGCTCGGCTGACCGGCTTCGAACTGGTAGCCGTGATCTTCCAGTATGCCGCGCGCCAGCTGGGCCTGGCCGGGCCGGACCAGGAAGTCGATGTCGCGCATGGGCCGCAGCGCCGGCCGCGGATAGATCAGTCCGGCGAGGGCTACGCCCTTCAACGCCGCGCTGTCGATTCCGGCTGCCGCCAGCGCGGTGCTCAGACGGGCGAACTCGGCAATGCGGATGCCGGTGGCGTGACGGTGACGCACGGACAGGGCGCGCAGCGACTTGAGCCCATCGGCGTGCACGCCGCAGCCGGCGTGCTCCAGGTGCCGATACAGGACCGGCGCCACGCCCTCGATTTCGGCTCGCGCGGCGACGGCCGTCCAGTCGTCGACGCGGGACGCCGCCGTGGCGATGGCTTCCAGTCGCGCGTCGTCGGCGTTGATTGTCGCCCCCAGCGACACCACTTCGGGCACGGATTGCATATTGGCACGGTCGGTTCGTGGTGATAACTTGGCACTGGACCGACCAGGGAAGCGATGACCCGATGGTAAACCGACAACAACTTCTCTCCCTGGCCGCGGTGGTCCAGTGCGGTATTCTAGTACAACGCATGGCGCGCACGGGCAGCACCGACGAGAACAACCTCGCGCGGATGGTGCGCACGGCCCTGGCGCTCGACACCCCGGATCCCGATTCGCTGTACGACGGCGTCTCGGATATTCATCGTGGCCTGGAGATGATCGTTTCCGCGGGCGGCGGCCGACCGGCGGCGGACGAGGTCGATATCCTTCGCATGACCAACGCGGCGCTTCAGCTCCAGGCTTCGCTGCGGGGCAGCGACCTGTTTCGCGACAAGCTCGGCCGGAAACTGGCGAAGCTGGAGTTTGCGTCGCGGCCGGTGCCATACGCCGACGAAGTTTATTTTGCGCTGAATGACATCTATACCGAAACGCTGAGCCAGTTGCGTCCCTCCATCGTCGTCAACGGCGCCCAGGGCCACCTGCAAAGCGCGGTCCTGGTGGCGAAGGTGCGCAGCGCGTTGCTGGCCTCGGTGCGCAACGCATGGTTGTGGCACCAGGTCGGCGGCCGCCGCTGGCACCTTCTGGTGTTCAGGCGCCGCTATGCCGAGCTGGCCCGCGCCGCGCTGCGTGATGCCTGAAACCGGACACCCGGTTCGCGAACCCGGCGGGCCACGGAGAAACGAGATGCTGAGATACCTGCCGACCTGTCCCCTCATGACGGCACTGCTCGCCGCCGCCTGTCTCGTCGCGACACCCGCGTGGGCGCAGGACGACCTCGACGAGGTGCTGGAAACGTTCGAGGCGATGGTTGCCGACGGCAATTATCCGCGAGCGCTGGAAGAGCTCGAGTGGGCGCGGCGCGCACTCGTCAAGGCGCATCACGCACAGATCGAGGCGCTGTTCCCCCTGTGGCTGGGCGGTGCCGAGGGTGGCGAGATCGCGCGCCAGGAAGTCTTCGGCATGACGATGCACACGCGCCGCTACGTCGGTGCGGATGGCCGCCGTCTCGAGGCGGTGCTCACCGAGGGCGGTGCCGGCAGCCCCGGACTCGCGGTCATCGAACAGCTCACGCGGCTGTTCGGCGCCCAGGTCAATGCCGAGACCATGCGCATCGACGGCCGCACCGCGACACTGGTGCCCGGGGACATGGACGGCAACGCGGTGCTGACGATTCAACTCGAGGCCGGCGGCGTGCTGCGCCTGACCGCGCCTGCCGACGATGCCGACGCACTGCCCGACGCCGCTCGCGAGTTTGGCCTGCGGGCGCTCGACGGCTATCTCTCGGGCGACGAGCCGGCGGTGAAGTCGCAGCTGTGAGGCGCCCGGTTCGCGATTCAGTCCGGCAGTACGATGACCGGCTCGGCACCGGCCCGATAGAGCACGCCGGTGTGGCCGATAATCTGCACCGCGTGGGCGCCGGTGGCGGCGCACAGCCGCTCCATGCACCGCTGGCGTTCGCCACGATCCTCGCCGGCCAGTTTCACCTTGACGAGTTCGTGAACGCGCAACGCCTCGTCCAGCTCCGCGACCACGCCGCGGCTGACGCCCGCCGCGCCGACGCTGACCACGACCTTGCGGTGATGGGCGAGGCCACGCAGGTAGTTGAGCTGCTTGCCGCGAAGTTCGGGCATCTCGTGTCTCCGCAAAAAGCGGCGATTATTCCAGTTAATTCCCGCGCCGTACACGATCGCGGCATCGATGCCGGGGCGACGGCGTGAGCCGTCGCAAGGGTGGCGGCGCTTCGAGCCAGCGCTGGCTCGCGCGACAGGCCCGTGACCCGTGGGTGCGCCGCGCCCGCGAGACCAAGACCCGGTCGCGGGCCTATTTCAAGCTCGAGCAGATCGATCGCCGCGACCGGCTGTTCAGAAAAGGTCAGCGGGTGGTCGACCTCGGGGCGGCGCCGGGCGGCTGGAGCCAGTACCTTGCCGGGCGCATCGGCGACGGGGTCGTGGCGGTGGACCTGCTCGACATGTCGCCGCTTCCCGGCGTACGTTTCATTCGCGGCGATTTCCTCGACGATTCGATCGTCGAGCGGGTCGTCGACGCCCTCGACGGCGGGCGCGCCGACGCCGTGGTATCGGACATGGCGCCCAACCTGAGCGGCGTGCGCGAACGCGACGAGGCGGGGATGTCGGCGCTGGCGGCGGCCGCCCTGGTTCTTGCCGCGCGCGTGCTGCGCCCCGGCGGATTCATGGTGGTCAAGGTATTCGAGGGCGCCGGCCGCGAAGAAGCGACATCGGCCCTGCGCGCGCGCTTCGACGCGGTCTCGGTGCGAAAGCCGGATGCGTCGCGGGCGGGAAGCGCCGAGTGCTACCTGGTCGCGAAAGGGTATAATCCCGACAGGGGTTCGCCCGGCGATACGGCTTGAAGTCGCCGCGAATGTGACCATATAACACGGGATTCGTCGACGTTAGCGAGGCGGACCCGGCGCGAGGTGAAACCGTCGCCATCGCGCGGTGCGTCGTCGACGCGCCGCTTCATCCCTGGGCAGGTAGTGATTTCGAGGTACCTTATTTGAACAACCTGACGAAAAACCTGGTTCTCTGGCTGGTGATCGCCATGGTACTCATGGCGGTGTTCAACAACTTTTCACCGCAGGATTCCGCCTCCAGCAACGAGATCGAATACTCGGCCTTCCTCAAGGACGTCGCCGCGAACCGGGTCGAGAGAGTGACCATCGACGGCGAGACGATTCGTGGCGAGACCACCGCCGGCAACCGGTTCGTCACCTACAACCCCGGCGACCCGCAGCTCGTCAACGACCTGTTGAAGTACAACGTGTCGATCGTCAGCAAGAAGGAGGAAGAGCCCTCGCTGCTCATGACGATCCTCATCAACTGGTTTCCCCTGCTGCTGCTCATCGGCGTATGGATCTTCTTCATGCGACAGATGCAGGGCGGTGGCGGCCGCGGCGCGCTGAGCTTCGGCAAGAGTCGCGCGCGCATGCTCACCGAGGACAAGAACAACATCACCTTCGAGGACGTGGCCGGCGTCGACGAGGCCAAGGAAGAGGTCAAGGAGCTGGTCGACTTCCTGCGCGATCCGTCCAAGTTCCAGAAGCTCGGTGGACGCATCCCCAAGGGCGTGCTCATGACCGGCAACCCGGGCACCGGCAAGACGCTGCTGGCCAAGGCCATCGCCGGCGAGGCGAAGGTGCCATTCTTCACCATTTCGGGTTCGGACTTCGTCGAAATGTTCGTTGGCGTCGGCGCCTCGCGCGTTCGCGACATGTTCGAGCAGGCGAAGAAGAACGCGCCCTGCATCATCTTCATCGACGAGATCGATGCCGTCGGTCGTCAGCGCGGCGCCGGCCTCGGCGGCGGGCACGACGAGCGCGAGCAGACGCTCAACCAGCTGCTGGTCGAAATGGACGGCTTCGAGGGCCACGAGGGGCTCATCGTCATCGCCGCGACCAACCGGCCCGATGTTCTCGACCCGGCGTTGCTTCGACCCGGCCGCTTCGACCGCCA
>JAUIDF010000253.1 GCA_030429125.1 Gammaproteobacteria bacterium | reverse complement strand
GTCCACCGCGGCCCAGCGCTCCAGCGCGGGAAAGTTCTGAAGGATCCAGTGGTGGTACCAGTTGAGCTTGCCGGTCTCGTCGACGCCCACGTCCTGAACCAGGTAGTTCAGCACCCGCAGGTTGTTCAGCGGATGGATGTCGCAGGCAATGGCAAAGGCGGCCTGGCGCGCGCGGGCGCGACGCACCGGGTCCGCGGGCAGCAGCGGCGGAAGGGGGTAGCGCTCGTCCAGGTATTCGACGATGGCCATGGACTGGCTGATGACGAGATCGTCCTCGACATAGGTCGGCACCAGCATCTGCGGATTCATGTCGCGGTAGATCGACTGCCGGTGCTCGCCGCCGTCGCGGGTCAGGTGAACGGACGCGTTGTCGAATTCGAGTCCCTTGAGATGCAGCGCGATGCGCACGCGGTAGGCCGCGGTGGAACGGAAGTAGCCATACAGCGTGGGCGTCTTGGTGGGGAGATGCTGGCTCATGAGGGCGCCGTCTCGCGTCGAGTGTTCACCCTATTGTATGGCAACGGCAGCGGTGGCCGTTCAGGCCGGCGGGCTATAAGGCTTCACCACCTGGTCGATTCGCCCGAACAGGCTGCGACCGGAGGCGTCGAACATCTCGATCTCGATGCGGTCGCCGAAGGACATGAAGGGCGTCGATGGCTTGCCGTCGGCGATGGTTTCCAGGCAGCGCACCTCGGCGAGGCAGCACGAGCCGTCCCTGCTGCCGACGTTGGACACCGTCCCGGAGCCGACCACGGTGCCCGCCACCAGCGGTCTCGACTTCGCCGCGTGGGCGATGAGCTGGCCGAAGTCGAAGGTCATGTCGACGCCGGCATTGGGCGCGCCGATGCGCCGGCCGTTCCACGTCGCGACCAGCGGCAGATGCAGCTTTGCGCCATCCCAGGCCTCGCCGAGTTCGTCGAGCGTGACCGCCACCGGCGTAAACGCGGTATGCGGCTTGGACTGGTAGAAGCCGAACTGCTTGGCGAGCTCGGCGGGGATCAGGTTGCGCAGGGACACGTCGTTGACCAGGGCGACGAGCTGGATATGGCCGCGCGCCTGCTCGGGCGTCACGCCCGCCGGCACGTCGTCGGTGATCACGGCGACCTCCGCTTCGAAGTCGATGCCCCAGGCTTCGTCCTGCACCGGGATGTCGTCGCGCGGCCCGATGAAGGCGTCAGAAGCGCCCATGTAGATCAGCGGATCGTGCCAGAACGATTCCGGCAACTCGGCCCCGCGCGCCTTGCGCACCAGTTCGACGTGGGTGACGTAGGCGCTGCCGTCCGCCCAGTGGTACGCGCGGGGCAGGGGCGCGGCGGCGTCGACCGGATCGAAGTCGAAGGCGTCGTCGCGTCGGCCGGCGACGAGATCGTCGTACACCGCCTTCAGTCGCGGCGCCTTCGTCTTCCACTCGTCTAGGGCGGCCTGCAGGGTCGCCGCGATGTCGCCGACCGTCACCGCCTTTTCGAGGTCGCGATCGACGACTACCAGGGTGCCGTCGCGTCCGCCTTGCTTCAGGCTTGCCAGTTTCATCTACGCTCTCCGGGGGTCGCGAGGTCGTTTACGTTTCGGGCGCAAATTGTATTTAGTTGCAAATGTAACTATACTGGTCGGCCCGGTCAAGCGAACGGTACTCGATCATGGCCCATCCGCACCCCGCGCCGACACCCGCCCACGGCGCTGCCGCCTCACCGGACTACCTTGCCGGATTCGGCAACGAACACGCCTGCGAGGCCCTGCCGGGGGCGCTGCCGGTCGGCCGGTTCTCGCCGCAGCGGGTACCCTATGGGTTGTACGCGGAAAAGTTCTCCTCCACCGCCTTCACCGCGCCGCGCCGGGTCAACCGGCGCACCTGGCTGTATCGAATCCGTCCGTCGGTGGTGCACGGCGCGTTCGAACCCATCGAGTCGGGCCGTCTTCGCAGCGCGCCGCTGGACGAGACCGCGCCGCTGCCGGACCAGCTTCGCTGGAGTCCGTTCGCCCTGCCCGATGTGCCGACAGACTTTGTCGACGGCCTCGCCACGCTCGGCGTCAACGGCAGCGTGCCCCTGCAAACCGGCGTCGCGATTCACGTCTATCTCGCCAACGCCTCGATGACCGATCGCTATTTCCTGGACGCCGACGGCGAAATGCTGCTGGTGCCGCAGCAGGGCCGGCTCGACCTCGCCACCGAGTGCGGTCGCCTGCTCGTCGCCCCCGGCGAGGTCGCCGTGGTGCCGCGCGGCATGAAGTTCCGCGTCGCCTTTCCGGACGGCCCCGGCCGTGGCTACGTGTGCGAGAACCATGGCGCCGCCTTCGAGCTGCCCGAGCGAGGTCCCGTGGGCAGCGACGGCTTCGCCAACGATCGCGACTTCCTCGTGCCGACCGCTGCCTACGAGGACCGCGAGGGAGACTTCCGCCTCGCCTGCAAGTACGGCGGTCGCCTGTTCCAGTGCGCCATCGGTCACTCGCCGCTGGACGTGGTCGCGTGGGTGGGCACCTCGGTGCCGTACAAGTACGACCTGGCGCGCTTCAATACCCTGGGCACGGTGTCGTTCGACCATCCCGATCCGTCCATCTATACCGTACTCACCTCGCCATCGGACACGGCCGGCGTTGCCAATGCCGACTTCGTGATCTTCCCGCCGCGCTGGATGGTGGCCGAGGACACGTTC
Organism: Gammaproteobacteria bacterium; assembly: GCA_030429125.1. Lineage (GTDB taxonomy): Bacteria > Pseudomonadota > Gammaproteobacteria > Arenicellales > CAJQKF01 > BQJD01. The sequence goes on along the minus strand of JAUIDF010000253.1, from coordinate 2,781 downwards.
CGGCCGCCCTGGTACCACCGCAACGTGATGAGCGAATTCATGGGGCTGGTACACGGTGTCTACGACGCCAAGCAGAAGGGCTTCGAGCCGGGCGGCGCCAGCCTGCACAACGGCATGTCCGCGCACGGTCCCGAAGCCTCGGTATTCGAGAAGGCGTCCGCCGCCGCCCTGCGGCCCGAGCGCTACGCCGACACGCTCGCCTTCATGTTCGAGTCCCGCTACCCGATCCAGCCGACCCGGTTCGCCCTCGATTGCGAGGAGCGTCAACGCGACTACCTCGACTGCTGGCAGGGTATCGAGAAGTATTTCGACCCGACGAAGCCATGACGGCAAGGCCGTTACAGGGGCTGCCCGACAGTGGTGCGCTGCGACTGGACGCCTTCCTGCCCTACCGGCTGTCGGTGCTGGCCAATCGCGTCAGCCGAACACTGGCCAGGTTGTACGCCGAGCGCTTCGATCTCACCATCGCCCAGTGGCGTGTGCTCGCGGTGCTGGGCGAATCGCCCGGCCTGTGCGCCGAGGACATTTGCCGCGTGACCGAGATGGACAAGGTCACGGTCAGTCGCGCCGTGCATGCCCTGCGCGGCCAGGGTCGGCTCGAGCGGCGACGCGACGGCGCCGACCGGCGGCGTTCGCGCATCGAGCTTACCTCCGCGGGGCGCGATGTCTACGCCCAGGTCGTGCCCTTGGCGCTGGCTCTCGAACAGCGCCTGCTGTCGCGCCTGGATGCCCGTGACCGTCGCGAGTTCGACCGCTTGCTGGCACGCCTGACCGACCTCTCCGGCGAACTGGACGACGAGTTCGGTCCGAACGTGACGGGGGCAGGCTCGTGAATCGAGCCGGCGCCGGCATCGGGCGTGCCCGCGCGGCGGCGCGCCAGCCGCATCGTCGTTTCGCGTACAGCAGACCGCCGGAACTCGACGCCGCCGCGGTGCGCCGCGTGCCGGTGGCGATCGCCGGCGGAGGGCCGACCGGACTCGCGCTTGCCGTGGACCTGGCCGCGCGCGGCGTCGAGTGCGTCGTACTGGAGAAGACCGATACCGTCAGCGACGGTTCGCGCGCCATCTGCTGGGCCAAGCGCACGCTGGAGATCTTCGACCGACTCGGCATGGCGACGCGCATGATGGAGAAGGGCGTGGTGTGGAACACGGGCAAGGTGTTCGTCGGCGCGGGCGACGAGCCCGTTTATTCCTTCGACCTGCTGCCGGACAAGCAGCAGCAGTTCCCCGCCTTCATCAACCTGCAGCAGTACTACCCCGAGACCTTCCTGGTCGAGCGGATCGATGCCGCTGGCGCCGCCGAGGTTCGCTGGCTGAACGAAGTCGCGGAAGTCGCGCCGCGCGATGACGCCGTCGAGATCACCATCGCCACGCCCGAGGGCAGCTACCGCCTGCAGGCCGACTTCCTCGTCGCCGCCGACGGCTGCCGCAGTCCGATCCGCACCCACCTGGGCCTGGATTTCGACGGCCGCGTGTTCGAGGACCACTTCCTCATCGCCGACGTGCGCATGAAGGTCGACTTCCCCGCCGAGCGCCGCTTCTGGTTCGATCCGCCGTTCAACCCGGGCCAGACCTCGCTGCTTCACAAGCAGGCCGACGACGTCTGGCGCATCGACTTCCAGGTGGGCTCGGTCGACGTCGATCGCGAGCAGGTGCTTTCCGACGAGAACGTCGATCGCATGGTACGGGCCTTCCTCGGCCCCGACGTCGACTTCGAATACGAGTGGGTCAGCCTGTACACCTTCCAGTGCCGGCGCATGCGCGAGTTCGTGCACGGCCGCGTGATCTTCGCCGGCGACGCCGCCCACCTGGTGTCGCCCTTCGGCGCACGCGGCGCGAACGGCGGCATCCAGGACGTCGACAACCTGGGCTGGAAGCTGGCGCTGGTACTGGCCGGCGCGGCGCCGCGCGCGCTGCTTGACAGCTACGACGCCGAGCGCGTTTGCGGCGCCGACGAGAACATACTGAACTCCAGCCGCAGCACCGATTTCCTGACGCCCAGAAACACGGCCAGCCGCGCCTTCCGCGACGCCACGCTCAGGCTCGCCGGCTCGATGCCGTTTGCCCGCGCCTTCGTCAACAGCGGCAGGCTGTCGGTGCCGTGCGTACTCGACCGCTCGCCGTTGAACACGCTGGACGAGGATGACTTCACACCGCGCATGCGACCCGGCACCCCGTGTCTCGACGCCCCGGTCGCGGCCGCGGGCGGACCCGGCTGGTTCCTGTCGCACCTGGGCGGCCGGTTCGCGCTGGTCTGCTTCAGCGATCACGGCGAGACACCGACCGGCTTCGGCGATGTGCCTGGCCGGCCCGGTGTCGAGTTCGACCGGCTCGTGGTCAGCGCACGGCCGGCCGACGGCACGCTGCACGATCAAACCGGCCTATTGTCGCGTCACTACGATGCCGCGCCCGGTACCGTGTACCTGGTGCGGCCGGACCAGCACGTGGCCGCGCGCTTCAGGTCGTTCGACGCCGAGCGCGTACGCGCCGCGCTCGACCGCGCGCTCGGCGCATGAACCGCGAACCGTTACCACGGAAAACCGCGATCGCATGCCACTGCGACGCCCCACGCACGAACCGGAGACCATCGTCATGAGCAAAGCATTCGCCTCCAAGGGCGACCTCGAACCGAAACAGGTTACGTTCAGTCAGTTGTCCGAACATGCCTTCGCCTATACCGCCGAGGGCGATCCAAATACCGGTGTCGTCGTCGGCGACGACTCGGTCATGGTGGTCGATGCCCAGGCCACGCCGGCCATGGCGCGCGACGTCATCGAAAAGA
>JAUIDF010000252.1 GCA_030429125.1 Gammaproteobacteria bacterium | reverse complement strand
TTCCGGGTTCGATATCGGCCAGGGCGAACAGGTCGAACCCGTCGAACTCCACGTTCGGATCGACGCTATGGTTCAGATATCGGAGCATGTTGCGGCCGTCGCGTCCGATCCACCGGCCCGGACGATCTTCGACCCACAGCACGTGCATGCCGTTGGTTCGCACGCGCGGCCCGTCATAGGTGCCGAGGTATTCGCCACGGGCGATCGGCTGGCGCGCGAACAGTCCGCGGCCGTGAATCGTGGAGGATTTCACGCCGAGACGGGCGCGCAACTGGTTATTGTGAACGAGGAGGCCGGATTCGGTCATGACGACGGGTCGGATCGGGTACGAAAACCAGGGCGGATCGCTTGGCGCTCACGGCGCCAGCGGTCGAGACGGCACCCACACGTATCCTTCGTCATCCACCAGGTGGCATTCCCTGAGGCCATGGGGCTTGTCGGCGGTGCCGGATAGCACGGTGAAGCCGGCGCCGCGGGCGCGCGACTCGGCGGCGTCCGGATCGACGCCGTACAGCCGCAGTTCCACGCCCGCGCCGCGACCTTCCAGTCCCCGCACGAGCCCGGCCATCGGATGGTCGTCGTAGGTATGGTCGGCATGCAGCATCCAGCGCGCGTCGCCCTGCCCGACGAGGGCGAAGTCGGCGTCCGCGTACACCACGTCGACGTCGAGCACGTCGCGGTGAAACTCGAGCGCCCGCTCCATGTCGGCCACGAGCAGGTTGAACCCGGCGCCGGTGAGGGAGCGACCGACGTCGTCGGCGGCGAGCGTCGGGTCGCCGGTTCGCTTCTTCACTGCCCCCGTCCCTGCTGGCGCGCCCAGGCGTCGCGCAAGGTCACCGTGCGGTTGAATACGAGGCGGTCGCCGGCGTTGTCCGGATCGACGCAGAAATAGCCGAGACGTTCGAACTGGAATCGTGCCTCGACCTGCGCACCGGCCAGGGCCGGCTCGACAACGGCGTGCGCGGCGATGCGCAGGGAGTCGGGATTCAGTGACTGACGGAAATCGCCGTCGCGGCGCGCGGCCGGATTCTCGTCCACGAACAGCCGGTCGTAGAGCCTGACCTCGGCGGGCACGCCGTGGCGCGCGCTCACCCAGTGGATCGTCCCCTTCACCTTGCGACCGTCCGGCGCGTTGCCGCCGCGGCTGTCGGGGTCGTGAGTCGCGTAGACGACGGTGACGCGCCCGTCTTCGTCGGTGTCGTAACCGGTGCAGGTGACGAGCCAGGCGTAGCGAAGTCGGACCTCGCGTCCCGGTGCCAGGCGGAAGAATTTCTTCGGCGGGTCGATCATGAAGTCGTCGCGCTCGATGTACACCTCGCGGCAGAAGGGTACGTCACGCCGGCCGAAGCTGTCGTCGGCCGGATGGTTGGCCGCCGCGAACACCTCCTCGCCGTGCTCGGGATAGCTGGTGACGACGAGTTTCACCGGGTCGACCACGGCCATGCGGCGCGGCGCCTGCGCTTCGAGATCCTCCCGGATACAGCTTTCCAACAGCGCCATCTCCACCCGGTTGTCGCTCTTGGTGATGCCGATCCGGCCGCAGAAATCACGAATGGATGCCGGTGTATAGCCGCGCCGTCGAAGCCCGGAGATGGTGGGCATGCGCGGGTCGTCCCACGCCGCGACATCGCCGCCGGTGACCAGCCGGGTCAGCATTCGCTTGCTCATCACGGTGTAGCCGAGCGACAGGCGGGAGAACTCGATCTGCTGCGGATGGCACGGCACGCTGGTGTTGTCCAGCACCCAGTCGTAGAGCGGACGATGGTCTTCGAATTCCAGCGTGCACAGGGAGTGCGTGATGCCCTCCAGGGCGTCGCTGATGCAGTGGGTGAAGTCGTACAGCGGGTAGATGCACCACGCATCGCCCGTGTTCTGGTGTCGCTGGTGGCGTATCCGGTAGAGCACCGGGTCGCGCAGGTTGATGTTCGGCGACGCCATGTCGATACGGGCGCGCAGCACGTGAGCGCCGTCGGGAAACTCTCCAGCGCGCATCCGCGCGAACAGGTCGAGATTCTCCGCGACGCTACGATCGCGGTAGGGGCTTGGCGTTCCCGGCTCAGTCAGCGTGCCGCGCGAGGCGCGGATGGCCTCCATGTCCATGCTGCAGACGAAGGCCTTGCCCTGTTCGATCAATTCGACCGCCGCGGCGTACAGCGGTTCGAAGTAATCGGAGGCGTGCGTCAGCCGGTCGTCCCAGTGGAAGCCGAGCCACTCGACGTCGCGCTTGATGGATTCGACGAACTCGACGTTTTCCTTTTCCGGATTGGTGTCGTCGAATCGCAGGAAGCAACGACCTCGATAGTCCTCGGCAATGCCGAAATTCAGGCAGATGCTCTTGGCGTGTCCGATATGGAGGTAGCCATTCGGTTCCGGCGGGAAGCGCGTGACGACGCCATTGACGCGGCCGGCCGCGAGATCGGCGTCGATGCGCTGGCGAATGAAGTTGCTGGCGGCGGGAAGTGACTCGCTCATCGCGGCTCGGTTCGCGTCGGTGGCTGACGGCGGATTATCTCACGCACCAAAAAAGCCGGCCTGGCGCCGGCTTCCCTGGCCAGGGCGATGCGTGCCTACTCGGGGTCGGGGGTCTTCAGCACCGACTCCTGCTGCGCGAAGTAGGCCGAGAGGTCGAGGATGTCCTCGTCCGACAGGGCCGTGGCGAAGCCGCGCATGATGGCGTTGTTGCGTGCGCCGGACCGGTAGTCCCGAAGCGCCTGGACGAGATAGTCGCGGTACTGTCCGGCAATGATCGGGTAGATCGGGTTCTCGCTATTGCCGTCCGCGCCGTGGCAGGCGGCACAGGTCTGTGCTTTCTCCTGGCCGGCGACGGCGTCGCCCGGGCCCGCGGCGTGGGCGGCGATCGGCGCCGCCAGGAAAGTCGCGATCAGGGTAATGAAGGCGGTAGTTTTCAACGTCGTTCTCCGAAGCATCTCAGCGCGCTGCCTACTCGGCGCCGAGGGACGAGAAATAAGCGGCAATGTCAGCCATGTCCTGCTCGTCCATGGAGGCGGCATGCGCCTGCATGGTGGGATGCGAGCGCTCCTTCGACTGGTATGCCTTCAGGGCGATGATCAGGTATTCGGCGTGTTGCCCGCCGAGCATCGGCACCTTGTAGCCGGGGTAGGCATTACGCATGCCGGGCGCCGAATGGCAGCCGGTGCAGGTAAACGCCTTTTCTCGTCCGGCCGCGGCATCGCCTTCGGCCATGGCGACGGTTCCCCACGCCATGGCCAGGGTGCAGCCGAGCACCGCAATCGTATTTTTCACCGCGAACTTCTCCACAAAAATCGGAGCGCGTACCATAGCGAATGAGGGGTATCTAAGCAAGCTTGAACGCGCCGTCAAACCCCGCGATCGGCGCTTGATCGAGCGCCGGCCACACGGTTTTCACGACGCCCTGCCGGTGCCGCGCCGCAGTACCGCGGGCCGTTCGTGAAATCCCGCCGGATGGGGCACGGTCCGCGCGGGCACGTCCAGCCAATGCCAGGCCGGCGCGCGGAACAGCCGGTGCATGGCGATCGGATCGCAGTGCCATGGCGGCCCGCCCGCCCGCGCCGTCTGCATGAACAGCGCGAACAGTTCTCCGCCCGGACGCAGCCACCCGGCGAGGGCGTCGGCGTAGGCGCGCCAGTTGCCCGGCTCGAGCGCGCACAGGCTCGTTTGTTCGTAAATGGCGTCGAATGGCGCCGCCGGTTGCCAGTGGAGCAGGTCCGCGCACTCGAGGTCGGCGTCGAGACCCTGCTCGGCCAGACGACGGGCAAGGGACTCGATGGCGCTGGCGGCGAAATCCACCGCGGTAACGTGGAACCCGCGTCCGGCGAGCATCACGACCTCGTGTCCCGCACCGCAGCCGGGCACGAGCACACGGGGCCCGCCGAGCCTGCCGCGGGCGAGCCAGTCGACCAGGGCGGGTGAGGGCTCGCCGCGGTCCCACGGAATGTCTCCCTCGCGGTATCGCCGATCCCAGGAGGCGGCCGGGTTGCGCTCTTCATTCATGCTCTTGATTCCGGTATAAACGACAGGACCACTACCGGGCAGGGCGTTCCCCGTGCTGGCACCGCGACGGGGACCGTACCATGTCGATTCTACAAAGATAACGAGGATCTACCATGGCGGAGTACACCACGGCGGACATTCGGAACGTGGCGCTGGTCGGACATGCCGGCGCCGGCAAGACACTCCTCGCGGAGCGGATACTGCACCAGGCGGGCGTGATCGAACAGCCCGGCTCGATCGAGCGCGGCAGTACCGTCGGCGATTTCGACGCGCTCGAGAAGAAGCACCAGCATTCCCTCACCGCCTCGGTCATGAGCTTCGACCATGGCCCGCATCGCCTCAACCTGATCGATACCCCCGGCTATGCCGACTTCGTCGGCGCCGCCTTCGGCGTGCTGCCCGCTGCCGACACGGTGGCGGTGGTCGTCAATGCCGCACGCGGCGTGGAGTCGATGACGCGACGAATGATGGAATGGCTGTCGGCGCGCAACCAGTGCCGAATGGTCATCGTCAACCAGATCGATGCCGAGGGCGCCGATCTCGCCGCCGTCTTCACGGCCATCCAGGCGGCCTTCGGCGCGGAATGCCTGGCCCTTAACCTGCCCGCGGGCGGCGCTTCGCGCGTGGTGGACTGCTTCTTCAACCCCGAGGGCGAGGCGGATTTTTCCTCGGTGGAAGACGCCCACACCGCCATCATCGACCAGACCATCGAGGTCGACGAGGAACTGATGACGGTCTACCTGGAGGAGGGCGAGGTGGCGCCGGTCAAGCTGCACGATACCTTCGAGATGGCCCTGCGCGAAGGGCACCTGATCCCCGTGTGCTTCACCTCGGCGACTACCGGCGCCGGCGTCGCCGAGTTGCTCTCGGTGATGACGGAACTGCTGCCCAACCCGTCGGAAGGCAATCCGCCGGCCTTTCTCAACGGCGAGGGCGACGACGCACAACCGGTGCAGGTCAGCCCCGAGACCGACCGGCACGTACTTGCCCACGTCTTCAAGGTAGCCTTCGATCCGTTCGTCGGGCGGATCGCGCACCTGCGCGTGCACCAGGGAACCATGACGAAGGATTCGCAGCTGTTCATCGGCGATGCGAGAAAGCCGGTCAAGCTCGGCGGCCTGCAGCGCGCGCTGGGCAAGGATCTGTCGGACCTGCCGCGCGCGGTGCCGGGCGACCTGTGCGTCGTTACCAAGGTGGACGGACTCGGCTATGACGCCGTACTGCACGATTCCCACGACGAGGACTACATTCACCTCGAGCCGTTGAGCGCTCCCGCACCGATGATGGGACTGGCCGTGAAGGCGGCCAAGCGCGGCGACGAACAGAAGCTGATGGACTCGCTCGGCAAGCTGGTCGAGGAGGACCCCTGCCTGAAGCTCGAGCGCGACGCGGTGGCCAACGAGGTCGTGCTGCGCGGTCTCGGCGATCTGCACCTTCGCATCGTCATC
>JAUIDF010000251.1 GCA_030429125.1 Gammaproteobacteria bacterium | reverse complement strand
CGCGTGGCGTCGTGCCTGGAGCAGAACGACACCGCCTACCAGGTGATGCCGTTCGACTACCGCTGCACGCTGAACGACGTCCTCTCCAGCGGCAAGAAGGTGCCCGGTTCGAACATCGAGAACTGGCTCAAGGCATGCCTTCGCTACCTCGTCGCGCCGCACGAAGCGAACCTGCTTCACCTCGGCATCCAGGCGGATTCGATCCTGCTCGACGGTGAAGGCGACGCCATCATGGTCGGCTTCAACAGCGTCGGGCCGGCGTTTCACACCGAACCGCACAAGCCGGAGTATCTCTACCTGCCCATCGAGCGCATCCGTTCGGAAGCGGAGATGATCCCGGCGAGCGACCTGTACTCGCTGGCGGCGGTGCTGCTTCACTGCATGAGCGGCGAACCGCCGGCACACGCGGCGCGTCGAACCGGCGCGGTCAGCACCGGGCGCACCGACCCGCTCGACGAGCAACTGAAGAGCATCGAGGACCAGCATTCCCCCGGGGTGATCCGGGTGCTGAGATGGATGCTGGCGCCGCAGCCCAAGGACCGGCCGCAAGCGGCCATCGAGGCGCTCGACGCGCTCGACTCCAGCGCCGCGCGCTCGATTCCGACCGTGCGCGCGGTCGCGTCGAAACCGCCGGAAACCAAACCCGTCGCGGCCGTGAAGGCGGATCGCCAACCGGTACGCCCGGCCTCGGCGGCCACCGGCAAGACGGCGCGCGGGAAATCAGGGCCGGCGGCAGCCGAACCATCCGCCGCGTCGTCGTCCCGACCCGCTGCGAAACCGGATGGCCCGCCGCCGGCACCCGCCGCGCCGCGGCTCGACCCGGCGCCGGATTCACCCGCACCGTCGACCGCGCGACAGGAAGCGCCGTCGCAGCCCGCTCACTGGTTCGGCGAGGAGTCCGAATCGTCGTCGGGCCGCAACCCGCTGGCGGTCGTGCTCGGTCACCCCTTCTCCTGGGTGGGTGCCATCGCCGTCGCCCTCGTCGGCGCCTATTTCTGGCTCGGCGGCGAACCGCTGTTCGAGGATGACGCGACCACCGGTGCCGACCCGCTGCCACGCATCAACGTGGTGCCGGAGAACGAGCAGGCGGCGGCCGCGCCGCGCGGCAACGAGGCGCCGCAGGTCGTGCTCGAGAGCGCCTCGAGCATCACCGCGCCGGACGACAACCAGCGCTTCCAGCAGCTTCGCCAACTCGACGTACTGGAGCGCCGGCTGGAACCGTATTTCATGGAAGCCGATACCCACCTGTCCAACGGCCGCCTCACCGAGCCGGCCAGCGGCAACGCGCTCGCCGCATTCAACGCCGTGCTCGAGATCGATCCGGGCAACGAGCGCGCCACCGACGGTATCGCCACCATCAAGGAGCGGCTCGTGAGCCGCGCCGAAACGGCCCTGGAGAAAGGCGATCTCGATGCCGCCGAACTCGAGATCGGCAAGCTGGCCGACATCGAACCGGCCAACCCGGCCGTGGAACGGATTCGCGGTGGCGCCGCTCAGGTGCGCCTGCAACGCGAGCTGGAAGCCGAGGCGGCGCGCCGCGCGGCCGAGGAAGCCGAACGCGAGCGCCAGGCCGCCGAGCAGCAACAGCAGCAGTTGCAATCGCTTCTCGGCCAGGCCATCGCCAGTTTCGACGCCGGCCGACTGGTCGAGCCGCCGCTGGACAATGCCCTCTTCTATTACCGGGAAATGCTCAAGATCGATCCCTCGAGCAATCCCGCCAACGCCGGCATCGAGCAAATCGCCGCGCAGTTCGTGCGCCAGGCGCGGCAGGGCCTCGCCAACAACGACCTCGACGTCGCCGACCGCAATCTCACCACCGCCGCCGCCATCGATCCCGCCAACGAGGATATTCCGCCGGTGCGCGAGCAGATCGACACCCGCCGTCGACTCGCGGAACAGGAGCAGCGGGCGCTGGCCGAAGCCCGACAGAGCCAGGAAGAGGCGCGGCAGGCGGCCCAGGGCCAGGCGGAAATGAGCCTGCAATCCGGCATCGGCGCCTACTATCGGGGCGATTACAACGAGGCCTACAGCTTCCTGCGACCGCTCGCGGAGAATGGCAATGCCCGCGCCCAGTTCCGCCTCGCCGTGATGCTGCAGAACGGCCGCGGCGTGGAGACCAACCGGGCCGAGGCCCGCAAGTGGTTCCTGGCCGCACTCGAGCCCATCCGCATCGCCGCCAACTCCGGTACCGCCTGGGCCCAGGCCGATCTCGGCTCCTATTACGAGGACGGCATCATCCTCGACGCCAATTACAGCGAGGCAGCGCGCTGGTACCTGCGCGCCGCCGAGCAGGGATACGCCGGCGCGCAGACCAACCTCGGCGTCATGTACGCCAACGGCCAGGGCGTGGAGCCGGACATGAGCCGCGCCATCGAGTGGTTCAAGCGGGCCGCCATCCAGGGCGACAGCGTCGCCAAGGAGAACCTGCGCATCCTCGGCCAGGATCCGGACAACATCGTCCTCGGTTCCGCCGGCTAACGAACGCCGGGCGCCGCGCGCGCTGTCATCATTCTGTAACCGGTCTCGGCTTGAATTCGCGCTTTATGACAGAGACTGGCGAATATCATGACGACGAAGGTTCTGATAGTTGAAGACGAGCAGGCGATCCGGCAACTGGTCGACCACACGCTCAGCAATGCCGGCTTCGAGGTGCTGCAGGCATCCGACGCCGAGCAGGCGCGTACGATGATCCACAAGCCGCCCCCGGACATCGTGCTGATGGACTGGATGCTGCCCGGCGCCAGCGGCATCGAACTCACGCGCGCGCTGAAATCCGACAAGATCACGCGCGACATCCCGGTGATCATGCTCACCGCCCGCGGTGACGAGGACGACAAGGTGCGCGGTCTCGACTCCGGCGCCGAGGACTACATCGCCAAGCCCTTTTCCCCGCGCGAGATGGTGGCGCGTATCCGCGCCGTGCTGCGACGCGTGTCGCCGCATGCCACCGAGGAGCCCGTGGCCGTCGGCAAGTTGAAACTCGATCCGTCGGCCCATCGCGTCACCTTCAATGGCGCCACCATCGACATGGGACCCACCGAGTTCCGGCTCCTGCACTTCTTCATGACCCACCAGGACAAAGTGTACAGCCGCTCGCGGCTGCTCGACCGCGTCTGGGGCACCAACGTCTACATCGAGGAGCGCACCGTGGACGTCCACATCCGGCGGCTGCGCAAGGCGCTCGAGCCGTTCGGCGCGGAGCAGCTGCTGCAAACCGTACGCGGCGCCGGCTACCGCTTCTCGGGCGTCGCAGAGTCGCATGCGGGACATTGATCCCCTCGTCAAGGAACTACTCCTCGTCGTCCCCGCCTGCGCCGCCCTGGCCGGCGCGGGCATCCTGACCGGCGCCGGCATCGTACCCCTCGCCGCCGGTTTCGCGGCCTACGCCGGCTGGCACCTCTACCAGCTCGACCGCTTCCGCCGATGGATCGAGCATCCCAAGCGCGAACGGGCGCCGTTTCGAATCGGCGCCTGGGGTCCCGTGACGGACTCGGCGCTGACCGTGCGCAACCGGGGCAAGAACCGCAAGAAGCGGCTGCGAAACATTCTCGGCGGCTTCCAGGAATCCACCAGCGCCCTGCCCGACGCCACCGTGGTGCTCGACGAGCAGTGGGTCGTGGAATGGTCGAACAACGTTGCGCGAGATTACCTCGGCATCCACCGCTACAAGGAACAGCCGCGGGAGATTTTCGACTATGTCGACGACCGGGTGTTCCGCGAGTATATCGAGGCCGGCGATTTTTCGCGGCCGCTGCAGATGCCCGCGCCGGTGGATTACAGCATCACCCTGGAGGTGCGCGTGGTGCCCTATGGCAAGGGCAAGCACCTCGTACAGGCGCGGGACATCACGCGGCTGAACCAGCTCGAGAACGTGCGCCGGGACTTCGTCGCCAACGTCTCGCACGAGTTGCGCACGCCACTCACCGTGGTGCACGGCTACCTCGAATCGCTGATCGACGCCGACGGCGACGACATGCTCGACGACTGGAAGCCGATCCTGGGCCAGATGCATTCGCAGTCGGGCCGCCTGCAGCGCATCGTCGAAGACCTGCTGACGCTCTCCCGGCTGGAAACACGCGGGCGATCGGAGGGCGTGGAAACGATTGCCGTGTGCGAGACCGTGAACCGGATCGTCGCCGGCGCGACCTCGTTGAGCGGCGAACATCGCCACGACATCGTACTCGAATGCGACCCGCACCTCGGCCTGCTCGGCAATCCGTCGGAACTCGAGAGTGCCCTGTCCAACCTCGTCTTCAACGCGGTGCGCTACACGCCGCCCGGCGGGCGCATCGAGGTGCGCTGGTTCGGCCGCGGCGACGAGGCCTGTTTCTCGGTAGCCGACACCGGGGTCGGCATCGAGGCCAGGCACATCCCCCGGCTCACCGAGCGCTTCTACCGGGTGGACGTCGGCCGGTCGCGCGAAAAGGGCGGCACGGGACTGGGGCTTGCCATCGTCAAGCACGTGCTCATTCGCCATGGCGGCCGCCTCGCCATCGAGAGCGAACCGGGCGTGGGCAGCACCTTTACGTGCACGTTCGCGGCCGACCGCGTGCAGCGCCTGCGGGGCGGGAACGCGGGCCACCGGGTCGTCAGCGGCTGAAAACAGCGGCCCCGCACGGGGCATTTCCAAGAGTTCACTTGAAGTCGCGAGCCCAGGTTACTGATACGGCAGCGGGCCATTCGGGCACGCGCGATCGTACCGGGAATGCTGGCCGATCCGCCCGGCCGACGTGGCCTTCGACACGACGGTCAAGCTGTCACATTCGTGTAACGTTGTTCCAACAACCTTGTCACATATCGTCTCGATAATCCGCCCGAGTTGTTACCAACCGAACGGAGACCCGAAATGCTCAAACGTCCCCTCACTCTTGCCGTCGCCGTCGCCATCGGCGCCGCCAGCGCGCAGGCCGCGGCCCGCGACTACGTATCCATCGTCGGCTCGTCCACCGTCTATCCCTTCGCCACGGTGGTGGCCGAGAATTACGGCAAGACGTCGGGCCAGAAGACCCCGAAGATCGAATCCACCGGTTCCGGCGGCGGCCTGAAGCTGTTCTGCGCCGGCGTGGGCGTCGAGCATCCGGACATCACCAACGCCTCGCGCCGCATCAAGCAGTCCGAGATCGACAACTGCGCCGCCAATGGCGTCGAAGAAGTCATCGAGATCAAGGTCGGCTATGACGGCATCGTGATCGCGAACTCCAAGAGCGCCGAGCCGGCCGAGTTCACCCGCGAGGAGATCTGGCTGGCACTCGCCAAGGACGTGCCGAACCCGGACGGCGAAGGCCTGGTCGCCAACCCGTACATGAAGTGGAGCGACATCAATCCCGAGCTGCCGGATGCAAAAATCGAAGTGCTCGGCCCGCCGCCGACGTCCGGCACCCGCGACGCCTTCGTGGAGCTGGCGCTGGAAGGCGGCTGCGAGTCCTTCGAGGCCATCGAGGCGCTCGAGAAGCACGCCAGGAAGGCCGCCTGC
>JAUIDF010000250.1 GCA_030429125.1 Gammaproteobacteria bacterium | reverse complement strand
AGGTCCGCGCCGACACTGTAAAGCGTGCCCATCGGATTCTGACCGCCCGACCCGGGGGCGGGAACGATAAGCCAGTGAATATCGGCCTCGCTACTCGCGGCAATGGTCCCGCCGCCGTCGACGGTGTCGACACCATCCATTCGATCGAGTCGAATGTAGAACGCCGCATCGGTGTCGTCCGGATCGGTGGAAGCCACGACCGGGGCACCTTCGGCGTCCTGGAAGCGCACGGCGATGCCGATATCCGTCAGATCGATGTTCGCGAGGCCATTGTTGATACGCATGTGCGCATCGAAGGCCTGGCGTTCAAGGGTGAGTTCCTGCTGGATGTCGATGCGTACGGCGGCGCACAGCGAGGGTGTTTGCGCGGACGCCGCTGGCGCCAGGCTCATGCCGGCGGCGAAAACGAGGGCTGCGAAATCGCCCGGATTCCTGTGCGCAAGCGCGCGCCTTCCTGAATTGTCGCCTACTGCGCGACGACGTCCATGTATAGACTCCATGTCCCCTGCCGTTCCTTCGTCCCGGAATAATCCCGATATTGCATCGGGCATCTATATTTAACATATCATCGTCAGGTCCGATTGGACAACAGGTCGTTCAATGTAATTGTTTACCTATCTTTTTTCGCGCGGGTTACCTGCCCTGCGATCGGCAGGTGATTTTTCTTGGATGTATAACTGTTTACACTCGAAGTACTTCGGCTGCTGGACGGGAAGACCCATGAGCATGTGTTCCAGGTTGAGATGGTCGGTTACCGCCGGTCTGTTGACGGCGTCACTCGCGTCGACAACGGCACAGGCCGATGCCGGATGGACAGACTACGGTCGCGTCCAGGAACTCGTACCGACCTCGAAGCACTACTTCGAGGTGAGGATCGATGCGCCGGGCAATCGCAGTGGTTGCGACACGCCAAATGGCTATTACCAGAACTATGTCGCCAATGGTTCGCAGCAGATGTTCGCCGTTCTCCAGGACGCCCTGAAGGCGGATCTCGCCGTTCGCGTCTACGTGACTGGCGTCTGCAACATTAACGGATACGCGGAGATTTCCGCCGTGGGCGTGGTTCCCTAGCGCGTCGAACGCCCATGGTTATCGATGACCACGACGAGACCGTAGGGGCTGTGGCCGCTAGCGCCGCTACCGCGACGCGCAGGACGTCGCCCGACATCGGCCATGCCTACCGATGCTACGGCATGACACTCGTGGCCGATCACGAACTGCCCGGCCTGATGGCAGCTCACGGGCAATCCGACGACGGCGCGTTTCGGGTGAGTCTTTCCGGCATCCCGGACTCGCTGCGCGAACGGATCGACTGGTCGACATCGCCCTGCGACGACGTAT
Source organism: Gammaproteobacteria bacterium (assembly GCA_030429125.1). Classification (GTDB taxonomy): domain Bacteria; phylum Pseudomonadota; class Gammaproteobacteria; order Arenicellales; family CAJQKF01; genus BQJD01. The sequence continues at coordinate 4,146 of JAUIDF010000250.1, read as the reverse complement.
CGGCGCCCTTGCGCCGCAGTTCGACGACGACGAGTCTCTCGGCATTCGAGTTTGCCGACGCGTTTCGCTTCGTCGTCGACACCGCGACCCGACGCATCTACGGCGAACGGCTACCCACCCGAACCATCGATGAAGCGCTCGTCTTCCTGGCAGGACCCGTACTCGGCTACCTCCTGCGGAGCCTCTCCATCGTCGCGCTGCACGCGAGCGCGGTCGCGTTGAACGATCGCGCATTGGTTCTAGTGGGACCGTCGGGCGCCGGGAAATCGACCTTGGCCGCCGCGCTGTCACTGGCCGGTCTTCGCGTCATGAGCGACGACATCGTCGCTCTTGACCTGACCGCGAAGACACCGCTGGCCTGTTCCGGCTACCCGGCCCTGAGGCTGCGTCCGGAAGCGGTTGATTTCCTGTACGGAGATCGCGACCACTTGCCCCGGTTCGTCCCCGGATGGGAGCGGCGGCGCCTGTCGCTCGCAGCGCCCGGCAGTCATTTTCAGTCAACGCCGCTACCGGTTGGCTGGATTTTCCTCCTGCATCCGCAAGCTACCGACGTCGAGCCATCGGTCGACAGACCGGGTACCGCCCAGGCGTTGGCCATGCTTTCGGCGAACTCCTATGGCTCCGCGTGGCTCGATCGCCCGATGCGCCGCGAAGAGCTTGCACAAATCGCCCGTCTCGTTGCTTGCACACCCGTGGGTCGAGTGACGTATTCGCACGCGAAAGCTGACATTCCCGGGACTGTCGAGCGAGTCTTCGAAGCCTGTTCGGCCGGTATCGATGTACGTCATTGACGACTACATTCGCATGGTGCTGGACCCATCCCGGTATCAGGCCTATTGCAGCGCCCTGGCGTCCGCGGTCGAGGGCCGGACCGTACTCGACCTCGGCGCCGGTCCGGGAATCCTGTCGATCGTCGCATGCCGACTTGGCGCGAAACACGTCTTTGCCGTGGAACGATCGGATGTGATCGACCTCGGCCCCCGGTTGGCGCGAGACAACGGGTGCGAAGAACGCATCACGTTCATCAAGGGCGACTCACGCCGGATCTCCCTGCCCGCACCGGTCGACGTCATGGTATCGGACCTGCGCGGGATACTGCCCGTGTTCGGCACCCACGCCGCCACCTTGATCGACGCCCGGAACCGGCACCTTGCGCGGGGCGCGGTTCTCATACCGGCTTGCGATCGCGTTGTCGCGACACTCGCCCATCTCCCCGCCTGGTACGAGGCACACGTCGGCGGACTGGCCCACTTGCCCCATGGCATCGATGTCGACGAACTGGCACGACGAAATACCAACCGGGTTCACCGCGTACGGCTGCGCGCCGAGTCCATGGCGACCCCGGTCGCGTTGTGGACCGAATGGTCGTACGACCGACTCGATCACGCGGACGTCAACGGCACCCTGGAATGGTCGATCCGGCAGCCCGTCACGACACACGGCGTGGCGCTGTGGTTTGAAACGGATCTTCACGGCGGCATCGGCTTCGACTCGGGCCCCGGTTCGCCAGACTCGTTATACGGGCAGCTCCTGCTTCCCTTCGAACAGCCCTTGACGCTCGATGCCGGCGACAAGGTTCGTGTTTCCCTGTCGGCCCGGCTGGTCGTCGACGACTACGTGTATACATGGCGAACCGAGGTGCATGGAAAGCGGCAAGTGACCGACAGGCGGCAGTCCACCTTCCTCGGCGACGTGTTCTCGCCGGCGCAGTTGGCCGAACTCGGCGACGATGCGCGACCGGTATTGTCGACCGAAGGCGAGATGACCCAGGCGGCGTTGGCCATGATGCGTGGCGGCGACGCGACCGTTCGCGAGGTCGCGCTGCACTTGCGGGAGGCCTTCGGCGGAGCATTCGATTCGCTGGCGCAGGCCATGGATTTCGCCAGGCGCATCGCGCGGAACTTCTCGCGTTGAGTGAGTTCATTGCCATGGCCGTCCCGGCAGGCGGGGCCGTCGATACGGCGAACTTCGACCGCATGGTGCAATCGCTGCTGCGTCACGACGGCAGCGACGCTCACGTCCACCGCGGCGAAGGTATCGCCATGGCCGAGGCGCCGCGTCCGGCCGACATCCGCGCGAGCCAGGCCACCCGCCCGGCTCGCTCCGGCCAGGGTAATGCCGTGGTCGCCAGTGCGCGCATCGACGCGGCTTGCCTGCCCGGCACGGGCCAGGCACGCGACGCCGCCAACCGTTCGCGCACCGATCCTCACGACGATACCGGACGCATTGCCGTGACCTACGACGCCTTCGGCACCGATGGCCCAAGCCGACTCACCGGCGAGTTCGCGTTCGCGCTCTGGGATGCCGACAGGCGTCGACTCTTTTGCGGCCGTGACCGGTTCGGCTGCCGTTCGCTGTACTACGCCCGGGTCGGTCGTTCGCTGCTGGTCGCCAATCGCCTGCGCAGCATCCTCGCCCATCCGGCGATCCGCCGCACCCTGAACGATGAAGCGATCGGGGCATTCCTGCTGTTCGGCGACCACACCTGGCACGACCGATCGCTCACCGCATTGAAGGGCGTTCACGCACTGCCGCCGGGACACTGGCTGGCATTCGAAAACGACCGGCTGACGATTCGGCGGTTCTGGGACTTTCCGTTGCACGTGGAACCCATCGGCACGCGACGCGAAACCGACATCGTGGAGGCCTTCGACGAGCAATTCGAGTCGGCCGTTTCGCGCCGCGTTCGCGGCGAACGGATCGCGGTGGCATTGAGCGGCGGCATGGACTCGTCGTCGATCGCCGCCACCCTGTGCGGTGGGCGTGTAGCCGCATCGGCCGCCGGCGCCGCGCATGCCGTCACGGTGTACTACGACCGGGTGCATCCCGGCAACGAGATTTGCTTCACGCGCAAGGTAGCCGATCACCTCGGCATCGGGCTCGACACCGTTTGCGCGGACGAGCATCCCATGCTCGAGCCCGACATCGCCACCACGCGGCCGCTGGAGGTCTACAGCGCAGGCACCTGGCTGGCCTTGTACCGAGCCGCCGCACGACATGCAAACGTGGTTCTCGAGGGCGAAGCAGCGGACAGCCTGCTGTGCTATTCGCCGGCCCGGGCGCCGTCCGGTCTCACCGACCTGCTCCGGCGTGTCATCGACACGCGTCGCCTGGCGCGCCTGTACGGTCGACGACCGGGCCTCGGCACCGGCATGAGAACGAGGCTGCGCGTGCGACGGCCGACGACAGGGAGCCGGTCGACGCCGTATCCCTACCCGGACTGGATCGAGAAGTCATTCGAGTCGCGAACCGGGTTGCGGGACATGTGGCAGGACATGTTCGGTCCACGAAGTCGACGGCTCAACGACATACACCCGCGCGTGCATGAACACCTCGTCGACGCGGAGTGGAGCACGGATGACACCTACCTGGAGCCGCCGTTCACGCTGCCGGAGATTCGCGATCCCTACCTGGACCTGCAGCTGGTCGAATTCGTCCTCTCGTTGCCGCCGATCCCGTGGCTGTACAACAAGCATCTGCTCCGCCGCACGATGGTGGACAGGCTGCCCGCCGACGTCGTCCGGCGACGCAAGACGCCACTCGGTACGATCCACCGTTCCCTGCTTGCCCAACCTTCATCGGACTGGCTTTGCCGCTGGCGGCCCGGTGACGCGGTGCGAGAGTACGTGGATGCGCAGCGGCTATCAACAAGATACCGGGAACTGGATGACGCGAGCGCCTACCTGAACCTGCGGCCGCTACTGCTGGAACGCTGGATGGCCTCAGTCGGGGTTGGCCGCTGAGTGACCGCCAGGCGGAGATCCGGACCGGGCGACTGGCCAGGCCTTCTTCACACGACGCGATCGCGGCGATCTTTCGGCCCTTTTTCGCCCTGACGGCGTTGCATCTCGTCGCCATGGAACCACTATGACGCCCCGATGCGCCTTGTCCGATGCGAGATTGGTCGTTTTCTCGGGGGCACGAAAACTCACTCGCTCAGCGTCGTGCGAACAGGCCCTAACCGCTTCAGGACGGAAACGGCGCCATGCTGTTGTTTCCCTTGTCGGAAAACAAGCTGGTGGCATGTTGCAGCGTCATCTGCGCGATCGAGCCAAAACGGGTTAATGCAGGCGCCTGGTATTTTCGGCGCAATTTGGCTGAGTTATGCCGATGCGTTTCCTGCTTCATCAAGCCACCTCGCGTTCG